>NZ_JBANSN010000059.1:0-8753 GCF_037070215.1 Vreelandella arctica | reverse complement strand
AAACGGAATCGGTTGACCCATCGTGACCGCTCAGCGTACAAAACTCTCTCCAGCGTGAAGGCCGTGTGCAAATCGGTCACGATCACCGGAATGACCGGTCACGTTCGCCGGAATACGCATCCCGAAGGCTTTGAACGCAGAATGTTACATTTTCTGGTTTCAGTAAGAGTTCAATGATTCGCCTATCTATGCTCGGGAGGTTACGGGACATGGGTATGGGCATCAAAGGAGTGAAAATACGGATTATAAGCCGTGGCTTGATAGGCCGCAACGCTCGATAGTCCTGCCTCATGACCAATGAGGCAGATATGGAAGAGCTGGCAGTCGCTATCGGAAAAAACATTAGGGAAAAGCGCCGAGCGAATGGCCTCTCTCAGGATCGCTTTGCATTAGTAGCAGGCATTGATCGTAGCTACATGGGAAGGATAGAGCGTGGAGAAGTGAGCATCACCATTGAGATGCTGTATAGGATCGCAGCGACATTACAGTGCGAGCCGATAACCTTGCTCCCTAAGATGTCTTCTATACGTTTACCTAACTCTCGTAAGGCTAATAAGGGACGTTTTAATTAAGGACTATAGCCGTTTCTACGATGAAAGACGTGACTCGATAGTTGTTTGAGGTGGCATTTTTACGGTAGGTCTGCAACGTGCATAACAATACTTAAGCAGGCACAAAGCTATCTACTTCCATCCGAGCAACGCAATTTATTGTATTGATTGCTCTTATTCAGCGCTGACCCGGGCGGCCTCTACGAAATGCCTCTTTGTTGTAATGTTCAGAACTCATCTTCATTAATTAATCCGAACACCATTCTCTTAGCATGGCTAAGATCACTCTTAGCCAGCACGTACCAATCGTACACTTCGCTTCCTGGCAACATTTCCTGACCCACTGCACAGCGATCCCGCTCGTATCGAAACCTTGTACCCGCTGGCGATTGCCATTCGACAACGTTATCACCACTAAAAACCGGCTTAAGATCACTTATTTTTCGTATAGCCATCGTAGTCAGCCACCTGAAGCATATTAATCTTTATTAATTTATTGATTTGGTTCACTTTAACGCTAATCGCCGACAGGTTGCAGATGGTACTGGACGGCCAAAACGAGCCGATATAATCACGAGCTAGCACCAGACGGGCAATAGGCGGCTTGAGCAGTACCTGGCCGAAACCTCACGGCTGGGTGAATATGATAAATTTATAGATAACCGCGACGAGCGTAGAGTATCCAACTTCGGTCGGCCTGGAGGACGTTATCTAAACCAGGCTGTCTCAAAGATAATCACCATCGTTTCAGAAATTTGTATCCAAACGAAACAAGTCATAATGCGAACCCTAAACACCGAAGGAGAGCCTAAACATGCCATCTTTATCGCCTGATGCTTTGGCTATACTTCTCCCCCTCGGCATTCTTTTCTCCGCTCTACTCATGTTCGGAGCTGGCCTTGTATGGGCCCGCTACCGCGATTACCAGAACGAAAGGCAAGATCGAGAAAAGTTAATTCAAGCTATTTTGGACCAGATCGAACCTTGGGCAGGCTCTCGATCCTCCGCCTGGGCATGGTATCAAACATATCCCATTTCGGCCCTCGGTGGACAGACAGCCCAGCAACTAACCGCTCAAGGAAGAGCTTACGAGGTAATCGCGTACATAGCCCACATTCGCCAGGGCGGATATGCTTAACCCGTCCTATCGCTTGTTTTATTTTTTATGTGGCTTTAAGTACGCGTAACCACTGAGTAATGCAGGATAGACCCGTTTGTATAGCGACGATATGATTCCGACCGTCGCTAACCGGCCAAAAGCTGCCTTTTAGTATTATCTGATGTAGAAATTAGCATGAGCTGCCGAAAGGTGTGGAGCAATAAAGCGGCTGCCCCTTTATTGCTTTCTTGCAGTTGTTTGGTCGCTAACCCCAATCGGCACTGAAATACTATCAACGCTTTGCGGGCGTCACAGTTCTGCCATTCAGCCTAGGCCGAGTCAACGCCCTACCCACAGCGAGCGGTTGGTTGAACCGAGGGTTAGCTGCTGCGCACTGACTCTTCACTCTCCTCATCTAGACGTAGCTGCGAAACCAGCTTATGACACGTGCTACATCGTTTTCATCACTGGCCATAATCTTTTGTCCAAAGTGCCTTATCGTCTTGTCTGCTACACCACCAATAAACCTTAGAGCCACAGCCGCTGCATCGTCACCATTCTATTGGCTGGGTGAGGCAGCTCCGCATTAGAAGCTTGGTCCCACTCTCGTAAAAATTCGGCAATAATACCGGTCTGTGCAACGTTGCGGACCTGATCCTTGATCACCTCTGGTTTCATAGACAGTTTCAGGGCTTAGGCAAAGTACCCAGGACAGTTGATCTAGGATTTTTCGAGACATGAGTAGAGCAGTAGATACTTGCTGGCAGGGAAAGAAATAATTTCGATGTCGGTTTCTCGGAATACGAGTGTTCCGTATCCAATTTCTCCATGCCATTGTGCTTATTAGCTAGCTCTTTTGTGTCGTGACAATGCTAACCCCTAGGCTTTTTCCGGAGCTAGGAAGTAATCTCGTTGACTATTCCATGCGTGCACGCGAAACTCCTGGCGTACACAGGGAAAAAGAATGAATAACAAAGCGCTCCAACTTGATCAGCATCGACTTAGAATGTCCATGGTAGTGTTTACACTACTGGCACTGCTGCTCGTTTTTCTTTCTTCCGTCAGCCATCACCAAGCCTCTGTTACACGATTAGATCAAGGGTTTATCGGTCCTTTTGATAATTTAGTTGTTGCTCAACACAATGACTCCTTTAGGGCGAGGAGTACTAACCACGAAAAAATCACTTCACCGGTTGATGATAGAGACTCTCCCGATTGGTGGCGCGTCGATTCTACAGTCGTATGGTCCGATCTGTGTAGTATCACTTGTGTCGTTAGCCCGGGTGCGAAATATTCTCCCTTAGCCGCCCGCTTTCTGCTCCCCCTTCTTCGCGCCCCCCCTCTGGCGTAATCCCCCTTTTTTATGGCTGTGGCCTGCACTGCCATCCGAGTTAGTTAAGTTTTTATTGAGGATTACCCATGAAATCGCTGCGTTCACGGGCCGTGGTCTACGGCCTGGTGATTGTGCTCGGTTTGCTGAGTGCATTACCAAATCTCCTTTCTCCGAATCTCTTTAGTAAGCTACCGGACTGGTATCAGCAAAACACTGTTTCCCTTGGGCTAGACCTTCAGGGTGGCTCACACTTGCTACTGGAAGCAGATATCCAGGACTTATTTGCCAGCGAGCACGAGGCGGTGGCTGAAGAGTTAGCCACCTCACTGCGTGGGGCGGGTATTCAATACGGGCGCTCCCAGAATACTGAAAAGGGCATTGAGTTACCGGTGCATCAGCCCGAGCGTATGCCCGAAGCCACCAGTCTTGCCCACAAGCTGTCCATGGAAACACCGGATGGCAAACGCCGGTTCGATGTGGATTTGAATGATGACAAACTGTTGCTGACGCTGACCGAATCTTGGCGGGAGAATATTACCCGGGATGCGGTTGAGCGAAGTCTGGAAGTGGTTCGGCGGCGACTGGATGAAACAGGGCTTGTAGAACCCAGTATTACCCGTCAAGGCAACGACGGCATCTTGGTGCAAATGCCTGGTGTCGCCGACCCTAGTGAGATCCGTGAATTACTAGGTACCACAGCGAAAATGACCTTTCACTGGGCTACGCAAGAAAGTATCCCATCGATAACCCTGCCAGATGCCTACGACGATAGGCTATATAAACTGGAACAACGGGTGGCTATGGCAGGTGAACATATTCGTGATGCCCACATGGCTTTCAATCCGGATACGGGATCACCGGTAGTTAATTTCAAACTGGACGATAAAGGCGCGCAGCTTTTCGGAGACATGACCCGAGATAACATTGGCCGACCGCTGGCCATTGTGCTGGATGGCAAAGTAATCACAGCCCCGGTGATTCGTAGCGTAATTAGTGGCGGCAGTGGAGAGATCAGCGGCGAGTTTACATCCAAGGAAGCCGGTGACCTGGCCCTGCTACTGCGTGCCGGGGCCTTGCCGGCACCGTTGCATGTGGTAGAGGAACGTACGGTTGGCCCGGACCTGGGCAGTGACGCCATCACGATGGGGTTAACCACTGGCTTGCTTGGTGCAGCCATGGTGATTGCCTTCATGATAGGGCTTTATGGACGCTGGGGGCTGATCGCTTGTGTGGGGCTAACGGTGAATATCGGATTGGTCTTCGGGATATTGAGTCTGTTGGGTGCGACCCTTACCCTGCCGGGTATTGCTGGGATTATCCTAACCATTGGCATGGCAGTGGACGCCAACATTTTGATCAACGAACGTATTCGTGAAGAGTCTCGACGGGGGAAGCCTGCATGGGTGGCACTGAGGGAAGGGTTTGGTAAGGCCTACAGGACGATTCTGGATTCCAACTTCACCACCCTGATCGCGGTCAGCCTGCTGTTCCTGTTTGGCAGCGGACCAGTCAAGGGCTTTGCCGTCACTATCGGTATTGGTCTGGTGACTTCACTGTTTACGGCGATTGCTGTCACCCGCCTGCTCATGGAATGGCGCATTAGAGGCCGTGAAAGGGAGCCGTTAGTGATTTCTGGTATTGCCTGGCTGGATCGTTTGAGCGCGCGCGGTGTGAATTTTATGCGTGGACGGGTGATTGGACTCGTGGTATCGGCAGTGCTTTCAATTGCGGCTATCGCCCTATTTGTACAGCCGGGGCTGAAATACGGCGTTGATTTTACCGGTGGTACGGTTGTTGAAGTGCAGGCATCTAAAGTACCGGTAGAGCAATTGCGAACCACTCTACAGGAGCAACAGCTTGAAAGCGCCGCTATTCAGGAGGTCGGAGATGGTGGACGTTACCTCATCCGTCTGCCAGCTGAACAAGGCACACCTGGGGCAACGGCGGAGCAGGTAACATTGCTCAAAGCGGCGGTCTCATCCGTCGACTCTAGTGCTGAATTCCCGAAGGTAGATATGGTAGGGCCGAAGGTCAGCGGTGGGTTCAGCGATGCCACGATCCTGGCAATCATGTTGGCTGGCACAGGAATGCTAGCTTACCTCTGGTTCCGTTTTGAATCCCATTTCGCATGGGCAGCCACCCTAACCATTGCGTTGGATCTCACCAAGACCATTGGGTTCTTTGCCCTCGTCGGCGTTGAGTTCAACCTGACGGCAGTCGCCGCGTTGCTCGCGCTGATGGGGTATTCGGTCAATGATAAGGTGGTGGTGTTCGATCGTATCCGCGAGAACATGCGAATTACACCGGATCGTCCCATGCTGGAGCTGCTGAACGAAAGTATTTCATCGACCCTCACCCGCACTGTATTTACGTCGGTGACGACCTTTCTAGCTCTGTTGCCCATGGGCATTGCCGGTGGAGCAGCTGTATCAAGCTTTGCGTTACCCATGCTGTTTGGCATTGTGATAGGCACCAGTTCATCAGTCTTTATTGCGTCCCCAATTCTTTATTATCTGAGTCAAAGGCGCACAAAGAAGGGACTCGCCCAATTGCGACCAACAGCAGAAGAAATCCGCAAGGAACTGGAACTCACACCCTAAGGAGTTGCGTGATGAAGTTGCAGCTCTGTTTGCAAAAGGTGATCACCTATGTTCGCAATTGATCAACTGATACTTCTGGCGGCCATTCTGATCCTGTTTGGCATTCTGTCGAGCAAGCTGTCAGCTAGACTTGGACTGCCAGTACTGGTGTTGTTCCTGTTGACTGGAATGTTGGCTGGCGAGGGCGGGATTGGTGGCATTGCATTTGATAATCCGGTCGCCGCTCATGCCCTAGGAACCTTGGCCCTGGCAATGATCCTCTTTGATGGGGGCCTACAGACCCCATTTTCATCCATCAAGCTGGTATGGAAGCCAGCCTCAGTGCTAGCAACACTGGGCGTACTGGTCACTGCCGTCATAACTGGGCTGGCGGCAGCCTATATTCTTGATCTGTCGATGCTTGAAGGACTATTACTCGGTGCCATTGTCGGCTCAACGGATGCAGCTGCGGTATTTTCTTTGCTGCGTAATGCGGGTATCCATATTAACCGACGCCTTAAATCTACCTTGGAAATCGAAAGTGCGTCTAACGACCCTATGGCCATCTTCCTTACAGTCGGTCTGCTGGAGATGCTGGTAAATGACATGGCGTTTGGGGCAGAACTGCTCCAGCTATTTATCATGCAAATGGGTATTGGGGCGGTTGTTGGGCTTTCCGTCGGGTGGGCTTCCGTAAAAGTCATCAACCGCATTCAGTTAGTGGCCGCGGGCCTGTACCCGGTCATGGTAGCTGCGTGTGGGTTATTGGCTTTCGGAATAGCGGCTAATCTCGGAGGAAGTGGGTTTCTTGCCATATTCATAGCTGGGGTGATTGTTGGCAACAGCCGCTTCGTATTTCAGCTCAGTACATTCCGGTTCCACGATGGCATGGCTTGGCTTAGCCAGATAACCATGTTTGTTGTGTTGGGGCTATTGGTTGATCCTATGTCCCTACTGGATGTCTGGCTGGAAGGTTTGATGGTTGCGCTGGTTCTGGTGCTTGTCGCTAGGCCAGCGGTGGTTGTTCCGGTACTGAAAGTTTTTGGTTTTAATCGTCGGGAAATAGCGCTGGTGTCCTGGGTAGGGCTACGCGGTTCAGTGCCTATTATTCTGGCTATATTCCCATTGATGTTCGGTTTGCCCGAAGCCCCCCTTATCTTCAACGTAGTGTTCTTCGTTGTACTACTTTCCGCAACGGTTCAGGGCTCGACACTCCCATGGGTGGCGCGAAAACTCGGCGTGACAGAGATGCCTCCGGCACAACCTGCGGCGACTCTGGAAATCTCTGCGCTTGGTGATATAGATGCCGAAATTGTGGAATACACACTGGGAGATAACCCTCGGGCTGCGGGGCGACTTTTGTCAAGAATGGCGCTACCTGACAGTAGCGTGGTTGCCATGATCACTCGCGGTCCAGATGTTATTCCGCCTAGAGGCTCTACCCTACTGTACGCAGGGGATCATCTCTTTGTCGTGCTGAGGCCCCACCTCAGACCTTCTGTTGATTGTGTTTTTTCGCAGGCGCTAGAAGCGAGCTATCGCGAGCTTCTACCTACTGAGCTTCCTTTACCTACTGAGCTTCCTTTGAAAGGCAGCACCCGGATTGATGACGTCTGGGCTTCCTATGGTATCTACCTAGGCAAGGAAGGAGAGCTAACACTGGATCAATTGATTAAGAATCAATTAACAGACAAAAATCCTGTCGTAGGTTCGTCAGTGATTGTGGAAGGTGTAAAGGTGCAGGTCAGGGATATGCTCGGCGATCGAATCAGTACGGTAAGCCTAACATCAGCCGCTTGATCAAATTGCTAAGGCTCAACAAACCACCAATTTGTGCAAATGAGATAACAGATGAACACAATATGGATGTGGATTGGATTTAATTTATTCGTCCTAGTGGTACTTGCCCTGGACCTGGGAGTCTTGCATCGGGGTGAAAAGCAAATAACAGTAAGGCATGCCCTTTGGCTAAGCCTGGGCTACCTCGTGCTGGCGATGATTTTTGCCGGTGGTATGTTTGTTTTCATGGGAGAAGCAGAAGGATACCAGTTCCTGACTGGCTACCTGATTGAAAAGAGTCTTAGTGTCGATAATATTTTTGTCTTCGTGTTGATATTCACTCACTTCTCGGTACCCCCGCAGTATCAGTACCGTGTGCTTTTTTGGGGTATCCTGGGTGCATTGGTAATGCGTGGGACACTGATTTTGGTGGGTGCTTCAATTATTGATGCGTTCCATTGGGTTATCTATCTTTTCGGTGCCTTCTTGATCCTAACAGGGATCAAAATGCTAGTAACTGTTGGTCAAGAGCCGGATGTCGACAATAACCGCATCGTTCGGTTTATGCGTCGGCGCTTTAAAATTACGCAAGACTTTTCCGGGTCTCGCTTCTTTGTGACAGTGGAAGGCGTCCGTTATATGACGCCTCTATTTCTGGTGTTGATTCTAATTGAACTGACGGATGTTGTTTTTGCACTAGACTCCATACCGGCGATCTTTGCCATAACGACAGACCCCTTCATCGTCTATACCTCGAATGTTTTTGCAATCCTTGGTTTGCGGGCACTCTACTTTGCATTAGCAGGCATCATTCATCGCTTCCACTATCTTAAGTATGGTTTATCGCTGGTGCTAGTTATTGTCGGCGTTAAGATGGTGCTCAATGCTTGGTTCGGAACTAAGGTCATTCCCACCGAGATAGCGTTGTTAATAACGGGAATTCTTATAGGTGGCTCAATCCTGTTTTCCATGTGGAAGACAAAAGGCATGGATAGCGAGGAAGCTGGACAAGTGGCCAACCAGTGGTGGATTCCAGGTAGCCCGCCTAACAAAGGGCATGGGCATGGCGGTGATCCGGAGGCATAGCTGTCATTAACGTAACATGCACACTGTAAAATTTTTTACCAATCGCTGTAGTCTCACCAGCCATGCGGGACGTTATGAAAACTCCATAACAAAAAGCTCTTTTGGCAATTTCTCTCCTTCAGAAGTTGCCTCGGCAGTATCGCACCAAGCATTTTGCCTGCTACATATCCCAATGAACGAGCCTGCTGCCGTTGCTGACATGTCTGCTTTGGGTCGAGCCCTGACCATGAATTAACCTTAGCACATGACGAGCGTGAATTGAGCCATTCTTTGACCTCCACCTGATGGAGGATCATGCTATGAACTTTCCGACTGAAATCTCATTT
>NZ_JBANSN010000058.1:0-9154 GCF_037070215.1 Vreelandella arctica | reverse complement strand
CACACTCTTGGCAGTGAGGTGCATCATGTTTTGCACACTCATCACCACATTTCTTACAAATGTCGGCACATAGACGGCAGATCTCGTGTGCAAACTCACTTTCTTGTGCCATAAATGAGGCAGCTAACCGACAAATTTGAGCACATTGCATGTTAAGGCGAATACATTCCGCCATCATTTTTACGTTGTCTTCTTTTAGGCACTCAGTTGCACACTTGTCACAATAAGCAGCGCATACGTGACAAGCTTCAATGCAGTTTTCATATTTTTTTAAGTCCATCTCGGTTCTCCATTTTTTAAACCATATTTTATTTACCATAGTTTCTGCTTGGCATGATAAAGCTAGAACAACCCAAAAGAAAAATCAAGGAAAGGTAATCTGATAGATACTCACGAAATATAAAGATAAACCAGGTAGCTGTGCGTTACTTGCCATAATTTTTATTATTCAGCTAGGATTCAGGAAGGCCTACTATAATAAATGTTTTTTTCAAAAAAACACTGAAGCGTTCGCTGCGCTTGTACGTTACCTCGCCACGAGCTCCTAATTAAAGTAATTAGGTGAAGAACTAAATTAATAGTGAAAGCAATTAAGCTCTAAGCATTATAAAAATAATCTCCTTTTAGGAGACTAGCTCAGCCTAATCAGCTTCCTAAGGAGTCAGTATGAAAATTAATCTCTACTTCTCTGACGGCCTGGCTACCCCAGGGTCGCCAGGGAGGGGAAAAGGTCAACCATGATACTTGAAAGCCGTGTCATATACCCCGTAACGATAGCAATACCCATCAGGATCACAATCGTGCCCGCCACGGGGCGAGCATAGGCACTCCACCTTCCCAGGCTTTGCCGATGCAGAGCAAATCGGTTAATCAGTAAAGTGCTGGCAAGAAAAGGTAGCGCCAGTCCTGCCGAGTAGGCACTTAGATAAATCATTCCAGCCTGGGCACTAGCAGCATTAGACGTGGCCATCAGAATAGCGCCTAGTATAGGGCCGATACAGGGGGTCCAACCGATGGCAAAAGAGACCCCGAACACTGTCGCCGACAGCGGGGAGCCACCCTGGACATTGGGTGTGAACTGAAAGGTACGCTGGAATAGCGGCAATCGGAACACGCCGGTCATAAAGAGGCCCAGCACGATCACCGCCGAGCCGGCAACCCAGTTGAATTCTTGGCGATACCCTCGCATCAGTTGCCCGATACTACTGGCGCCGAGCCCGAGTAGGATGAACACGATGCTGAAGCCGAAGACGAAGAAGGCACTGAGGGTCAATGCCTCTAACCGCCTGTCGGCTTTACCGGCACTACCGCCTGTGACCACCGACAGGTAGGCCGGTAACAGGGGCAGCGTGCAGGGCGAGAAGAAGGAGACCAATCCGCCGATAAAGGCGCCGACCAAGCCGATGGAAGAGAGAGATTCCAATGTGTTATCGCAACTTAAGTTATGGAGACGGCCAACAAGGGTATTGAACCAATCCCATGGTGCTACCTCCTATCATATCCATTTTAACGCCGTAAGAATTTTAAGGCTTACAGCTGCTTTAAGGTCAACCTTTATTGACAAATTATTTGTCTCCTATCGAATTGCAAATATTACACATCAAGCTTGACCTTAAAGTTGACTTCAAAGTTATGGTGGCTACTCAATGAATGACATGAGGACATTTCCATGGCGCTACAACTGGGCGAGACAGCACCAAACTTCACGATCGAATCCACGCAAGGCACGGTCAACTTTCACCAATGGCTTGACGACAGCTGGGCGGTGCTGTTCTCGCACCCCGCTGATTTTACGCCAGTATGCACCACAGAACTGGGCGCGTTTGCCAAGCGAAAGAACGAATTCACCCAGCGGGGTGCCAAACTGGTTGGGGTTTCGGTGGATCCCCTCAGCTCTCACCACGACTGGGTGGGGGATATTGAACAGACTCAGGGCACGGCCCTGAACTACCCCTTGCTGGCTGACGAAGATCAGGTGGTAGCGAAGCTTTATGGAATGATCCATCCCAAAGCCGACCCCAAACTTACGGTGCGCACGGTCTTCATCATCGATTCTGACAAGAAAATTCGTCTCACTTTGACGTATCCACCCAGCACAGGACGTAATGTCGACGAGATACTGCGGGTTCTCGATTCGCTTCAGCTAACTGACAAGCACAAAGTGGCCACCCCCGTTGACTGGCAAAACGGTGACGATGTCATCATCTCGCCATCGCTATCGAATGATGACGCTAGGCAACACTTTCCCGAAGGCTGGAACACCAAGACGCCCTACCTTAGGTTTTGTACGAAAAGCCTTATCTGCTAATTTTACCTATGCAAAAGCAGCATAGGGGAAAAAAATGGTCGGACGTTACGAGATCTCTGATGACGGCTGGGCACAGATTGAAGATATCGTGTCGCCCCCTCAAACCATGGGCAGGCCCAGACGGGATGACCGAAAAATGCTCAATGGTATCTTCTGGGTGCTGTGCTCTGGCGCCAAATGGCGTGATTTACCCGAGCGATATGGTCCTTGGTCGACGGTGTATGACCGGTTCCGCAAGTGGCGTGATGACGGCACCTTTGAAGCGGTACTTTCTCGCTTGCAGCTCAAATTACGTGAAGATGGGCTTATGGACTTGGACACGTGGATGATCGACGCCACTTCCGTGCGGGCCACACGCGCTGCCGCTGGAGGCGGTAAAAAGGGGGCTCGAAAGAACCGCTAGACCATGCACTTGGCCGCAGTCGCGGCGGTTTAACCACCAAAATTCATTTGGTTTGTGATCGCCATGGCTGGCCACTGGCGTTCACGCTGTCCCCTGGTCAAGAGGCAGATTCTCGGCACTTCATTCCGACATTGGAGAGAGTTCATCTACCAGGTAGCGTCGGGCGCCCTCGCAAACGTAGTCGCTATATGGTGGCTGATAAAGGATATGACAGCGATGAGCTGCGTCATTACTGCGACAGGCACGGCATGAAACCCGTGATTGCTCAGCGCAACATGCACCGAAGAATCCGGCCTGGTCTACCCAGACGGTTCGATAAACCCAAATATCGTCAACGGAATGCGATAGAACGCTGCTTTGGCTGGCTTAAAGAATGTCGCCGCATCGCCACACGCTATGAAAAGCTGGCAAGTAGCTTTAAGGCGATGGTATGCGTGGCGTGCATCGACCGTTGCTTGCGAGCCAACTTTTCGTACAAAACCTAGGGTCGTGCGCCAACCGGAGCAATAGGAGCCCCGACCGATAGATTCGTTGAGTCAGGCTGCCAGAAGCTTAGATTAATAATATCGTGAGGTAACGCTATGCAAACACTAAGTATCGGCGAGCTTGCCGAACGAAGCGGGGTCGCTAGCCAGGCGATTCGATTCTACGAAAAAGAGAAACTTATGCCTCCTCCGAGGAGGACCGATGCCAACTATCGGCGTTACCCACTGGAAGCTGTGGATCGGTTACAGTTCATCGTCCATGCCAAGCAGTGGGGCTTCACGCTGCAAGAGATTCGGGAGCTGTTAATGCTTCAGGATGCTAATGGCGACCGGGCGCAAGCTAAGCGCATCGCCGGGGAGAAGCTGCACAAGGTGCGCGAGCAGATCAAACACCTCTCGCGAATTGAAGCCGTATTATCGAAAACACTGGACGAATGTGCAGGCGAAGGGCCTATGCAGGAAGGCTGCCCGATTGTTGAAGCTATCGCAGAGCAGGCTGAATGATCGAGCATTTTCTCGACAGCAAACATGGGAATCAAGCTTGCATATCGGGTCGTCGATAAATTAACAGGAGATCTTCATTATGGCGCAAAACGTCGATATCGAGATTCGTGGTATGTCCTGTGCTTCCTGTGTTGGACGTGTGGAACGTGCACTCAGCCAGCAGCCAGGCGTGATCAACGCTCAAGTGAACCTCGCCACCCAGAAGGCGGCTATCCAGGTCGAAGCAGGTACCACGACCACTAGCCTACTCGACGCCATTGAAACAGCGGGCTATCAACCGGTAGTGGAAAGTCTCGAGATTCCCGTCACCGGCATGAGTTGCGGTTCTTGTGTCTCTCGGATAGAGCGAACGCTAACGAAGCTGCCCGGCATGGTGGAAGTGAGTGTTAACCTTGCTACCCAGAAGGCCTTCGTTCGTTTCCTGCCGGGAGCCGTTTCGTTAACGCGTATTCAGCATGCCATCCGCGAGGCAGGCTATGAACCTCAGGATACCGATACGCCGCCACCAACGGACAGCGAGGACCAGGAGAGAGCCGAGCTTCGCCGCCGCGTCGTGCTCGCGGCAATATTTACGATTCCGGTGGTCATCATCGCCATGGGGAAAATGATTCCCGCTTTTGACACGCTTTTAACGAGTCTAATGCCGCATCGCGGCTGGATGGGCATCGAGTGGTTGTTGGCCACACCGGTGCAGTTCTATGCCGGCGCACGCTTTTATCGTGCTGGCTACGCCGAACTCCGGCATCTTAATCCGGGCATGAACAGCCTCGTCATGATCGGCTCGAGCGCTGCCTATTTCTATTCGGTCGCCGCCCTGCTGGTGCCCGGACTCTTCCCCGTCGGAACCGCCGTGAGCTATTTCGAAGCGGCGGCGGTGATCGTGACGCTAATTCTGCTCGGTCGCTATTTTGAACACGTTGCCAAGGGCCGCACCTCCGAGGCGATCAAGAAGCTTCTGCAATTACAGGCGAAAACTGCCCGCGTCATCCGTGAGGATGAAACCGTCGAGCTGCCTATCGACGCCGTCGTCACAGGCGATCGTATTTTGGTTCGCCCAGGGGAGCGTGTTCCAGTCGATGGCATCGTTGAGGAAGGTCACTCCTACATTGATGAGTCGATGATCAGCGGTGAACCAGTGCCGGTCGTCAAAAAGAAGGATTCCGAAGTCGTCGGTGGCACTATCAACAAGAACGGTGCACTTACCTTTCGGGCCACGCGAGTCGGTGCCGACACCGTGCTTTCACAGATCGTCAAGATGGTGGAAACGGCCCAGGCGGAGAAGCCCCCCATCCAGCAGTTGGCCGACAAGGTTGCCGGTGTATTTGTACCCGTGGTCATCGCGATCGCCGCGATGACCTTTGCACTCTGGTTCGTTTTCGGACCGGCGCCGTCTTTGTCGTTTGCTTTCGTCACTACCGTTAGCGTACTGCTAATTGCCTGCCCCTGTGCGATGGGCCTAGCCACCCCAACGGCCATCATGGTCAGTACCGGGAAAGGGGCCGAGATGGGAGTGCTATTTCGTAAAGGGGCGGCGCTTGAGACGCTGGCCAAAATGAATACGGTGGTGCTGGACAAGACCGGCACTTTGACCCAGGGGCGCCCCGAGCTGACCGACTTCGAAGCGATCAACGGCCATGAGAACGAGGTGCTGCGACTGGTCGCGGCGGTGGAAGCTCAAAGCGAGCACCCCATCGCCGAGGCTATTGTACAGGGCGCCAAGGCCCGCGGGCTGGAATTACCCTCGGTCAGTCGCTTTAGTGCCGAGCCTGGCTACGGCATTGAAGCCGAGGTCGACGGCCACTTGGTACATGTGGGAGCTGATCGTTACATGCTTCGGCTGGAAATCGAGCTCGGCCAGGCAGAAACACGCGCCAAGGTGTTTGCCGAGAACGCCAAGAGCCCGCTCTATGCCGCGGTAGACGGCCAGCTTGCTGCAGTCATCGCGGTGGCGGATCCACTTAAGGAGGGCTCTGCCGAGGCCATCGCAGCACTCAAAGCGCAAGGGCTGGAAGTGGCCATGCTCACCGGCGATAACCGTGCCACTGCCGATGCTATCGCCCGACAGGTTGGCATCCAGCAGATTCTCGCTGAGGTACTGCCCGACCAGAAAGCGGCAGAGATCCGGCGTCTCCAGGCGGAGGGCAAGCGCGTCGCTTTTGTGGGGGACGGGATCAATGATGCGCCCGCTTTGGCCCAGGCCGACGTGGGCATTGCGATCGGCACTGGCACCGATATTGCCATCGAGTCCGGCGATGTGGTGCTGATGAGTGGCGATTTGCGAGGCATCGTCAATGCCACGGCGCTCTCCAAGCGTACCCACCGGACCATTATCGGCAATTTCGTTTGGGCCTATGGCTACAACGTAGCGTTGATCCCCGTCGCGGCGGGCGTGCTCTATCCGTTCATCGGCGTATTGCTCAGCCCCATGCTGGCGGCGGCTGCCATGAGTGTTTCCAGTGTCTTTGTACTGACTAACTCGTTGCGGCTACGCCGTTTCACGCCAGTTCCCGGCAATGCCACACCACGGCCAAACGAGGCTGTTCATCGCGCCTAAACCAAACACCGTAGTGTTAAAGAGGAATTCAAAATGATGGGAAGTGATAGTTGCATGTGGGGTATGGCGGGGATGGGCCTAATAGCGATCTTGTTGATTATTGCACTGGGGCTTGGTGTTGCTGCGCTTATCAAGTACCTGTTTTTTAATAAGAAGCACTAAAACCAGCCAGTAAATGTGATCGACCTAATCCCTTGGAAAAACAGTAATTGATAAAGAGAGCATTCATGAGGCATATCCTACATTCTACTTATTACCTAGCCGCTGCAGGTCTGTTAGGTCTTATTACGTTGCCTGCGTTGGCGCAGGAAGCAGGAACCGATGCCAATGAGAGTCATCAGGCCGGCATTGCCGCTAATACTGAGTCTCCCTTGCCCAAGACGATTACCGTGTTGGTGGATCAAGGGTTCACCTTCCATGGCATCTTCGAAGCGCCTGACGACCTCCAAGGCTATGCCTTGTCTTATGGTAATGAGCCTATGGCGGCTTATATTTCTTCCTCTTCCGACTATGCCGTCATTGGTACGTTAATCGACCCCCAGGGCAATGCCGTCATGGAAAGCCAGCTTCAGGCTCTGGTGCTGGAACCCATGCTGGAAGCTGCCTGGAGTGCGTTTGAAAACACTCGTTTTATCTCGGAGGGGAATGATGATGCATCGCATATTGTTTACACACTAACAGACCCCAACTGCCCCTACTGCAACGCACTCTGGAAGAATTCACGCCCGCTAATCGAGCAAGGCGTACTACAGCTTCGTCACGTGCTGGTCGGCGTGCTATCAGAGGACAGTCTTCGCAAAGCTGCCGCAATCCTTGAAGCCGACAATCCGGCTAGCGCTCTCGAAACCCATGAATTGGAATTTCGCAATGGCGGCATAAAACCGGTGGAGCCGTCGGAGGAGAGTCAAGCGCTGCTCAGAAAGCATGCCCAGATCATGCGCGAGGCCGGTGCTACAGGGACGCCGACCAGCTACTACCGTGATGAAGCCGGGAAAGTACAGCGTATCAATGGTGCAGTGTCGACCGACCAGCTTCGCGAAATATTGGGTGTTGAATGATACTCCATCACGGTACAGGGCTGAGATGACATGTCTCCCTGCTCCCCACAACTGAGATGGACATGGCAACCAAGCTTAGTGTAAAGCAAAAGCTCTTTTTGGGGCTCTCTCTACTGATGGGCTTGGCGTCCCTCTATTGGATCCTGATGGAGACCGGCGCCTTGTCGGTCTTGACCGATAAGCAGGCCTTGCGTGAATGGGTTGATGGGTTGGGCGTCTGGGGGCCATTGGCCATCATCTTTATGATGATTACGGCCATTGTCATGAGCCCGATCCCCAGTGGTCCGATTGCCATGGTGGCCGGTGCGATCTACGGCCCAGTTTGGGGAACGGCCTATGTCGTTATCGGTGCCGAAGCCGGCGCTCTGCTCGCTTTCTGCATTGCTCGTTTGCTCGGCTATGAGGTAATGCAACGCTGGACGCGTACGCGTCCCATCCTTAACTGGCTGGGGAAGGAACGCTCTCAAACCGGCTTGATGCTCATCGTTTTTGCATCCCGATTGGTGCCCTTCATTTCGTTTGATGCCATCAGCTACGCGGCAGGTATTACACCCCTGTCCTTCTGGCGCTTTTTGATCGCCACATTGGCCGGCGTAATCCCCACGGCGTATCTGATCGTCAAGTTCGGCGAAGTGCTAATTACCGCCGACTCCCGTGGTCTCACGATCGCGCTGGTCCTCATCAGTGGCATCACATTGCTGCCGCTGCTGGCGAAACGCCTATGGGCTCGGAAGCCATGACCGATGCAACCTAGTGCTCCAAATCAACTTCCGTAAGCACTAACAATGCTCAGCAGGCACTTACCCGCTACTACCTGTGAGACGTATACGTGAAATCTCGGACATTGCTATTTTTACCCCTATTGGGCTTTTTTGGTTTGAGCTTTTTCTTTTATCAGGGCTTATCAATGGATCCTAGCGCCAGAGATTCCCCCTTGTTAGCTCAGCCGTTTCCGGCCTTCAACCTGACGACGCTGGAAGACCCCTCAAGGGTCGTTGATGAATCTCTTTTTAAAGATAAGGTGACATTGGTCAATGTTTTGGGAGAGTGGTGCCCCACTTGCAAGCATGAAATGCCGCAGTTATTGGACTTAGCCGCGCGAGGCGTCCGCTTGGTTGGCATCAACTACAAGGATACCCAGGCAAAGGGACTCGAGTTTCTTGACGAGTTTGGGAATCCTTTTGAAGTCAATATTTTTGATCCAGAGGGTAACCTAGGTTTTGAGCTAGGTGTTTATGGCGCACCCGAAAGCTATCTGGTCGATACCGAGGGCACTATTCGTTACAAACATACAGGTTACATAACTTCTGAAGATGTTGAGCGAGTCATCCAGGAAGTCGAGAAGTGGAAACGATAAAACGGCTCTTAAGACGCAATAATTTTTGTTGATGACTCCAACAGTAACGATTGATTAAGGAAGATATATGCTGCAATACCCTCAAATTGATCCGATCGCCATCGCCATAGGCCCTCTTCAGATCCACTGGTATGGCTTAATGTATGTCATCGGGCTAGTCGCCGCTTGGTGGTTGGGTCGGCGTCGCGCCCATCGACTCGGCCTAAGCCACGATGATATGGGCGACCTGATCTTCTACGCCGCCATCGGCATCATCGTTGGCGGCCGCCTTGGCTATGCGCTGTTTTACGGGCTCGAACAACTGCAAGCCAACCCCCTTTGGTTACTAAAAATCTGGGAAGGAGGCATGAGCTTTCATGGCGGCCTTGCCGGTGTGTTAGTGGCTGCCTGGCTGTTTGCTCGCAAACATCAACTGGCTTTTATTCAACTGACCGACTTCATTGCTCCGTTAGTCCCCATCGGCCTGGGAGCGGGTCGCCTCGGGA
>NZ_JBANSN010000057.1:0-9183 GCF_037070215.1 Vreelandella arctica | reverse complement strand
GTACGTTGAACTAGACTACAACAAACAACGGCGGCACAGTGCCATTGGGATGATCAGCCCAGAGGTATTTGAAGCCCGAATGATCGCTTAAACCAGTGTCCACTCTTGCTGGGTAAGATCAATCCACCCAATAGCCGTTCATGCCATTGGACTGAAAATCTAGTCCTGCAATTTTCGAGAGATAAATCCTCGAGCCTTCCACTCCACTCTTCTGCAGGTCTGCCAGTGAGATCGGGAGATTATCTTTTTTCTTCAACCTTTTGCAAAGCATGACCATTTGCTTTTCAAGGAAAGAATATAAGGAAACTACGGTGGACCTTCTGAATGTCCCAACGAATACGTTTTCTATTTGCGAAACATCATCAGAAAGAAATTCCATTATCTCCTGATATTCATACTCATCTCGACCGAAGTTTTCACGCGGCAAATCATAGGAATTGATAAGCGCTTGTTTATCACTATGGAATTTGCTGTCCAGCTCATCAGTGTATTTACGAAAATCCTCTAATCTATCGATACAAGCATTGATGACAAGAGCTTGCATCGCGCTTTTCGATAAACCATTTCTCAAGCTGTTGGGCATAAGGAACCTCTATCAGTTTTCATTTGGCCATCCCGCTATCCCCCGCCAAGGGCGGATCGAGGTGATTGAATACACAGAGCGCTCATCCTGGCCCTGAAATGTGTCGACACGCTCTACCTCGTCATCTACTGCCAAGGGCCTGCCCTTGAAGTCGATAATAGTTGCTGTCGGATCATCGTTACCCCACTCAGCCTGAAACCATCGATGTTCCCCTGTCATGTCTATTAGCACGAAAGGGTAGAGTGTCAGCCGCTCTTTCTCGTCTGCGCGCTCTTTAGCATAGCCATACATCTCGTCTGACCACAGTCGGCCATCCTGGCCAATGAGCGCCACCAAACGCATAACGCTTTTACGATCGGCCGTGTATTCGAGGTCAATCTGTACTGGTTGGTTACTTGTAACTATCGTCTCTTCCGGGCTCGTATCATTCAGTGCCATTTCTATCGGTCTCAGCCTTTCGTCTTGGGAATCTTTATCCCGTCCAGCTTGTAGTGCTCGCCTAGCTCAATAGCGCGGCGCACCGATTCCAATACCGGCTTGCGAACTGCGCGGTAGCGGGTAGAGTCAGGCGAGGCGAACCAACCCTTCACCGTCTCCACGCTATACCCAGTCAGGGTGGCCACATGATTCTGGTTCAAGCCATGCCGCTCCATAAGCTGACGGAGAGCTTCATTCGTCGGTTTCTCGGAAGTGCTCATTAATATCTCTCTATATATCGCTACTGGTGCCTACCAGCAACGTTCGTTCATATATGGCGCCTTACAGCGCATCTAAGGTGGAGACTACGCTTCAAGGCCCCAGCAGCGCCTAGCGCGATCCCTGGCTCTCTCCTGTGTGTGCGCTTCAGGAAGAGCAGGGGAGCTGTCCTGGTTGAAGTGCGCCAACAAGTCGCCAAACAGCGTGGAGTCTCGTAGGTCGAGGTCGATGCCTACCAGCCCATCGACTGCTTGGTGAATCTCCATGACAGACCAAGGCTCCAGCTGAGCTATGCACTCATTGTCGCGAATAAGACGCTGGATCTCAGGATGCTCCTTGATCGTCTCGATCTGCACGGTTGATGCCCTGAGGTTCGCCATGTGGCCTCCAATTTAATAGGTACTGCTGATAGTTTAATGTGCAATGCACACGACTGCAATGTTTGTAAGTCTTCTGTAATAACAATCAATACCCCATGCAGTCTCGCTTTTAAGGCTGTTTATTGCTCGCTCAGGCTGATTAACAGAAGCTATAAAAGTGTGCGTTTAGCTTGAAAAAGTGTGCATTGCACATTATTATAAAGGTCATCAGCTACACGACCTTGAGACATACCATGAACCTAGCGATCAACCTCGACACCGACACCGCTATGCCGGCTTCATTCGAGCCTGCTTCTACCTCTCTGCCCGAGCGCGTTCGCCAGGCCATCGATCTCCTGAAAACTATTATTACCGAGCAACCTACCTCGCTTGTGCTCGCCTATGAATCGCCCCGGGTTCCGTAGACACCTCCAGGCCTTATACTGAAGGCAGTTAGGAGGACTCATGAGCCGTCAACGATATACCGAAGAATTCAAGATCGAAGCCGTCAAGCAAGTCACAGAACGGGGCCATCCCGTCGCCGAGGTCGCAGCTCGGTTGGGCGTGTCCGGCCATAGTTTGTACCAGTGGCTCAAGCGCTATACCAAGCCTGCAGAACAACGCCAGCAGGACGATGACCTTCAAGCTGAGAATCGGCGATTAAAGGCGGAGCTGAAACGTGTATCAGAAGAGCGAGATATACTAAAAAAGGCCACCGCGTACTTCGCCAGGGAGTCCGACTGAGGTACGCGTTCATTCAGGACCATGCGAATCAGTATCCGGTGCGCCGGTTGTGTAGCATGATGGACGTGCACCCCAGCGGTTATTATGCCTGGTGCCGTAACGCCATGTCTGACCGGGCACGAGACGACCAGCGCCTACTGGGGCTGATCAAGCACGCCTGGCTTGAGAGTGGCGGTGTATACGGTTATCGCAAGATTCACCAGGACCTGCGAGAGATCGGTGAAGTCTGTGGCAAGCATCGAGTGGCCCGTCTGATGCGTGAGGAAGGACTACGTTCACAAACCGGTTATCGGCGACGGCCGGGCCGCTATGGCGGCAAGCCAGCGGTAGTATCACCTAACCACCTGAATCGTCAGTTTGACGTAACGGCACCCAACGTTGCATGGGTCACCGACATCACTTACATCCGCACTTACGAGGGCTGGCTCTACTTGTCGGTGGTGATCGACCTGTTCTCTCGGCAGGTGGTGGGATGGTCAATGAAGCCTCGCATGACGACAGATCTGGCACTGGATGCCTTGCTGTCCGCCGTCTGGCGGAGGAAGCCCCAAAAGCCCGTCATGATTCATTCGGATAGGGTAGTCAGTTCAGCAGCTCGGATTGGCAAAGTTTTTTGAAGGCCAATCATCTGGAGGGCAGCATGAGCCGCCGGGGCAACTGTCACGACAATGCTGTTGCTGAAAGCTTCTTCCAGCTCCTCAAGCGAGAGCGAATCAAGCAGCGTATCTATCCAACCCGAGAGGCTGCTAAAAGCGATGTGTTCGATTACATTGAAATGTTCTACAACCCAAGACGCCGCCACGGCACGAGTGATGACGTGTCACCCGTTGAGTACGAACGGCGGTATTTCCAGAGCCTGACGGGTGTCTAGAAGACCCGGGGCGATTCAGATTTATCTTCGAGTAGATATTGTTACTTAATAGCAATCATCCTAAGTCGTAAAGCATTGCCAATCACGCTCACTGAAGAGAGTGACATCGCCGCCGCCGCGATAATCGGTGATAACAGCATACCTGTGAAGGGGTACAAAATCCCTGCGGCAATGGGGATGCCTGCCGCGTTGTAAGCAAAGGCAAAAAAGAGATTTTGGCGAATATTACGCATGGTGGCTTTTGAGAGCTTATGCGCCGTGGCAATACCGGTAAGATCTCCTCGCAGTAGAGTAACCCCAGCGCTTTCTATCGCCACATCGGTGCCGGTTCCCATGGCAATGCCGACATCCGCTGTAGCCAGCGCAGGTGCATCGTTCACGCCGTCGCCGGCCATGACAACAATGCGCCCTTCATCACGGAGACGCTGAATCACTCGGCCTTTATCCTCTGGAAGCACTTCAGCTTCGACCTCATCAATGCCTAGCCGACGTGCCACAGCGTTGGCGGAGGTGCGATTATCGCCTGTCAGCATCACCACTCGAATGCCGTCAGCCTGGAGTGAACGAATGGCTTCTTCGGTGGTTTCCTTGACCGGATCGGCAATGGCGAGCAGCCCAGCTAAATTCCCGTCGATGCTCGCAAAGATGACAGTAGCACCGTCGCTGCGCAATTGATCGGCATGTGTGTCTTGAGACTGGGTGTTAACGCCCTCGCTTTCCATCAATAGCCGGTTGCCCAGGGCAATACGCTTGCCATCTATCTGGCCTATAACGCCCATGCCATTGGGAGCCTCGAAGTCCAACGCTTCTGTTAATTTTACCTCTGCCTCTTTAGCCTTTTCGACTATTGCATGGGCCAAGGGGTGCTCGCTGCCTCGCTCAAGACTAGCTGCCAAGCGCAAAAGCTCCGATTCAGCAATGCCTTCAGTGAGAATCAACTCGGTCACTCGTGGTTTGCCTTCGGTAAGCGTGCCGGTTTTGTCGACGACGACGGTGTCGACCTTCTCTAGACGTTCAAGAGCTTCGGCATCGCGAATCAACACGCCTAACTGGGCACCGCGCCCTACACCGACCATAATTGACATGGGGGTAGCAAGACCTAGCGCGCACGGGCAGGCAATGATCAGAACACTAACCGCCGCAATAAGGCCAAACGCCATCGGCGGGGTAGGGCCCCACAATGACCAGGCGATGAAAGCCACAACAGCAATGAGAATAACGACGGGTACAAAGATGCTGGCGACTTTGTCGGCAAGCCCTTGAATGGGTGCGCGGCTGCGCTGGGCGCTGGCGACCATTTGCACAATCTGCGACAGCATCGTGTCCTGGCCCACCTTGTCAGCGCGCATGACAAAGGATCCTTGACCATTGATGCTGCCGCCAATGACGCCATCGCCGACTTCCTTTTTCACCGCTAGTGGTTCACCGGTAACCATGGATTCGTCAACGTTGGAGCGACCTTCCATCACTTCGCCATCTAATGGCACCTTATCGCCGGGGCGCACCCGGAGACGATCCCCTACCTGAACCTGGTCAAGAGAGATATCTTCCTCATTGCCCTGATCATCAAGGCGTCGAGCGGTAGCAGGCGCCAAGTCGAGCAGAGCACGAATAGCGCCAGAGGTTTTTTCACGAGCGCGTAGCTCTAATACTTGTCCCAGTAAAACTAAAACGACAATCACTGCCGCTGCTTCGAAATAAACGGCCACCGAACCATCGGCTTGACGGAAGGCGTCGGGAAAGATGCCCGGTGTGAGGGTGGCCAGCAAACTGTAGAGCAACGCGGTGCCGGTACCGATCGCGATTAGCGTGAACATATTAAGGCTGCGATGCACTAGCGAACGCCATCCGCGTACAAAGAATGGCCAACCTGCCCAGACGACTACCGGCGTTGCCAGCAGCAGTTGAATCCAGTTAGAGGTTTGCTGGGAAATAAAATGCATAAGGCCAAACACGTGGCCACCCATTTCTAGGGCAAACACGGGGAGGGTCAGTACTAGGCCGATCCAGAAACGCCTGGTCATGTCCTTGAGTTCGTCCGAAGGGCCGGTGTCAGCAGAGACGGTCTCAGGTTCCAGCGCCATGCCACAGATTGGACAGTCGCCTGGGCCTTCTCGTCGAACTTCTGGGTGCATCGGGCAAGTATAAATAGACCCCGAGGGTACTGACGCTTGTGACTGTTTGCTTGGCTCAAGATACGCATCAGGCTTGGCAATAAACTTTTCCTGACACTTTTCTGAGCAGAAGTACCAAGTCTTACCCGCGTGATCGGCACGGTGGCGGGAGGTATGGGGATCAACGTCCATGCCACAAACAGGGTCTTTCACCTTTGTCTCGTTATGGTCTTCAGACATCGTTCATTCTCCCCGTTTGGCGAACAAGGCGCATGGCTTCGTGCTCTTCAAGTGCTAAAAGGGAATCTAAGAGCTCTTTAGCCTCAGGAATTTCCGCTTTGCCAACGAGGGTTCGATAAAGGTTTATCGTTTGTTCATGGAAATCAAAAACCTCTCGGCAAATGTCGTCAACACTTAGCGTGGAATAGGGCGCATCGCAGGTACGATGCGTACGGATAGGTTTATGCTCCAAATTGTCATAAACGTAGGTTTTTAATGCTTTCGCGTCAGCAGTCTGTTCAAAGCGCGCCACAACGCGCTGCATTTCCGCTTCCTGTGCAGCTAAGTAATTGAGCAACATGCGAGCGCGCTCTTCTTCGTGTATATCGGCGCAATGAGCAAGGCAAGCTGCAAGATGCTCGTGTAACTGACGGGTCCAATCGATCAATTCACCAAAGGTTCTAACGTCCATTTGGTACCTCCTATAACGCTATTAACGTTAATGAGTGTGAGAGTGCTCGCTATCGTTTGAAGCGTCGCGTTTGGATAGGAAAATCCATTCGCCGAGTAAAAGAGTAGCCATTACTACGCCAGCAACGATGAGCACCATGGGGTCCGAGATGGCTTTTACCCATAAAAAGCCGATTAACACGACAGCATCTAGTAGTATGGCAATGCTAGGAATAACAGGATTAGCCCCCACTCTGTCCTTGAGATGACGAAGCACACCCCAGTGGATGGCCATATCCATGATCAGGTAGAAAATGATGCCTAATGCTGCGATGCGGCTCAGGTCAAAAAAAGCGGTGAGCACTAAGCCAAATACGATGGTGTACACCAGTGTATGCTTTTGTACACTGCCGGGCATGTGGAAATGGCGGTGAGGAACCAGCTTCATTTCTGTCAGCATGGCGAGCATGCGTGAAACGGCAAAGACGCTGGCGATGATACCGCCCGCCGTTGCCAACATGGCGAGAATGACGGTAAACGCAACTGCCGCTTCACCCAGTGCGGGACGGGCAGCGGCGGCCAGGGAGTAGTCTTGGGTTTCGATAATTTCAGGCAAAGATAGGTTGCTGGCAACGGCAAAACCGACAAGGGCATAGATCACCACGCATAGCGCAATCGAGATCGTGATAGCTTTGCCAAGATTCCGCTTAGGATCTTTAAGCTCCGAACCACTATTGGTAATCGTCGTGAAGCCTTTAAATGCCAGTATGCCGAGCGCCGTAGCACCTAAAAAGCCCGTTATCGTAGGCGTAGGTGCATCGTTGCCAGCACCCATTTCGATGGAGTCGGCAATAAACACGCCGACAATACCAAACACTATAATGCCACCTATTTTGATAAATCCGAGCACCGAGGCGACGGTCTCGATCAAGCGGTTGGCGGATAAATTGATCAAAAAGGCTATTAGCAGTAAACCAACCCCGAGTAGGGGCACAAATAGTGAACGATCCCCCAGGTCAAACAACTCAAGCGTGTAGGAACCAAACGTTCTCGCCAAAAAACTCTGTGCGATCACCATGGAAAAATACATCAGGAGGGCATGAAAGGCGGTGGGAAGCGTCGGGCCATACGCTTTCTGTAAATACATGCCAATCCCACCTGCTGATGGGAAGGTATTGGACATTTTAACGTAAGAATAAGCGCTGAAAGAGACAATGACGGCAGCGGCCAGAAAGGCTAGAGGAAATAGCCGACCAGTCATTTCGGCCATTTGGCCGGTTAGCGCAAAAATACCGGCCCCAATCATCACGCCGGTGCCTAATGCAACGGCACCGACCAACGAAAGACTGTTTTCTTTATATTGTGGCGTTCTATCCTGCCCAACCATGAAAGCGACTCCTTGTATTAACGGCAACCACAGCAGCAATAACTGCCGAGGACTCCTGTGCGGTGTTTTTTGATGCTATATAAATTAAATATAGAACCTATGTGCAGCCACATGGCAAATGACTAACGGAAGGTCTGATTTTGCGAGGCCACAGGCAAGCAGCTCTTACCCTAAACTAGCTAGTCTTGCTCCTGGTTGTGTCATGTAGCCGTTATGACTATTAATGACAGCTCCAAGGTTCCTGTTTAGCGTTGTCTTTAACGTTCTGATCGACGAAACGGTAATACTCCTTCTTAAAGCGGTTCCACCGATCAGCGCTGACCTGTATGTCATGGAGCTTGAGAATTTTTTCAACGTCATCGATGCAGAGCCTCAGCGCATCGTAAGCAAGGCTGATATTTCGGTTTTTCTCGTTGTAGACCACCTTATCCATTCCATAGAGTCGGTCGATATCTGACAGCGCTTCTTCAATGCGTTTGGATTTACTAGGCTTGATTTTTAAATTCCGAGTCACCAGTGTGTTTTTGGAAACACCCAAGCGGTGCTCTTGTTGTGTCGTTTTCATGGTCTTTCTCCCAGGCGCGTACATGTATATATAGAGTGGTTCAGTCCTTGTCTATTTTGTCCTTATGACCGCCGTGGTGTTTATGCATGAAAATATGCATCAGTGGGCATGCTGCCAAAAAGAGGAAAGGTAAGAACTGAAATAGGTGGAGACGGTGCTCGGTTCCAATCAGGTATCCCGCCCAAATGACAAACCCAGCAAGTGGCACCCACAACATCAGCAAACGACTACTTGTACTGTTACTCATAATCACCTCAGTAACTCGCCCAAAGAGCCAACAGCAGTTAAGGCCGTTGGTTTGGGAAAAATCAAATAAATAACCCCAATAACAGCATGGATGATTTGTCTGAACGCAACCTGAACAGCATCGGAGGGAAATATGATCCTGATCAAGCGCCTCGCAAAAAGTAGGCGATAATTACCCAAGCGGTATCCATAGCCTCATTCCCATCATCATTAGGTTTTCGGTGAGCGATACAAAGCTTAATGGGTATTACTGTTGCCGACACAGGCGCACTTGAGCTCACGTTTATCGAGGTATATCGCTTTAAAGACAGAACCTGTCACACGGTGCCAACGAATAGCGCCAGTGGCGCAGCCAGCCAGATAAGCGTATCGGCCAGCAATTAGTAGCTTCGGAAGTATCTAGGCGTGAAGGTAAACGTAACTGAAGGGGACTTGGCGCTGGGCGTGCAGGTCATAGTTGAGAAACATGGCGCTAAAGCTCGCTACGCCCTGCAGCTTTTGCAGACCCGGGGGTATGATCGCTGTGGCTACGGCATACTCTAGCACGCGTGCAGTGAATATTATGCACTGAACCTCCCAACTGGCAGAAAAATCGATGAGTAACGCAGTGGCAAAAATTGCCAGCACAGGGCGATAGGTGGTCGCATTAGGGTCTGAAATGAATCCATCATCCCTATCATGGATTGCAGATGCCAGAGTTGCCAGACGGCAAACGTAATAATCAGCAGCGCTGCTAGCGTACGAGTCGCGGGGCTACGTATCCATATTGAGACACGGCGCGCTGCCACTCCGGTCGCTAGGACGGCAGGCAAGGTGCCGAGCCCAAAGGGCCCCCATCATCGCGGCGGCACGCAATGGCTCGGCTACAGCAAGACTCCAGGCCAGCATCGAATAGATTAGCCCACAGGGCATCCAGCCCCATAGCGAGCCAAGTGCGAATGCTTGGGGT
>NZ_JBANSN010000056.1:0-9779 GCF_037070215.1 Vreelandella arctica | reverse complement strand
GACATCGAGTACCTGGGCCGACTGCGCAGTCACTCCGGCCTGCAGAAACTGGCGGCACCGCACCTGAAGCGGCCACCCGGCCGGCCACCCGAGCAGCCTCGCGAGTGGTGCCACGATCTGGCGTATCAAGCGGGCTCTTGGTCGGCACCGCGTCGCGTGGTGCTGGTGGTGCAGGAACGCCCCGATGACCTGCTGCTGCATGCCTTCTTCCTGGTCACCAACCTCGGCAAGTTCGACTGGCCGCCGGAGAAGGTCCTGGCGCTCTACCGCAAGCGCGGCAGCGCCGAGGCGCACATGGGCGAGGTGAAGTCGGCGCTCGACGTGCACCTCTCGTCGACCGATCGCGGCGCCTCCACCGTTCAGGACGTGATGGCACGCAACGAGGTGAGCCTGCTGCTCAGCCTCTACGCCTACCAGGTCCTGCATGGCCTGCGCTGCCTGCTGGAGCGGCAGACCCGGCAAGGCTGGAGCCTCAGCCGGATGCGCGAGCAGGTGCTGAAGGTCACCGCCACGCTGAGGCTGCACGCTCGGCGAATCACCGTTCATCTGGGTGCCGCCGCCGACAAGTGGTGGCCGACGCTGCTGAAGGGGCTGCCGAAGCTGACCGCACTGAGCTGACGCTTCTGCGAGACCACCACAGCATCAGAAAGCGAGCGACCGGAGCGGCGGGCGGCGATCACGGCTGCTTGGACGGTCGCCATTGATTCCAAAGAGCTATAAGGAAGCGGGGAAATTTCAGCGTTTTGGCATTACTCAACAGCTATTCGCGCTGAAGAAGCCGATCCTGATAAGCGATGCCACCAGTCAGTACCTTCAGACCGCTCAATCAGCACCCTCGTGAATGAGGCGGGCTGATGGCTGCACTATACCCTGTGCAGTTCTGGAGGGGGTCACTTCACAATCATAGCACCTCTCCAAGATGGGCGCTGGGGGCGAAATAGCCTCTTTGATGCGTCGTCAGGTCTGACAGTCTGACGGGTGGGGATGTCAGTACGAAAATCGGGAAAATGAAATTTAGCTGAAAATTCAGGTTCGTTTCAGTTGACCACTACAAGCTTTGTGCGTCAAGATTAAGTGCCGTTTAACTGGCACATCCATATTGAGGCAATAAATCGTTGTCGATATGAAAATTAAAATAAGGAGTTTCAGGTGAGCAAAATCTTCAAATCAATAAGCGCTCCGCTGGCGATAGCTTTAGTAGCAACACCGGCGTTGGCCGCGGAGCCGGTCGGGCGTGCGTCACCAACCGTAGAAGACCTGAAGGTTGAAATAAATCAACTGACGGCTGAAGTGGAAGAGCTCAAGAAAGGCGATTCCCCCTTCACGGTGAACGGTTATTACCGCCTGCAGGCGACCTCAGAAAGCCTGGATGAAACCAACGAGAACAGCAGTTCATTTGTTGACCAGCGCCTGCGTGCAAAGATCACCGGCGACCTCAACGATAACGTGAGCCTGGTTTGGTACGGTGAGCTCGATTCTCCCTGGGGTGAGAAGGGAAGCTGCCAGGGTGACAATTGCGGCAAACTCAGCGCCGACGGCGTTGGCGTTGAGACCAAAAATGTCTACGCTGAACTGAAGGTGCCGAACAGCGACTGGAAGGTGCGAGCGGGCGTCCAGGGGTATGGCTTCGGCAAGTACGAGAGCCTTGTTACCAACGACGACATGAATGGCGTCTCCTTTGCGGGCAATGTTGGTATGGCCACGCTGACAGGTGGCTGGTTCAAGTGGGAAGAAAACGATAGAGATTCTGCGGACGACGTGGACTTCTACATGTTGAGTGCCGAAGTTCATCCCAGCGAGGTTTTCCACTACGGCCTTACCGGAGCTCAGATCAGCAACAGCAGTCCGGATGCTCTGAATGGTACGGCGGCTCGAACGGATGACAACTATTTCGGTGCCTACGCCGATTTTACCTTTAACAAAATGGCCTATAGCGGCTCGGTACTTTACAAAAAGTCGTCCGGGCGTGACTCTGACGCAACAGATGGCGACACGTACATGTTGAATCTGTATGCCCAGAGGCATTGGGACAATGCAAGCCTCAAGATTCACGGCATCTACATTCCGGCTGATGACAGCAGCAATGGTGCAGATCGCTTCGCGGCAAACCAGTCAGGCTGGGAGCTGAATAGCAGCAATCTGCAAATCTTCGGAACAGACTACTACTACAACAATGGTTCCCAGGGGGCCAAGTCAGTTTATGACGCAGCTTACCAGGGATATGGTCTGATGGGGCTGATGGTCTCGGGTGATCAGGAACTTTCCAACGACTACTACCTGAAGTACGGCACAGGATACTTCCGCGCTGCCGACGACGCGCCCGACAGCGCTGCTGCTCAGGCCAACGGCTCAACCCTTGGTACTGAAGTCGCTGCTCAGCTTGGTAAAAAGTTTGCCGGCGTGTATGACATCAGCCTCCGCGGTTCTTACGGTTTCATGGGAGACTTCTACGGAGATGACCCGGAGGATACCTATAAGGTCGTAGCTATGGTCAATATCAGTTACTGATCAACGTGTAATTTCATGATCTGATACAACGGCCGGGCCTTAGTCCGGCCGTTTGTCATTGAGCCGAACATGCGGAAGGTCGGCAATGATTTTGACGAAATCCTCCAAATGAGGACGCTAGCTGACCCACGCAAAGGGGCTAGCCTTTTCTACTGGGCATTATCGTACTAAAACCACCACCGGACGCCCGCCACGAAGCTGGAGGACTCGACGTCTTCCCCCTCGCGCTCACGAAGGTCCTCTGTGTTGCCCAGAAAGCGGGTGTAAGAAACACCCACGTAGGGCGCAAACTCCCTCGAAAAGTGGTATCTCAGACGGAGCCCCAGGCCCACATTATTGATGCCACTACCGACGCCCCACTCCTCAACATCGCTGAAGGCAACGAGCGTTTCGCCGCGGCCCTGCAAAATGAGCCTTTGGGTCAGCAGCCAGTCGTACTCGGCTTCAAGATCGTATGACACGTCACCGTCGTCGGTGACTCGGAGATTTGTGTCTACCTCAAACCAGTAGGGGGCAAGTCCCTGCAATCCAACAATGGCCGAATAGCGCTCCTTATTAGGGCTGGGGCCAAACGTTGTCTGGGCACCCAATCCTGTCTGTATATCCCAGAAGCGATCGAAGCGATAGCTGTACTGCACATCAAAATTTTCGATGTCGCCGCTGTCGCTGGATAGATCAGTCTCACCTTCCGTTTCGACCCAGAGCCGATTGCGATCTTTACCAATCCAGGCCTGGGCGTCCCACAGGGCCAATTCGTTGTCGCCGTCACGCTGGTATTCCATCCGGTCAAACAGAACCTGGCCAAACACCTGGTTGTCGTGTATCGGCAGCGTCCAGTCCGGTTCGGCCTGAACGCCAGTACCGGCGGCGCCGGCTCCCGAGGCAAGCGTTAAGGCTGAGGCACCCACAACCCACTTGATGCGATTCATCATAATGTTCATCCCCTATCCCGTTAAACGACCGACACGACACGAAACATGCCTGCGTCCATGTGGTACAGAAGGTGGCAATGGAAAGCCCAGTCACCCGGTGCATCCGCTGTGATCAGCGCGGATACACGCTCGCCGGGTTTGACGGAAATCGTGTGTTTGCGTGGACGATATTCACCTGCACCGGTTTCCAGTTCCATCCACATGCCATGCAGGTGAATGGGGTGATCCATCATCGAGTCGTTGACGAGGATCAATCGCAGGCGCTCGCCATGGTAGAACTTGACCGGGCCATCGACTTCAGAGAACTTTTTGCCGTCGAACGACCACATGTAACGTTCCATATTGCCGGTAAGGTGCAGTTCCACCTCGCGTTCGGCCGGGCGCTTGTCGGGCCAGCCCTCAATGCTCTGCAACTGGGAATAAGTCAGCACCCGATGGTTGGCTGTTTCAAAGCCTACACCAGGGTCATCCAGACGCGATTGCGGGCTGGAAGCCACCATGGCCGCCCCGGGACCGTGATTATCAGGGCCATGGGATATCGGCCGACCCGCCGTCGGGACCTCATTCATCGTTGCTTTGTCCGAGCTCATCTTGTTCATTCCCGAGTCGGCGCCATTCATCATCATTTGGCCATGGGCTTTGTCGTTGCTGCCCGACATCATCGCCATCTTGCCACCCATGTCCATGCCGCTGTCCATGTTCATATCGCCGTCCTTGCCCATGGCGCCCATGCTCATCGCGCCCATGCCCATGGCGGCCATACCGCGCTCGGTTCGCGGATACATGGGCGGTACTGGCGCCTCCATTCCCTTGCGGGTGGCTAACGTTCCGCGCACATACCCCGACCGATCCTGTGACTGGGCAAACACGGTGTGAGCCGTGTCGGTTGGCTGTACAATCACGTCGTAGGTTTCCGCCACGCCAATGCGGAATTCATCCGTTTCTACGGGCTGCACTGGCTGACCGTCAGCGGAGATAACCGTCATCGGGAGTCCCGGGATACGGACATCAAAGAAGGTCATCGCCGAGGCGTTGATGAATCTCAGGCGAATTTTCTCGCCGGGACGGAACAGCCCGGTCCAGTTGCTGGCGGAAGGCGACCCGTTCATCAGGTAGGTATATTCAGAACCGGTTACATCCAGGATATCCCGGGGACTCATTCGCATTCTGCCCCACATGCCGGCTTTGCTCCACGCGGCATCCCAGCCCATGGTTTCGACGTCCTTGAAGAAGTCGCCAACGGTGCGCTGGTTGTAGTTGTAGTAGCCCTCCGCCACTTTCAGATTGCGGAATACGTCGTAGGGAGAATCAAAGGTCCAGTCGGAGAGGACCACAACGTATTCGGGATCATAGGTCACCGGTTCCGGCTCGGCAGGATCAATGATAATCGGCCCATAATGGCCCAGCTGTTCCTGAAGGCCAGAGTGGCTGTGGTACCAGTAGGTGCCGTGCTGTTCGACCGGAAAACGGTACTCAAACGTTGATGCCGGGAAAGCTGACGCCAGGAACGCCGTCCATCTGGTACGGCAGAATCAGGCCGTGCCAGTGAATGGATGTTGCCTCCGATAGCGTATTGGTGACACGCAAGATTGCCTCGCGCCCCTGTTTGAGGCGCACCAGAGGCGCTGGCAGAGTGCCGTTGATGGTGATGGGCTGTTCCGAGACTCTGCCCCCTATCTTGAGAGGTGTTCTCGCGACGGTCAGGTCGTAAATGTCAGCGCCATTACGCACGGTGTGAAATGCATTCGTGTTGTCCAGTTGTCCTCTAGCATAGGCCGGTAACAAACTGTCGAAACCGGCAAGAAGTCCCATTGTGGCAGCTCCTTGTATAAGGCGGCGCCTGGACACACCTGCATAGAAATGTCTATCGCTCATAGGTTGCTCCTAAAACCATGTATATACAGCTTCTCGCGTTCGTGGCTCGATTGTTGACGCTACCCGGTGCAACTGAAATCAAACTGAAAAGACGACCGGTAACCCCCCATTTTTAGGCTCTTCGTCGCTGGGTGTGGAATTCGCCCCCTGAGCTGGGCCAGGATATGACCTCCACATGGACAGGAGGTACGACATGGACGGCACGCAGATTCTGACCCTCGGCCTAGGCCTTGAAGCGCCCTGGTTGCTTAAGGACCAGCACCTGGATACCTCCGTGTCGCCCCACCGCCTGGACCTCTATGTCGAGGCCGAGCGGGGCAGCCTCTACCCCTGCCCGGAGTGCGGCAAGGCCTGCCCGGCCCATGACTTTGCCGACAAGACTTGGCGGCACCTGAACTTCTTTCAGCACCACTGCTACCTGCACGCTCGCGTGCCTCGCACCAAGTGCCCCGAGCATGGCGTCAAGCGTATTGAAGTGCCCTGGGCGCGGCCGGGCAGCGACTTCACCCTGCTGTTCGAGCAAGCCGCTATGTCGTTGGTCAAGGAGATGCCGGTGCTGGCCGTCTCCCGGCAACTGGAGATCTCCGACAAACGCCTGTGGCGCATCGTGCATCACTACGTCGGCCGCATGCTGAGTGAGCTGGACCTGGCCAACGTGACCACCGTCGGCGTCGATGAAACCGCCTCCCGACGCGGTCATCGCTACGTCACGGTATTCCTCGATATGCAGCGCAAGCAGGAACCGGTGATCTTCGCCGTCCCCGGCCACGGCAAAGACGCCATCAAGGCCTTCAGCGCCTTTCTGGCAGCGCATGGCGGTGACACCGACAACGTGGTCGAGGTCGTGTGCGACATGTCACAAGCCTTCCTCAGCGGCGTGGCCGAGCATCTTCCCAAGGCCGACATCACGGTCGACTGGTTCCATATCGTTCAGACCTTCACCAAGCGGCTGGACGAGGTGCGCAAGAAGGAACGCCGGGAGCAGGGGCATCCCAAGTCGCTGCGCTGGGCCCTGCTGAAAAGCCTCGACAACGAGAACCTGACGCCCAAGCAACTGGCGGCGCTCCAGGAGCTGGTGGCCGATCAGAGCGCCACAGCCGATGCCTGGGTGATCAAAGAGAAGCTGAGCTGGATCCAGAAGGCCCCGACGCCGCGGGCGGCTCGGTGGCGTATCACGAACTACCTCAAGGTCATGAAGGCGGCGGTCACCGAGAAGCCTCTCATTAATATCTGCCCAAAACCTGAGTATTTCATTAACTCTCAAGAACTATATCAAGCCGCAAACTCATTCAAGCGACCTCCATGCGGTCAAAATGCATATTGTAACCTCGCACGCACTTCATCTCCGCTAGCGCCATTGGCTTCTTCGCCATCCATGTAGCTCATTCCAAGTCGAACATTCTTGTTGGCGTAATAGTTAACGCCCAGTGTTGTTTGCTTACCGTCAGTTGTGGCCAGCCCCACATCACTGTATTTTCCGTCGCCATCTTCAAAACGGGCAATAACTTCCCAGGCTCCTTTGGGCGATGACGGTTTCACTCGCTTGAACGCCCCAGCCTTGTAAGGACGGCTTTCGCCGGTGACAACCCAACCAAGCTGTACGTAATAACCATCAACATCCACCTGACCTTCCTCGGAATCGAAATATTCGGCCTGGGCATGGAAGGGCCCGGAAGCGCCGGCCAATTCCAGATTAAACGTATCGACCTCATTGGCCTGAGTGTCGGCATCACGCGTGGTATAACCCGCACCAAGATGAACAACAGCATTATTCGTTTGAACGGGTGCAACCGTGCCCCGTGCGGTTACTGCCGTGTTATTGAAGTCGTCGCTGCCATCGCCGTCTGCCTCGAAATAGCCGATACCGTAGGTCCAGTTGCTGCCTTTGCCACTGAGCTGGATGCCGCCGCTGCGACCGGGGGTATAACGCTCGGTCATGGCGGATCGCTCAAGGGCCGAGATGTCTTTTGAACTCGTTAATTGTTCCAGGCCGAATGGCTCTTTCTGCTTACCAATAGTCACGGTTGCCGTCGAGCCAAATCCCAGGTAGCGAATGTACAGGTCCTCAGCGTTCCCGCCGTCGGCGCCATCACTCTCAGCCACGTTGAACTGGGCTTTGTACGCCCAGTCGCCAAAGTGGCCCTTGGCGTAGAGGCGTGCCCGGCGCACGTCGAAATCGGTAGTGTCAACACCGTTGGCGTCAGACTGCGTGGCGTCGTAATCCCATTGAAGGCGCCCGCCGAGCTGAAAAGACGCAGAATTGTCAGACGTTTTCACCTTGATACCGCTCTCGGTATCGATCACAAGGTCTTTGCCGCTGGTCGTAACAGTTCCGGCCTGTGCAGCAGAAGCGGCAGAAATCGCCAAAGCCAAGCCCAAATATTTCTTGCTCATGATCTGTCTCACCTTTTTGGTTTGCTTATGTGTGTTGAAGCGCTATTAAAGCCTACTTGGCAAAGATTACAGAATAGTTACAGAGAATGGCATCAAAACAGGGCGCCGGTCCGGGTCAGTGACAGGTTCTGGGGCGCTAGGTGTTGCGGTCGTTTTTCGGGGGCAAGCTCAGAATGCGCCGATTTGTCTCTATAATTATGATAAACAAGAATAAATAAGATGTGGCAGGAATTTTGCTAAATCATATTTGGAGCAATGAAACCCAACCGAAGGTATCCATTATGAAGAAGCAGTTTTTCACCAAATCAGGTTTTATCAGTATCACTTTGCTTGCAGCACTTCAGGCTGCGCCCGCCATTGTTAGCGCTGACGTCAGCTCAAATGTGAGCGCCAGCAGCAACTATCTGTTCCGGGGCGTCACCCAGACAGACGGGGCTGCGGCTGTCCAGGGAGGGTTGGATTATGAGCATGCGTCGGGCTTCTACGCCGGTGGTTGGGGTTCCAATGTCGATTTTGGTGACGGCACCAGCTATGAGCTTGATCTTTATGCCGGATTCTCCGGCTCTGTGGAAGAACTGGGTTATGACGTTGGGTACATTTATTATGCGTATCCTGACGCGCCGGGCTCCATCGACTTCGGCGAACTGTACGGCGAGATCAGTTATGGCATTGCGGCCATCGGCCTGGCCTACACGATCAACAGCGACACCAGTGGTGATGGGGTGTTCGTGCAGGGGGATGCCTATTACTACGCCTCTGTTGGGGTGCCTCTGGAGGACAGCTACAGTGCCGGTGTGACGCTTGGCTATTACGACTTCGCTGATGACGGCAAGGCTTCTGTCGGCGAGGCAAGTTATTCACACGTCGCCGCCAACGTTACAAAGGATGCGGGAAACTTCGGTTCTTTCAGTGTTAACGTGGAGTACGCGGACATTGAGTCAACCGACGCGCTTGGCTCTGTCAACTCGGATGATCCGAAGTTCTGGCTGGGTTGGAGCAGGAGTTTCTGATCGGCCAAGTGATCACAAGCAATTCAGATCCAGAATAAAAAGCCGGCCCAAATGACGGGCCGGTTTTTATTTATCATGCAAGAACCCACCATCGTGCGCCTGCCTTGACGCCCGGTGACTCGACATCCTCGCCCTTACCTCTGCCCCCCTGCCGCCAAAGCTCATTTCTTATCCGGTGCCTGAATTTCAAACTGTATTAAAGGTTTGTCTGTAAGGTCGCTCCGGAATCCCACGCAAAAATGCTGACTCACTGACCTCAGTCAAACAGCCAGGATGATACTGAATGAACAAACGATTGTTGTTGTGCGCGATGATAGTTCCGGGAGCCTTGGCCGTCTCTCCCATGGTGTCGGCCCAGGCACAAGAGAGTGTGTCGCTGAAAGAATATCAGCAGGCCAAAGCCAGCCAGGCTGTTTCCCTGAACCAGGCCATGGTGATGGCTTTCGAGAACAGCCCGGTATTGGCTTTGAGGCGGGCCGCGGTCTCGATACAGCAGGGACAGTTATGTTTGATATTCGATTTCTACGGCCGACTCGTCTCCACAATGAATGAAGAGTTCCCCTTTCGCTGAATTTGAAGATGAAAACTGAAACCAACCACGGCCAGACTTTTCACGACCATCATCATTTCCAGACCAAGAAAACTCGACTCGCCCTCCATCATCTGGAATGCGGTAGTCGATTTGGCCCTCAACTGCTCCGAATACAAAAAAGCCGAGGCCATCTTCATCGAACTGGAAGTATCCGGGCTCGATAAGATCAACAAAGTCTTGATCCCACATTTCCATCCACTTAATTCGCCAGCGTCCAACGACTTTACTCAAACTACCTCCTTAAAACATAACAGTGATTATACGCCCTTCAACATAACACTATTGAGCGCGCCAGCATGATTATTGATGTTATATCGCCACTCAAACAGGCATAAACCACTGTTTCTAATACCTGAATCCGTGAAGCCGGCGCCGACACTTTCCCTATCACCGCCAGCGAGCACTTTTTGATCATTCGCCCCGTGCAAGTTGGCTTTCGCAAGCCCGTTATTGCCAAAACCCACCGTG
>NZ_JBANSN010000055.1:0-9970 GCF_037070215.1 Vreelandella arctica | reverse complement strand
GGGCGGCAGAGATAACGAAGGCCAGAGCATTGATTACAAACAGGACATCAAAACCCATCACCATCAGCAATGCCGCCGCCGCCATCGGGCTAAGAAGGTTCTCTAAATCATAGGCGAGACGCGACAGGGACAATGCTCGTGTGTACTGCTCTTCGTCTTCGAGAATGTCAGGGATCATCGCCTGGAAAACGGGCGTAAAGCCAGCTGAACAAGCATTGAGCAGAAAGATCAGCACATAGATCTGCCACACTTCGGTAACAAAAGGCAGTGCGCAAACCACGGCTGCACGCAGCAAGTCCAGGCTAACCAATAAGGTGCGCCGAGGCAGGCGTGATGCATAAGCGCCGACCAAAGGGGCAATGCCCACGTAAGCGACCATCTTGATCGCCAGCGCCGTGCCTAGCACGACGCCCGCCTGACCTTCGGCAAGATCGTGAGCCAGCAACGCCAGAGCAACCGTGGTCAGGCCAGTGCCGATCAGTGCAATGACCTGCGCTAGAAAGAGATGGCGGTAGACGCGGTGGGCGAGTACATCGAGCATAGAACTTCCTCAAATGAGGGGTGCCTAAAAGCGCTTACAGGTAGCGTGCAATCGTCTTGAACTCTTCAGCCCGTGCCCGTTGCGTTTGATTCTGAGTACCCAGGGCTTCGTCTAGGCAGTGGTCGATGTGATCCAGCACTAAGGTGCGTTTAGCTTGCTGAATGGCTTTTTCTACCGCATGGAGTTGTTGAGCGATGTCCAGACAGTGGCGTCCATCCTCTACCATCTGGGTCACACTCGAAAGGTGCCCCCGAGCGCGGTTCAGGCGCTTGACGATATCGGGATGTGACTGGTGAGTATGCATTGTCATGCTGGGTTCCTCTGTAGTTAATGGGTGCGAGATAGAGCACCTTCCGCCATGGTGAAGCGCTAACGAGCCGGGATGGTATGTTTCAAATGAGCGGGAAGGCTCTCCCTTGGAGTTGCGGCTTCATTGGGGAAGGCTTCGAGCACGTATTGCCCCATGAATCGACGCCTAACGCCAAAATACGGGGTGGCCTGACACATCTTCAGCCACTCTGACTGACTCACCACCGGCTGTAGGGCGTGTCGAGTGGCTTCATCCGCTTGGTCCATGGTGACAGGCACTGGTTTGCCGGCCTCCATGGCAATTGCATCCACTAGTCGATCCCAAAGCGCTCGAATCACGCCATCCCCGATCGCGACAAACGCAACGGGGAAACTCAGTCTCGGCAGCTCAGCGTAAGTATCGTTAATCGATTGCCAATCATCGACCGCGAGACTAAGTAGCCACTCATTGGCATTCGTCAGCAGCTCCAATATCGAGTAGTGGGTATAGAGACGGTTCAGCCCCCTGACTCGACATATCTGCAGGCTTACATGCCTCGCGAGGCAGGTGGCTTCTTTACGAACCCGCAAATATTTATGCATTGATCATTCTCCGCAACAGCGCAATGCTTTCAGTCCTCGTCACACTGAGCCTGAAGTAGGTCAGCAATTTCCTGCTCGACAGACGCCACCGCTGGTTGCAGCGTTTCGTCTACTTCGTCCCGACCAAGGCGGGCGATCTCTTTCCAGCGCACCAGTGAGTCACGGGAGACAAGATAGGTACGCGCACAATCACCCTCAGAGGCTTCCTTCTGAAGGGACTCCAACAGCTCCAGGTCACGCATCGAAAATACCTGAATGGCCGGCACAAGCAGTCCAGCCTCTTCTGCTTGTCGGCCTAGTGATGCCATGTCCCAGTCACGTTCAGCCGCTTCGTAGGAGGAATGTGTGGTGGTCTGGTAACCGCACCGCTGACACACCAACCAGTGGGCATGAAACCAGTCGGTGATTCTTTTTAGGTAGTCTGGACTGTCCTGACAGGCACAGACTGGGCATGAGGCTCGCTCGGTCATGGTGCTATCTGGCATATCATGGTGAATGGGGTGTGGGGCAATGGCGTTCATACATGCCCACCTGAAAGCTGGCTCAGGGTCTGTGCCCGAGCATTGGCTGACTCCCTCACGATGTCGGGGGAGAACCCTGCACCACAGTGAACCTCGTTGATCATCACGAGCTGAAGATAGCCGCGATGAATCAGGTATTGGCCAAAGCCTAGATCCGAGATGTCCCGATGCGCATAGGCACCGGAAGCCTCCATCGCGTTAATATCGTCGATGGTTAGGGTGCCCATGTTGAGACTATCCAGTGTCGCTTGGCGATAAGGGGCTTGTAGGCAATATTGCTCAGCCAGCTCACCCAGGTTGAGATCAACCAGGGCACGATATAGCCCGCTGCACTGGTAATGGGTTGCCCCACCGCTAGAGAGTGCCACCAGCTCGCCCTTGCAATGACTAGGTTTCGCCATCGCTTTGCCTCCTGTGATTGTGTTCTCTCCCCTTGGCGATACCTGCATGGGTCAGCTTGTGGGCGCTGAGCATACAGGCATAGGCTGAGTGCATCGCATCGGCAATGATGCGATCGGCCAACTCAAGAGGGGTGGTATCAGTGATGCCAACACGCCGCAGATCTTGCTCAATAACGGCACGATGACGTAGGTACTCATGAAGTTCATTTGCTAGTGCGTCGTCTGCTAGCAAATCCGGCTTGTTCGTTGCATTGAGTGCAGAGCACATGTCTACCCCCTACGTTACTCAGCACAGCTGGTCGGATGATGCCGAAGAATCTCGGCTAGCCGATCCAGGGCTGTTATGGAGATTGTCCGCTCTCCCGCTGCACAACGCGCCTCGTGTCGGCGCAGTAGCGAAAGATCCCTAGGCGAGAAATCGTGATCACGGCAGAATGCTGCCTGCGTCATTTCTCGGTCCTCGAGCAACTGCTCCAGGGCGTCACGAAGCACGACAATATCGGCATACGCGAACCCTCCCTTTCCCAGCTCACTGTCATTATTCGCTTCACCCATACTGGGCAAACCCAGCTCCGGTTCGAGGTTGCATGTAGCGGACTCGGTGTTTAGCGCACCTGCTACAACCAAGTTCTGCCCAATTCCGGGCGTTTCCTCGCGCAACCTGTCGCAAGAGGAGGTAGGGCGCGGGGTGACACCCTTGGCGAATGCTTGCTGGCGCAGTTTGGATAGAGAGGTGATAGCGAGCACCGCGGCCAGCTGGAAGATCAGCAGCGCCACCGCCTGCATGCCGATCAAAGCCTGCTGGCGCCAGGTCCAGGCCTCGGCCGGGGGCGCCGCCACGAGAGTCGCCAACTGGCTGTCAACCTCAGCGAGACGAGCCTGTGCGACTTGTATCGGTTCGAGCCAGCCAGCCCGGGCCTCACTATTTGCCCGGAAAGTCTCGATACTCTCTTCAAGGCGCGAGGCCTCCAGAGCCAGCCGCTCAATGCGCAGCTCCCGGCTGGCGTCGACGTGAGACGCTGACAGCCACTCATCCACCAGAGGCTCGCAAACCATATAGATAGGTCCGGTAAGCGTAAGCACGCTGGCGACCATGGCCAGCATTCGCCGAGCCAGCTGGCGCTGATACCAGAGCCACAATGCAACGACTTCTAGGAGAACAGCCCAGGCCCAACCCATCGGCCCAACAAACTCAGTCCAAAACTGAATCGCATGCACCTGCAACAGCGCGATCGCGCCAGCAAGTACCAGCAAAGGCGGCACCATCTCGATGAACCGTGTTGTCGGTGACTGATTGCCCATTACGTTGACTCTCCACAAAGCTCACACACATTGCCGTACCCACTAATCCCCTTTCCAAGAAGGCGGGGTGATCAGCTTTTCTAGTCCGCATCCGGTTCAGTTTCGTCACCTGCCGAGGTGGCCACAGCCATCGGCGTTCCCAGCAGCGGCGCGGGGGGAGGCGGTGGCTGTTCAGGCTCAGACGCAGCCATTCGTATCCCGATCGTCAGCGCCAGCAGCGCCGACCAGGCGACCATCCAGCGGATTAAAAAGCGGCGATCCTTGAGATTACCCCAGCCGAAAATGAGCATCACAGCCAGGAAGACGGCATACGCGAGAGCGCCGACCCAGAGAATGGCGATGAAGCCGGTCATGCCACACCTCCGGTCACAAGCGCCTCAACGTGTCCCAGCTGGGAAAGGCAGGCTGTAGGTGGCTCGCCGGGGTCCCGGGCGACTTCAAGCCTTCTCTTGGCCATGGATCTCTCCTTTATAGGTTGGTGATACTGGTGAGGCAGGCTAGCGCAACCAAAGCGGTAATGAGGTAAGTCGACGCTGCCCGGTGACATGATGGACGGCTCGCTTAATCGCAGAAGGGTGACCAACGAGTACGACGCGGCGTTTGCCCCGAGTGAGGCTGGTGTAGAGCCATTGTCGCTCTAGCATGTGCCAATGCGATCTCACCAGAGGAATGACCACGGCAGGGAATTCGGACCCCTGCGCTTTGTGTCCGGTCATGGCATAGGCCAGCTGCAGCTTGCCGAGGGTGTCGCTGGTGAATAGCACTTCACGATCCTCAAACCGCGCCAGCACGGTTTTCTCCTCAGCGTCTGCCGTCACCACATAGCCGAGATCACCATTAAAGACATCACGGTTATAGTCATTCTCGGTCTGCACGATCTTGTCCCCTGGCGCCCATTGGCGACCATGGATTGTCACAGAGCCCCGATCGCCCGGGACGTGATAGCTTCGTAACGCTTCATTGAGAGCACGGGTTCCGACCGGACCACCGTGCATGGGTGTCAACACCTGCACTTCATAAAGAGGATCGAAGCCACGCGCCAGCATGTCTTCAGTGGCCACCCGCAATGCCACACGACACACCAGCTCGGGGTCACCGCCTTCCGGCACTTCGACAATCTCAAAGTCGCTATCTGGTACCGATTGAGGACTATTGCCCTGGTTGACGGCGTGCGCCTGGACAGTAATTTGCGAGCCAGGCCCCTGTCGCCGGATCTGTTGAAGACGTGCCACTGGGATAGCACCCGAACCGATCACATCGCGAAGAATGTTTCCCGGCCCAACCGAGGCCAATTGATCCTGATCACCGATGATGAACAGTCGGCAGTGGTCAGGCAGCGCCACCACCAGAGCCAGAAACAACGGCACATCGACCATCGATGCTTCATCAATGATCACTACATCCGCTTCGATCGGGTTGCTAGCATTAAACTCAAAGCCGCTGGCGCCAGCGCCCAGGAGACGATGAATAGTAGACGCCGGCCTCCCGGTTGCCTCCGACATTCGCCGAGAGGCACGGCCAGTTGGCGCACACAGCGCCAGCTCAAGGCCAGCATCATCCAGTGTCTGCGCCAGCACCTCAGTCACCGTGGTTTTCCCCACCCCCGGCCCACCCGTAAGCACAGCCACCCCATACGCAAGGCAGGTCTCCAATGCTTGGCGCTGCTCATCACTGAGCACCCGGCCATCCGACAGCTCGCCATCAACACGCACTTGGTTGCAGCCATTCCAATGCACCGCACGCGCTAGCAACGCGGTGGCGATGGTTCTCTCGGCTTCCACCAGCGAAGGCAGGCCAACTAGCCCGCCCTCAACACTTATAAGTTTTTCATGCGCCAGCAGCAGTTCAACAACCGAGGCCATGCGTGCCACGTCGACCCCGAGGAGCTGCGCGCCTTCCGAGGCCAATTCATCCGAGGTTGCCAGGGTATGCCCCGAGGCTGATCGTGCATCAACGACATGGCGAAGCCCCGCAATGAGTCGATCGCGGTGGGTCAACTCGAAGCCAAGAGATTGAGCCATAGCATCGGCTATACGAAACCCTATACCTCGAGTCTTCAATAAGGTGCGGTAGGGGTTGGCGGATACTTTCGCAATGGTCTCCTGGCCCAACTGGCGAAAGACCGACATTGCACGTGAAGCGCCCAGACCATGCCCCTGCAGGAAGATCAATGCATCACGCGCTTCTTGGTACTCATTCCAGCTCGCCGCTATCCCCACTGCTTTCTTCTTACCGATGCCTGACACAGCCCGTAAGGCCTTTTCGTCACCGAGTACGTCGCGCAGCCCATCACCGAAATGGGCGACCAACCGCGCAGCGAACTTGGGGCCAATGCCGGCCACCTTGCCACTCGCAAGGTATGCACCCAGCGCTTTGGACTCCTGAGGTATTTGCGTGATGAGCCGATCGGCTTTGAACTGCTTGCCGAACTTAGGATGCGTGCCCCAAGTGCCGCGGGCCTGTACAGACTCCCCCTCGTTGAGCGGCTGACATACAGCCACCAGCGTTACCTCCTGTTCCTGAGCATCGCGCACAGTCAGGATCTGAAATCCCTCTTCACCTACGAAACGAACGGCACTGATCACGCCGCTCAATTCCTCAAGGTTGTCCATGGATCGCCCTCGCAAATAAAAAAAACCCGGCTGGGGAGGCCGGGTGAGGTACAGGGAAACAGGCTCTTACTGGGGAGCGTGGATTGTCAGCACGCCCGGGCCGCGCCCGACTTCAAACTCTGGATCTGCTACTGGGGAGCCCTCTGAGTTGAGAGTGAGAGAGAAGCCGGATCAGGGCTAACTCAGAGGGCTCTCCGGTAGCCCCGTTACCGAGACGACCAGACGGCTAATGCGCATCCCCGAAGCCGTGTCAGGGGAGAGAGGAGATAGCGGGCGCAATCCGCTTAATTCGTTCGGCAGAGGGTTGTTAAGCTTTTTCCGCTGCCTATGTGTTGCTATACTAGACGACACTTTTTAAGTATGCAATACACTTTAGAGATGAAAGACATCGTATTGTCGGTTTGCTTCTGAGCGGTGCTTATTCCGCTTACTTTCCTCTACCGAAGGACGACCTTCAGGATGACATCACGAGCACTCATTCTGTGTGAGAAACACTCCGACCAGGCCGACAAAATAGCCCCTGCTTTAGGTCTTACGCGCAGCGGCAACGCCTACACCGGCACCTGGAATGGCATAACACTTACCTTAGTTTGGGCCGCTGGGCATTTGCTGGCGCCTGTTGAGCCTTCCGAGGTGAGCCCAGAGGCCAATTGGCGCGATCCCCGCAGTCTTCTGCCCCTACCTACCGCCTTTCCTCAGACGCCTACCGACCGCGGTAAGAAATACCTGGGAAACCTTAAAAAAGAACTCTCTCAAGCAACAGAAGTATGGTTGGCCACCGATCCAGACCGCGAAGGCGAGGCCATCGGGTACGAGATCCTGCAGTACGCAAAGTACCGCGGTTCGGTGAAGCGGATGTGGCTGACCGGCTCTATGGAAGCGGCCGATGTTCAGGCCGCGGCCAAGCGCCTCAGGAACGCCGGAGAAACCATTTCTTTCTGGCGGGCTCAGCAGGCCCGAGCCAACGCGGATGGCTTCTGGCAGTACCTTGTCCGTGCATACACGGCAACCGCTCGCTTAGGCCTTATGGGTAGCGATTTAGCCAAAGGTAAGGGCAAGGCTGGGCTCGTGTCGGCCGGCCGCGTACAGTCCGCCACCCTTGGGCTAGTTGTTACCCGCGATCGCGCAATTGAAGCCTTCATTCCAGTCGATCACTACCAGGCGAAGATCACCCTGGGCGGGGGCGAGCTGACCTATTCACCGGCCACCCCAATAGCTGGCGCCAGCAGCATCCAGCTGCAGGATGACGGCAAGCCGATGTTCCTGGACAGGGCTGCCATGTTGGCCTTTACCAAGCGCCTAGAGACCGTCGATAACGCCGCCATTCTGGAGGCCGAGACAAAGCAAACAGCCAAGCATCCACCGCTGCCATACAGCCTCACAGCGCTTCAGCGAGACATGTCAAAACAGTACGGCCTCACGGCCACACAGACGCTGAAAGCGGCCGATTCAATGCGAAGCGATGGTTACCTGACCTACCCACGAACAGAGCATGGAGAACTGCCCGCCAGTCTGTATAACCGGAACGATTTATTGGCCATTCTGGGTGGCGCAGCAAAGGCTGATGACGCGCTTATGGCGCCAGCCCGCCAAGCTGGTCGCCGGCATTGCATGGAGAGTGCGGAGGTGCCACGGCCACGTTGCTTTACCGACAAGCCGATGAACCACCACGGGATCATTCCAACGCGCAAAACTCCGAACCTCGCAGATCGTACCGAGGCCGAACAAAAGGTCTACCTGGCCTGTGCAAAACAATTCATCCAGGCCCTCCTGCCAGCCGCTACCGTCGAGTCCTTGAGTGTCAGCGCCAGCATCGATGTCGAGGACGTGATAGAGCGGCAGCCAGCGCTGTTTTCCGGCACCTTCAAGCGCGTCATTGACCACGGCTGGATGTCCGCTTTCGAGGCTCACAAAGAACAGAAAGACCTGCCACCACTGGTAGCCGGCGCCAGCATTCCCATCGAGGCTGTAAGGCTTCATGAGGCACGCACCGAGCCGCCCAAACACTACACGCTGCACGACCTGCTAAGCGCAATGCTCAATGCAGGCCGACACGTCGAAGGGGAAGATGCAGCAGCACTCCGAAAGGCTGAAGGGATCGGCACCCCAGCCACTCGGGATACGGTTATCCAGACGTTGTTTGATCGCGAATACGTAGCCACCAAGCGCAAGGGGAAACAGCAGCTAATTGTCTCCACACCACGAGGCCGCGCATTCATCGATAACACCCCCACCGAACTCTCCGATGTGCGCGTGACAGCCGCTTGGGAGCGCCAGCTCGATGCAATCCAGAACGCCCCCAACGACACAGCGGCTAAGCACGCCCGCGACACGTTTATAACTGCTCAACGCGACTTCATTACTACCCGCATCAAAGAGGCAATCGACATCATGGACAATGCACCTGAGGCAGTTTTAGAAGCAGCCAATGGCCCCACAGAGAACATGGTTTCCGCAGCACGCAAGCTAGCCGCTGCACGCAGTCTTACGCTACCAGAGGGCATCGAAAAGAGCTTCGAGATATGTCGCTCATTCCTGGACGAGGTAATGCAGCAGACACCGCCGCCGACCGACAAGATGAAGGCCTTGGCTATGCGCCTAGCTGGCGAAAATGGTGTGACGCTGAATGGAGAACTGACCTCATTCAGGGAGTGCAAAACCTTCATCGATAAGTATATGCAGATCCAAGCTCCGACCGCGAAAATGATAGCCGCTGCTGAGTCCGCCGCGAAGCGCTACCAAGTAAAACTTCCCGAGGCTGCCCGCACCTCAATACAGGAGTGTCGCGTGTTCCTAAACGAGCATCCACGCTAGCCCCGCCGAGAGGCATCCCGGGCACCCCTTGGATGGGGCTAGGACACTTGGCCGATCGCATAAAAAGCAAACCGAAAAGGACTCCCCTCGCCAAGGAAGGCGCTCAATTTTACACCCGCCAGACGTACCCACTTAGCCCCTTTAAAGCCACTCAGAACAACACGCCTGATGAGTGATAGAAGACGATAGGAACCGCAATGCACGAAGTACATCACGACGATGAATCACAGGCCGAGAACACTCATCAACGTCAATCACGCCGTACTGTTGATAGGGAGGTGCTAGCACACGAGGCCGAGCTAATGGTGGGCGCACTGACAGCCGATATAGATGCAATTATGGGCGAGTACACACGGCAGCTACTGGACATTGTTGAGCGCATCAGGCAGGCCCAACCACGTACCCATGGCGCGGTACTTTTAGATGTTAGTCGGTGTGGCTATGGATGCCTCGGGTGCCCTCACCCGGTATGGCGTAAATGGGTCAACCGACAACAGCATAGCCGGCACGCACCCTCAACGTGGCATGCCGTTAGAATACAGCGACCAGGGGTAGCAGCAAGGGCGAAAACCGTGCCTCAAGAGGCGCGAGAGCTGATCGCTGAAGCCCTCGTGTTGATCGAACGAAGAGCACGCTTTATCGACCATTTGAAACGTATTAACAAGGCCATTGGTACTGCTCGCCACTACCGACCAGAGCTAGGCCAACAAGGAAACAATTAGGACGGCATGACAATCTTTTAATAGCGCATTATTCGATTTCTCTATGGTGCGTATTCCGCCCTATCGTGACCGCCCATTCCGTTTGAACGTGACCGTCTGTTCTGGATGATGGTGACCGCGCATTCCGTTTTATCGTGACCGATTTTGGGCAGTTTTCCGGAATCGC
>NZ_JBANSN010000054.1:0-11018 GCF_037070215.1 Vreelandella arctica | reverse complement strand
GGTCAGTTTTTCAGGTACCATTTTGGATAGCGGCTGTTGGTGCTTGGTGAACGGTGTAAGGTCCTGAAACTATAGCACTTTCAGCCGCTTTCTTTTATCCCCTCATGAGAAATCCGGGCTAATGTCCAACGGCCACTGGCAACGGTTGTGGTTGGCGGTCTGATCACTTCAACGCTGCTGACGCTGGTGGTGTTGCCCAGTGTGTACCAGTGGTTTGCATCTGAACGTCGTGACGTTTCAGTCTGATAGTCAGGAGACGGTTTATGTATGAAATAAAAGCGTATGTCAGAGAAGTGATGGCAGAGCATGTGGTTGATGCTCTGGCCAAAGTTAAGGGGGTGGCAAGTATTGCTGTCGTGTCTCTCGGCGAATTTGGTCATCTGGTCGGCGATGAGTCGCCTCTGGAGAAAGTGAAGATGGTCAAGCTGGAAATAGACGTAGCGACCGATGATGTCGCTGGTGAAGTTGTGGAACTCATTGTCAGAACGGGCAGAACCCAGGAAGGGCACCCGGGTGACGGCAAGGTGCTTGTATCCCGCCTGGTTCGGGCTGTTCGTATCGACGATGGTGCGACCGACGAGAGCGCACTTCAACCGGCATCAAACCAGCGCTTTTCCTAGATTGGATGGCGGCATCGTGGCCATGAGTCGCGTTGCCGCTTCTCCCCGCCCTTATTGAGGAGCACTTTCAAGTTCCCTGAGCTAATGCCTTCCAAATTCAAGTTCATTTCAACCTTTTCACTTACTATCTCCACCTCTACCTACTTTGTCATGGACGCCTCGCGCCCATGAATTGTGGCTATTTACCCCTTCGGGAGAAAGTCGATGAAGGCAAGCAAGCACTCGCCCAGGGCGTTGCTGTGTTCAGTACTATTGTCTATTCCTCTGTTCGGTCAAGCGGAGACTGTGAATTGGACAAATTGGCTCACTGGCCAGATAAGCAAGCATCCGGATGTCATGGCGGCGACAGAGCAGGCGGCAGCCCGGGATGCGGATGCTGAGGCAAGCGAACAACCGCTGTATAACCCGGAGCTGTCTGTTGGAGCAGACAGAACGGGCAGTGAAAACAACTTTGAGGCAGGGCTGTCACAAACGATCGATTGGTCTGATCAACAGGGTGCGCTAAAGGACAAGGCAAAGCTGATCAGGCTTTCCGCTGAAGCTGATTTGAACGAGGCGGTTTTGGCACAAACGTCCGAGTCGCTGTTTGCGCTTGTCGAGTGGCGCGCGGCGACGCGTGCCGAAGAAATTGCGGAATCCCAGCAACACCGTCTGGATGCCTTGCTGGAGCAGGTTGAGCAACGCCAGCAGGCAGGTGATCTGGGGCGTGCCGATGCAGAGCTTCTGTTTCTAAATCTATCCCGTCAGTTGAGCGAAGTCGCCCAGGCAAAGGCCGCAGTTGATCGGGCAGAAACTCAGGTTCAAGAACGTCTGCCGGACTGGAGGCCTCAGGATGGGGGGATCCCCGGGCACATTTGGCCGGCTCTTGCTTCCAGGGTCGATAACGACAATTTGCTGGCTCATCCGTCAATTGTTGCCGCCCGCGCGAGGTGGCAGGTGCTGCGGAGCGAAGCCGAGGTGGTCAGTCGCAGAGCGACGGCATCTCCCACGGTCGGGCTGAGCGGAGGGCGTGATGGCGGTGAGAACCTGGTTGGCCTGACGTTCTCGATCCCTCTGAATGTCCGTAATAACTACCGTGCCGAAATCCAGGCTGCCAACCGACGATCATTAGAGGCCGAGGCTCGGTTTCAGGCACTTTATCGGAAGCAGCAGTATGGTCTGGCGGGCGCCCGAGCTGCCTGGAAGCGATACGACACCCAACTCAGCCGATGGACAGAACTCTCCCAGGGGCGTGTACAGCGAAGTGCTGATTTGCTTGAGAGGCAGTGGCAGGTCGGCGACCTCTCCACCTCTGAGTATCTCCAGGCGCTGGGCCAGCGCGCGGAGAGTCTGAAAACCGGTATTGAACTGGAAAAGCAGGCGCAGCTGGGTCTGATTGAGCTATTGAGTCAGTCTGGCGAACTGATCACCCCCTTCCAACAATAGTCTGGAAACTGGATATTCATTATGAAAAAAGCTCTGATTTCAGTATTCGCATTGACGTTGCTTACAGCCCCACTTTCTTTTGTACAGGCAGAGGAAGATGCTCATCAGGAAGCCGGTCATGATCATGCTGCCAGTGGCGACGATCATCAGGAAGTCACCGGTGAGGAGGGCGAGCATAAGGAAGATCATGGTGAAGAAGGTGAGCATGAGGAGGAAGGTGATCATGAAGAGGAAGGGGGGCACGGCCACGAAGACGAGAACGGTGGCCATGAAGAAGCGGCCACCGCAAGCATCAATGCCAAACAGAAAGAGCTCGCCGGCATTGAAGTAGCAACCCTCGAAAGCAAGCGCGTTGACTATGAAATTTACGCGCCCGGTGAGCTGCTGACCAACGGCTATACCAGCTATCACGTGTCCCCCCGGGTTGCCTCAGTGGTGCTGCGGCGTCACGTGGAACTGGGTGAGCACGTAACCAAGGGCCAGCCGCTGGTAACCCTGTTCAGTGAGACGGTGGCACAGGCGCAGGCGGATTACAGGAAAGCTTTTCCTGAATGGAAGCGAATCAGCGGGCTGGGTCGTTCCGTGGTTGGCGATCAGCGGTTCAATACAGCGAAAGCCAACATTGAAGCGGCAAGCGCGACTCTGCTTGCTTACGGGCTGAACGATGATGACATTGGTGCGTTGAAGGCCAGCGGGGTGGATAGTCTCGGTGAATACATGCTCAGGGCTCGCGTGGATGGTGCAGTACTGACCGATGAGTTTGAGCAAGGACAAAGAGTTGAGGCTGGCCAGCCGCTGGTGACTCTTGCTGATGAGAGTGAGCTTTGGGTAGAAGCCCATCTGCCAGCAAGCTCCGACATTGTTCTAGAGAAGGGCGCGGAAGCCGAAGTCAGGGCAGCGGGTCGTGTGGCCGTGGCAACGGTGTCCCAGGAAGCCCACACCATTGATCCTGTGACCCGCACGCGGATTGTCAGGCTGGAGCTGGACAATCCTGAAGATCGTTTTCATCCAGGAATGTTCGCAGATGTGTATTTTCGTTTTAAGACCAGCGAGCCGGTGCTTGCCGTGCCGGAGACTGCATTGATGCGTGGCGCGGACGGCGACTGGACGGTCTATGTGGAAGAGGCCGAAGGCGAGTATGAACCCGTGGAAGTGGAACTGGGCCGCTCAATTGGCGGGCTCCGTGAGGTTTCCGGCCTGGCTGCGGGCCAACGAGTCGTTTTGCGGGGCGCATTTTTTGTGGCCTCTGAAATTGCCAAAGGCGGCTTTGATCCGCACAACCACTGATTCCGGGAGTCATTATGTTCAACCGAGTTGTCGACTGGGCGGTTCAGAACCGCCTGTTGGTTCTTATTGCGCTTGCAGTGCTTATCGCCACGGCCGCGTTTCAGATACCAAAACTGAATCTTGATGCTTTCCCCGACGTTACAAACGTCCAGGTCGCTGTTAATACAGAGGCGCCCGGACTTGCGGCTGAGGAAGTCGAGCAGCTGATCACCTATCCCATTGAAGCGGTGATGTATGCGTTGCCGGATGTTGAGGAGGTTCGGTCCATCTCCAAAACCGGGTTGTCTGGTGTCACCGTGGTCTTTAAAGAGGGCACGGATATCTATTTCGCGCGCCAACTGGTTTTCGAGCGGTTGCAGGCCGCGCGGGAGCTGATTCCGGACGGGGTCGGGGTGCCTGAAATGGGGCCGAATACGTCCGGTCTTGGCCAGGTCTACCAGTACTTGCTGATAGCGGACCCGGATTCGGGGTACGACGCAATGGAATTGCGCAGCTTGCACGACTGGCTGGTCAAACTGTTGCTGATACCGGCTGAAGGGGTTACGGAAATCCTGTCGTTTGGCGGAGAGGTCCGCCAGTACCAGGTTAACCTGAACCCGGCGCGAATGCTGTCCTATGACTTATCACAGAACGATGTCATGGAAGCCCTGGAGAACAACAACTCCAATGTTGGGGGCTGGTATATGGGCCGCGGGCAGGAGCAGTTGGTTATTCGCGGTATGGGCTGGCTGGGTAATGGCGAGCAGGGGCTCGAGCAGATCCGTCAGGTGCCCGTTAAAACCAGTGATGGCATTACAGTGACAGTGAACGATGTCGCCGAGGTAGCGCTGGGCACTGAAATTCGCCAGGGTGCGGTAACCATGACCCGGAAGGATGAAGCCGGTCAGGTTGAACAACTGGGTGAAGTGGTTTCTGGCATTGTACTCAAACGAATGGGGGCCAACACAAAAGCCACCATCGACGGCATCGAGGCCCGCATTGATCGCATAAATCAGGCGCTTCCGAGTGGGGTTCGTTTTGAGCCCTATTACAACCAGGCGGATCTGGTGACCAAGGCCGTAGAGACGGTGACCAATGCACTTCTGTTGGCTTTTGTGTTTATTGCGATCGTGCTTGCCCTGTTCCTGATGAATCTTCGGGCAGCAACGCTCGTGCTGCTTTCTATACCGATTTCTATCGGTATTGCGCTGATGATCATGGCCTGGTTCGGTCTCTCGGCCAACCTGATGTCTCTGGGCGGCATTGCTGTGGCAATTGGCATGCTGGTGGACGGCTCTGTTGTTATGGTCGAGAACATGTTCAAACATCTGACGCATCCGGATGCTGAGCATGACGCCCGTCGGGATGAATTGGTGAAAAACGACCCTGACCCATTGGACGCGTCACACGATGACCATGGCATTGCGCTTCGACTGCAGGAGGCAGGCCGGGAAGTGGCGCGACCAATTTTTTTCGCGACGGCGATTATCCTGGTCGTTTTCATGCCTTTATTCAGCTTTGAAGGTGTGGAAGCCAAGCTTTTCCAGCCAATGGCGATCAGCATCATGCTGGCCATTGTGTCCGCTGTGATCGTCGCTCTGGTGGTTGTACCCGCGCTGGCGTCATACATGTTCCGTAAGGGTATCCGGGAGCGGGAAAGCTTCATTCTAAAACCCCTGGAAAAGCTCTATCGCATGGGGCTTGCCTGGTCACTGAAGCATAGCCGCGTGGTTGTTGGCGCGGCGGCTGTTCTTGTTGTGCTGGCGGCGCTGGTTGTGCCACGACTCGGCACGGAGTTCGTGCCTGAACTGGAAGAGGGCACGATTAACCTCCGGGTGACCCTGGCCCCTTCATCAAGCCTTGATACGGCGCTTGAAGTGGCGCCAAAACTGGAAGCCATGCTGATGGAATTTCCAGAAGTGACCTACGCGCTGTCCCGGGCGGGGCGGGCGGAAATAGGCGGCGATCCGGAGCCCGTCAACAACATCGAAATCTACATTGGCCTCAAGCCAACAGCCGAGTGGACCAGCGCCAGTAATCGCTATGAATTGCAGGCCCTGTTTGAGGCGAAGCTCGAACAGCACCCGGGGCTACTGTTTAACTTTTCTCAGCCTATTGCAACTCGGGTTGACGAATTGTTGTCTGGTGTCCGCGCGCAGTTGGCCATCAAACTCTTTGGCCCGGATCTCAAGGTGCTGGCCGAGAAAGGCCAACAGATCGAAGCGGCGGTCCGAACTGTTCAGGGGACCCGGGACGTGGCCATGGAGCAGATTGCCGGTGAAGCGCAGTTGGTGGTTCAGCCAGACCGTCAGGCACTCTCCCGGTACGGACTCGCCGTGTCTGATGTGATGAGTGTCGTCCGGGACGGACTGGGTGGTGCCGCTGCGGGCCAGATCATCAACGGCAACGAGCGGTATGATATCTATGTGCGTCTGGCCAAACGTTTCCGGGAAGACCGGGATGCCATTGCCGATCTCAGGTTACAGGCGCCGTCCGGAGCCTGGGTGAGACTTGGTGATGTTGCCGATATCTCTATTCAGTCCGGTCCGCCTCAGGTGCGCCGCGATGACGTTCAGCGCCGTGTGGTCATTCAGTCTAATGTGCAGGGTCGTGACATGGGCAGTGTGGTTGCCGATATTCAGGATGTTATCGCGTCAGAAGTGAACCTTCCCCCCGGCTATTCGGTGGATATTGGTGGTCAGTTTGAAAACCAGCAGCGAGCTCAGAAACGATTGACCATTGTGGTCCCTGTATCTCTGGGCCTGATTGCGCTGTTGCTGTACTTTGCTTTCAGTTCGGTTGGTCAGGCACTGTTAATCCTTGTCAACGTGCCGCTTGCTGTCATTGGTGGCGTCTTTTCGCTCTGGATTTCCGGCCAGTACCTTTCAGTCCCCAGTTCCGTTGGATTTATCACACTGTTTGGTGTGGCGGTGCTTAACGGGGTCGTCATGGTCGAAAGCATCAATCAGCGAATACAGGATGGGTTGAGCATGGATGCCGCGGTGTTTGAAGGTGCCGTCTCCCGTTTACGTCCTGTCTTGATGACAGCAATAACCTCGGCACTCGGTTTGATACCGATGCTGTTGTCGACGGGCGTGGGTGCTGAAATCCAGAAGCCACTGGCCAGCGTGATTGTTGGCGGCCTTATCACCGCAACTTTCCTGACGCTGTTTGTTTTGCCGGTTCTGTTCGGTCGCTTTTCGAGAGCCAAGGTGAGTGATATCCAACGGTAAAAAATGGGAGAAGCCGCGCTGCGTCATCGACGGTTGCCTTTCTGGAGGTTTTCTAATCCGGAAGTGGCAGTAGAATGACAATGCTGGCTCCTCCGTTTTTTGAGGTACCCATGTTCATCTGTCCGAGGTTGTCTTCGACAATCTCGGACACGATGGACAATCCGAGCCCGAAACCGGCGACCGTTTCATCCAGCCTGGTACCCCTGTTCATGACAGTGGCTGCCGCCTCGGGAGAAATTCCGGGGCCATCGTCCGCTACTTCTATGGAGAGTCCTGATGACGTGCGGGCGATTGTAACGTCGACGGTTGTCTGGCACCACTTCCCGCCATTTTCGAGTAAATTGCCAAGTAGCTCTGAAAGATCCTGTCGCTCCATTGGCCAGCTGAAGTTTTCAGGTAAGTTGGTGTGGAGGCGAAAAACCGTGTCAGGGAAGATTTTTTCCATAACGGTGATGACACTTGCCGTGATTTCAACCGGCATGCACGTCCGTCCCATCTGTCTGCCTGATATGTCTGCTTTGCTCATCCGGTATTTCAGGGATTTGTCAAGCTCCCGCAAGTTAGAGGCCATAAACACAACATCCTCCCGGGACGGAGGCAAGGTATCGATATCCGACAAAATGGCAAGATTGGCAGAAATAGAGGTTTTGACCAGGTGAGAGAGATCGGAATTCAGGCGGCGGTGGCGGTCCAGCCGCCGGTTTGACAGCTCGAGCAAATCATTGAGCTGCCGGATCAGCGGACGAAACTCTTCCGGCACGTGAGGGTTCAGACGACTTTGTTTCCCGGATTGGAGCCGTCTCAGGTCCTCTTTTATCCTACTGATGGGCTTTAACGTCAGATGTGTGGTGGTTCCAATCAGTGCCAGCAGTATCGCCAGAAGAACGGCCGAGGCACCGAGCAATGTCAGGTGGGCCTTCAGCGGTCGTTCAGAGAGCGCCCCCTCGGTTTCAAGAACGGTGATTGAGGCCAGTTTTTCACTGGCGGAGAAAATGCGTTTGAGCCCGAAAAGCGTGTTCGCACCCTGCGCTATGTGGATGAAACCCTCGGGCTTCTCTGCAGCGCCCTGCAGTTGGCTCTGGTCAAAGTTCGGGCTCGCCAGGACGCTTCCGCTAGCCGTTTCGATGACGATGGCATGCCCCAGAAGCATTTCAAACTGATTGATCATGTTGCTGAGGTCGTCGGTTGTGGGGGATTCAGCCTCAATGATTGCCTGAAAGTTTCCCAGCTCTTTGTTCAGGTGTTGCTTCCTGGACTCGTCCGATAGTTGCTTTATCACGTAGGTGTGTGAAAAGAATATCAGAGTAAAATATACGAGGCTGAAAACAGCCCCATACTGAATGGCTGTTCTGCGGATACTTTTCGGAGCAGACATATTTTAACCTGGTTGGTTCACTCGGGCGTTCAGCGGTTAGGATCTTTTTCGAAGAAGTAGCCCTGGCCACGCAAAGTCTTGATTTTATTGCCCCCTATTATTTTTCTGAGCCTGGCTATATAGACCTGAACAACATTTCTGGTGGGGCATCTTTCTATGTTGTAGAGGGTTTCAACCAGGTCGTCCTGGGAAAACACCCGGTCCGGTGAACGGAGGAAACACTGCAAAAGGCGGAATTCCGTAGCTGTCAGTCTGAACTCTTTCTGGTCGGGCGTGGTAAGCGTTCGGTAGGTGGCGTTGAGATGAAATCCGTCGACGCTGATCTGGTCTGTCGTTCTGCCGTCCTTTCTGCGGATAATCGCACTGAGCCGGGCTTTCAGTTCATCAAACTCAAACGGTTTGGGAAGGTAATCGTCGGCACCCGCGTTCAACCCTTCTACTCTCTCAGTCCAGTTGGAGCGTGCGGTCAGAATAAGGATGGCCTCTTTTTTCCCGTTTTTTCTCCATCTTTGCATTAAAGACAGTCCATTTTCATCGGGCAGTCCGATATCGAGAATAACGGCCTGGTAGGAGCTTGTTTCAATCAACGAGTCCGCTTCTTTGCCGGTTTTGGCGATATCGACTGTGTAGTGCGCCTGCGCAAGCCAGTCCGATATTCTTTTGGCAAGTACCGCATTGTCCTCAACAATCAGAATTTTCATTTGTAAGCGCCGTTTTTCGAGGTGGGAAAGTTTCGCCAGTCTGCCATGGATTGTACCAGTAACGGCAACTCCCCAGAAAAACAGCAACCCGTTAAAAATGGGGGGTTACCGGTCGACTTTTCAGTTTGATTTCAGTTGCACCGGGTAGCGTCAACAATCGAGCCACGAACGCGAGAAGCTGTATATACATGGTTTTAGGAGCAACCTATGAGCGATAGACATTTCTATGCAGGTGTGTCCAGGCGCCGCCTTATACAAGGAGCTGCCACAATGGGACTTCTTGCCGGTTTCGACAGTTTGTTACCGGCCTATGCTAGGAGTCTGCGCGGCAGGAGCCACCTTCTGGCATAATACGTAAAAATTCTTCAGCACCGGAGAATCCGATGGGAACCACCTTCCGCCCCTATTCACCTGATCAGGAACTGCTTCTTCCCCCGAGCCTGAACGAGTGGCTGCCCGAAGGGCATCTGGCCTATTTCATCAGTGACGTGGTCGAGGAACTGGATCTGAGTGCCTTCTACGCCCGGTATGAAGGGAGCGGTCGGCGCAACTCGCCTTTCGATCCGCGGATGATGTTGAAGGTGTTGATCTATGCGTACGCGACCGGCGTGTTTTCATCACGAAAGATCGCCCGGAAGTTGGAAGAAGATGTCGCCCTTCGGGTCCTGGCGGCTGGCAATTTCCCCAGACACCGCACTATCTGCGATTTTCGCAAGCAACACCTGGCTGCGTTCAAGGCCGTATTTATTCAGGTGGTCCGGATCGCCCAGGAAGCGGAATTGGTTACTCTCGGTACGCTGGCGATTGATGGCACCAAGGTCCGGGCCAACGCCAGTAAGCACAAGGCCATGAGCTATGACCGCATGCGGGAGGAAGAAGCCCGTCTGTCAAAAGAGGTTGATGAGCTTTGTGGCCAGGCTCGCCGTGTGGATGAATCGGAAGACCAACAGTTTGGCCCGGATCAGCGGGGCGACGAGTTACCCGAAGAGCTTCAGCACCGTCAGGGGCGGCTGGACAAGATCCGGGCAGCGAAGGAGAAACTGGAAGCGGATCAAAAAACGCAAGATGAGGCCAAAGGCCGGCATCCAGACGATGATCGCCGCTCACCCAAGGGTGGCCGGAACTTCAAGAGAGATTATGGAGTTCCGGAGGACAAGGCTCAGAGTAACTTTACCGACCCCCAAAGCCGGATCATGAAAACGAATGATGGGTTCCAGCAATGCTATAACGGCCAACTGGCCGTGGATGGCGAGTTCCAGATCATCGTGGGCAACCGCCAGGGTAACAACCCCAGTGATAACGGCTGTCTGGTGCCGCTGCTGGGCGAGGTAAAAGAAACTCTGGGAAGTTACCCAGGCCAATGTCTGGCTGATGCGGGTTATCGCAAAGAGGAAGACTTGCAGGCATTGGAGACAAAAGGCATAGATGGCTACGTCTCGCTGCGCCGGGAAGGCAAAAAAACCGGAGATATAAACGCGAGCCGGTACCCGGCGACGGCCCGCATGGAGGAGAAGCTTACCACGGCGGAGGGGCGAGCAGTCTACGCTCAGCACAAGCACATGGTTGAGGCGGTGAATGGCTGGATCAAGAATGTCCTGGGCTTCCGGCAGTTCGGCTTGCGGGGCCTTCAGGCGGTGCAGGGTGAATGGGATCTTGTCTGTCTGTCGCTCAATCTCAGGCGCATGAGTTCACTGATGAGGTTGGCATAAGTCGCTGAGGCAGCCTTTGGCTCACGGTAGGTACAGCTGGGGCCCTGCGATGCCCCTTTTAACCGGTTAACTGGCTGGATCGAAAGCGATGATGGAGCCGATCCGATATCGCGAACACTCCTTCCGGCCAGACAATGATCCGGTCTGGCGGAAACGAGGGCTCAAAACGTTTCTGCCGCGCAGACTCCTAGCCCGGATTTCTCATAGGTCCCCGGCAAGTCTCGCAGACTGTGCAGGTTACCGCCACTACCGCTCATTTGCGGCCGCGATTGATTAATAACTGATCAATTTCTGTTGTCCGGACACACGGCCCCCTTTCCCCCATTGAGTCGGGCCGGGGGAGCCCAGGCTTCTATTCCGGAACCAGTTGACGCACCAGGTCAGAGAGTTCGTCTTTGTAAGGATAGGCATCGCTCATCAACACCCGTATGCGTCGAGTGTTGCGAATGATGACCGCGCCCACCTTGATCAGCTTCAGCCGCAGGTTACTGGCGCTCATTCTCTCGAAGGGGGTCTTCTTCAAGTGGGCCCGTAATCGCTCGAACAACGTGTAGGCAAAGCCCGATAAGAGCAACCGCCACTGATTGGTCCACCACCGCGTGCTGGAGGTGCGATCTGCGAACAGACACAACTGCTGATCCTTGATCCGGTTTTCCATGTCACCCCGGGCACAGTATTGCTCGTAGTAG
>NZ_JBANSN010000053.1:0-12245 GCF_037070215.1 Vreelandella arctica | reverse complement strand
ACTCATAGCATTAAGAAAGATGTATTTACAATACATCTTAAAATACTAAGGAATTAACAATGCTAACACATGAGCAAGAAAAGCTGATCAACTCGACAGCTCCCGTCGTGGCCGAGCACCTAAATGCTATTACCCAGCGATTCTATCCGCTAATGTTTGCTCGCTACCCTGAAGTCAAACCGCTCTTTAATGAGGTTCATCAGCAAAGCGGCGGACAGCCCCGTGCCTTGGCCAACGCCGTGTTGGCCTATGTCCAACTACGCAGCAATCCTGCTCAAGCACGCGCCACGCTGGACGTTGTCGTCAGTAAACACGTCTCGTTAGGCATTCTTCCCGAGCAGTACCCTATTGTCGGTGAATGCTTGCTGGCAGCGATTGGCGAAGTGCTGGGTGATGCCATCACCCCGGAAATCGCTGATGCCTGGGGCGCTCTGTATAACGAGCTTGCCGCCCTTCTGATCGACCTTGAAGAACAACGCTATCGCGAGTTTGAGCAACGTCCTGGCGGTTGGCGGGGCACCCGACGCTTCAAGATTGCCAGCACCCAGCAGGAGAGTGTCTTGATTCGCTCTTTTATTCTGGCACCCGAGGATGGCGACACGGTGGCTGACCATGAGCCTGGCCAATATATCGGCGTACGCCTAACCATTAATGGCGAACCGGCCTATCGGCATTACAGCCTATCGGATACCCCCAATGGTCGGAGCTATCGCATCTCAATCAAACGCGAAGCAGAAGGGCTAGTCAGTCGTCATTTTCACGACGTCCTGCAACCAGGCGATAGCATAGAGCTGCTTCCCCCCGCAGGTGATTTGACGCTGGTAGAGGGTGACGAACCGCTGCTGTTTGCCAGCGGGGGAGTCGGTCAAACGCCACTTCTCCCCATAGCGCGGCATGCTTTGGCCCTTGGACGACAGGTAGTCTATTTACACGCTGCCTTAGATGCCGATCATCACGCTTTTAATGACGAGCTTAAAACCTTGAAGGCTGCCTATCCCCAACGTTTTCAAGCTGTCAGCATTCATGAACGGGGAAACTGCGCCGATCATACTGGGCGTATCGACCGCTCCTTATTAGCTGACTACCTGCCTAGCCCTATGGCTCGCTGCTATTTTGTCGGTCCCCAGGGGTTCATGACGGCTATCAACAATGCTTTGGCTGAGCTAGGTATCGGCGCAGACCGCCGACACTTTGAGCACTTCGGCCCCTCGCGACCGCTCGACGCCGCTTGATAAATAGGCGGCCTCAGTAACGCATACCGACGCCGCCTAATAAATTCCTGGAAGCTGGGGAGGGTGAAATCACCCACTGCGCGACATCCGCTCTAGCCCCATCAGCACTTCACCTAAACGACCTTGCGCAAAACTTTCCTCACGGCCATCCAGCAGGTTTTTAAGCGTTAACCCCAGCTCCGTGTCCCCTTCTATGACTAAACGACGCTGGAAAAACAGGCTATCGGGGTCTTCGCGGCGAGTAGCAAGGCACAAAAACTCGCGCCATCCTCCACGAATGGTTGCCTCGCCCTGCTCACGGCATACTACCAAGCGCTGGGCTTTAAGCGTCAGGCTTAGCGTCACCCCTAAATCCCCGATGGCGAGGGTAATACGCCGCCCTTCCAGAACATCAAACTCGCCCTCTTGCAGAGGCTCAGCAAACGTACGGTTGAGTAAAGGCGCGATTACACGCTGCTTAATAATGAAAGGCACCTTCGGATCAAGAAGACGAATCAAATGCTCAAGGTTTACCGGTAGAGGCAGCAACGCAGACGCCGGGGGAACAACAAACGGTAGCAATGACACAGCACGCACTCCTAAGTAAAAGCAACAATGGCAAACGCCATGGGGTCTATACTAAGCACTGCCATGACGCTGCGAGCTGATATGTGTCAGTAGAGACGACATAACCTCACTCATGGCCATTGCGATGTACCAGCCCGACTCAAGCTAGCCAGGAAAGAGGGCTGTGGCGAATGGCGGCCCCCACCATATAGGCGAATAAACAGATAGCCACCACGGCGGCAATACCACGCGCCTGGGGCGTCTTCCCGCGTTTAATGGCAATATTGCCAATACCGATATACGCCAGTAATGCCAGCAATTTGGCTCCCAGCCAGGGAAGCTGCCAGGGCCATACGGAGAGCAGCATCATTAACGTCACCCCTAGGCCCAACAGAGCCGTATCGATGAGGTGAGGCAATACCTTGACCCAACGGGCTTTGAGTTGCGGGCTTTCCCGCACCGACCACCAGGCGCGCACCATGAAGAGCGTGATGCTCAACGCAGCGGCCATCATATGCAGATGCTTAATGACAAAATAGTGTTCCACGGTAACGCCCTCAGCCAACGTTCACGGCATCGCCATGACGATCGAAAGCGATGAACGAGGTGATATTGCCCATTTGCAACGACTCCATCATGCGCTGGAGCTGTCGCTCAACCTCGGCGTCGTCCTTTGGGTCGTCCATGGCAGCAGCGAACACCAGATCCCATTCGATTTCAGTACGACGAGACTCCTCAACCAAGGCCGCCATGCTGCTCAGCTCTTCGGTCGATTTGTCTACGCATATTACTGGCACCAACACGCCACCTTCGCCCTGTTCAAAGCGACGGCGCTGCTCGGCATCGGGGAAATCGGGCAGCTCGGCGCGAACAAATACAAACAGCAGCCGTTGGGGCTGAGGTTGTTTACGCGCTTCCTGCAGTAAATCGGCAAACGTCGCTATGGTCATAAAACAGGCCTTATCGCTGGTAGTTAAGAATTAGTAGTTAAGAATTAGTAGTTAAGAATTAGTAGGTAAGATTAGTAGGTTAAAATAGCCGGTGGCGTTACTTAGGGGATTCCACGAAAAGCCATAGCAACAGCATAATCATGAACAGAGGGATCAACAGGCTAAGGGGCGCAGCTCGCCACCCATAGGCTTGAACGACCAGGGGTGTCAACTGCAACGAAAACCCTATGCCTGCTGCTAAAGCCAGACAAAGCCCGATCCAAGAGCGTGTGGTTCGGCCAGGCATCCAGCCTTCCGCGTGAGCAATACCGGTGGCAATCATCGCGCCGCCTAGCCCAAGCCCGCCCCCCACCAGCAGGAATTCCCACGGCTGACTTGCTACCCCGAACCAGCCCAGGGTCAGTGCCAGTCCCAATAGCAGCCACTGCATCAAGCTGCATGTGCAACTTCGTCGAGCCAGACACCATGCTGGCCACGCCAACAGAACGCCGCTACCCAGCGGCAGCAACACATAAACGGGATGAATCGCGAGCAAGGCGTAGAGTGTCCAGCTGGCCACCGCCAAGGCGCTTGCCAGCGGCATGAGCAGCATGGCTACCAGCAGCTGATAGCCATTGACTGGCTCTGTTGATGTCTCCAGCATCGGAGGTGGAACGAGTGAAGGCATAGCGTTTCCCGGCGAGGGTATGAAGACATCAGCAGACATGTAAGAATTGTCTGTAAATACCGGGTGTAGGTCAAAAAACATCGGAGGTAGTTCGGCTAACCCTAAAGGGATAGCCCTCGTATCAAGATGCAGACAGTGCCACACTCTCTTACCTCTTCCGCGCTATCGGAACTACCATGAAATTACTTCAACGTTCCCTGGTTGCTCGCATCATTGCGTCGCTGCTAGCCATTAGCGGTATGGCACTTATCAGCATCACGTTGACCATGGCAATGTCTAACAGCAGCCGTGGCGATGCTGCGGCGATTAATGTCGCCGGCTCGTTACGCATGAATGCTTATCAAATAATGGGGACCTTGCAGCGTCTGGAGTATGCCCCCGAGGAAACCAGTGAAGAGCGACTAGCCAGCTTGATGGCGAGCTTTAATCAGCGTTTGCATGACACAACCTTACAGCAAACTATCCCGACTGATGACCGTCACGAGCGCCACCGTCAGTTGGAAAAGATTCAGACCTACTGGCAGCGCACACTTCGCCCTGCCCTACAGGCCCAGCCCAGCGCCGCTGAACGTGATCTTGATACGCTGGAAATGATGATCGTTGCGATGGTCAATGACATCGAAGGGCTAGTGACCTTCCTGGAACAGAGCACCGAGGCCAAGGTGCGCCTGCTTGGCATGATGCAAGTGCTCTTTTTAGTGCTGATCGCTATTGTAGTCGCAATCGCCCTCTACGATGTTCGCCATAATCTGGTAGTGCCGCTACGCCAGCTGATGGTACTTGCCCGCGAGGCGGCGCAGCGTAACTTCAAGCCACGTTCCCAGCTTCGCGGCAGCGACGAGTTGGCTTTGCTGGGCCACACCTTTAACAGGATGTCTGCCGAGCTGGCAACAAGCTACGCCGCACTGGAAGACAAAGTCTCGCGCAAGAAGCAGGAGCTTGAGCGCAGCAATCAGGCGCTGCAGGTAATGCACGATGCCAGCCGCTCGCTGTATGGGGGCGGTAACGACCTCTGCTCCAGCGCAGCGCCCATGTTACGCGAATTGGAAAAGCTGCTGGATATCGGGCCGATACGGCTTTCCCTAAACGACCCTTTCGATCAACGGGAAATGCCGGTATTAGAAACCCACTCGCGCACCCGACCAGAGTATTGCCGTGACCAGGAGTGTCACGCTTGCCTGATCGATCCTCGCCCCTTGGAGATGGTGTCCAATAACCAGTCACAGTGCTTACTGCTACCGATTAGCGTAGGCGATACGTTGCTAGGCACCCTGGAAGTGTGGTATCCCCAGGAGCGCCTCAACGATAGCACCCATCGGCTGCTCACCATGTTAGCCGACCAGCTCGCGACGGCGGTGTACCTGCAGCGACGTATCGAGGAGCAGCAACACGTTACGCTGATCAACGAGCGAACTATCATTGCGCGGGAACTGCATGACTCTCTAGCCCAATCGCTCTCTTATCTCAAGATGCAGGTCGCTCGACTCGAACGCATGCAGCAGAAAGAAGCCACCCGAGAGATGCAGTCTGCGGTATTCGACGAGCTGCGCACCGGTTTAAACAGTGCCTATCGCCAACTGCGTGAGTTACTCACCACCTTCCGACTCAAACTAGAGGGGCCAGGGCTGCAATTTGCCTTACGCCAGACCGTCGAGGAGTTCAGCCAGCGTATGGGGGTAATGGTCGACCTTGACTACGATGTGCCGCCTTATCTGCTTAACCCCAATGAAGAAATTCACGTCCTTCAGATCATTCGCGAGGCGCTGGCCAATACCCACAAGCATGCCCACGCCCATTGGGCGGGGGTCACTGTGCGTTTCGCCGATGCTCGCCTGCTAGTGCGTATTGAGGATGACGGCATCGGCCTTGAAGACGACAGCTCGCCGCCGATGCACTACGGTTTGGTGATCATTCGCGACCGTGCCACTACCCTGAACGGTAAGCTGAGCATCGCCAATCGCCCCGCAGGAGGTACTGGTATTGAGATACTCTTCACTCCGTTGACCGCTCGCTTAATTCAGCAGCAGCCTGCTACGGCTGCCCCCGACTCTCACTTAGGTACAGGGACTTCTTAATGACGCTGACTACCGCCAACGATACACCCGCCAGCCTGATGATTATCGACGACCACCCGCTACTACGGCGTGGCGTGATTCAGCTGCTTGAACTAGAAGACGATCTTGAATTGGTTGGCGAGACAGGCGACCCGGAAGAGGGCATTGCACTGGCCCTCAAACTTGAGCCTGACTTGGTTTTACTTGATTTAAACATGCCGGGCGTCAATGGTTTAGAAGCTTTGCGCCGCCTGCGGGAAGCCAACTATAGCGGCCGTGTGGTGATGTTCACTGTTTCCGACCATGAGGATGATGTGGTCGCGGCGCTGCGCAACGGTGCCGACGGTTACCTGCTAAAGGATATGGAGCCTGAAGACATGGTTCGCCAGCTGCGTCAGGCTGCTCTGGGTCGCATGGTGATTAGCGAGAGCCTTACCGCCCTGCTCGCGGAAGCCCTGCGTAATCAGCGCAATGCGCCCACCACCCCGGATATTCATAGCCTAACGCAGCGTGAACGTGAAATTCTGCAACAGCTTGCTGGCGGACTCTCCAACAAGCTCATCGCGCGCAAGCTGGATATTACCGAAGGCACGGTCAAGGTTCACGTCAAGCACCTGCTCAAAAAGCTCAACTTACGCTCCCGTGTCGAAGCCGCCGTCTGGGCAGTCCAGGAAGGTATCGATCACTAGTCGATTCTGTGTGGTTACCTCCAAAGACTCACAGAGTACTTCTACCCTGACCCGCCTTTACCCCCTCCCGATTTTTTCTCTTTAAAATCAACGAACCCAGGCTTTTCAGCGACTACCTCTCAAGAGGTATGTCGCTGATTTTACTGCCATTTACACCTATTCCCCAACTTCTTCCTCAAGCGTATCTTGCTGTCTAACTGCTAGATGCAGATAGGTTTGATGCCAAGGGGAAATCACCATGAGTAAGAGAAACGCCGACATTGAGAAGTGGGATGTCGAAGACGCCCAATTCTGGGAACAGGAAGGCAAGCACATCGCCAACCGCAACCTATGGATATCCATTCCCAGCCTGCTGATGGGCTTTGCTGTCTGGATGATGTGGGGAATGATTACCACCCAGATGCAAAATCTGGGTTTTTCGTTCACGGTTAACCAGCTATTTTCCCTGACCGCACTTGCCGGCTTGGCAGGTGCCACATTGCGCATCCCAGCCTCGTTCATGATCCGCATCGCTGGCGGGCGGAACACCATCTTCCTGACCACCGCGCTGTTGATGATCCCGGCCGCAGGAACTGGTATCGCCTTGATGAACCCAGGCACGCCGTTCTGGGTTTTCCAGGCATTGGCGCTACTTTCCGGTATCGGAGGTGGTAACTTCGCTTGTTCGATGAGCAACATCTCCACATTTTATCCCAGCAAGCAGCAAGGTTACGCCCTGGGCATGAATGCAGGCCTAGGCAATTTCGGCGTCACTACCATGCAGATTGTGATCCCTCTGGTGATGACCGTCGGCATTTTCGGCGCTATGGCCGGATCGCCAATGGAACTGCAAAGCGCTAGCGGTACGTTGATCGGCCGTATCGAAGCAGGTACCGATACCTGGATCCAGAATGCTGGATTTATCTGGCTTGTTTTTCTGATTCCGCTGGCGTTCGCCGGTTGGTTCGGTATGAACAATCTACGCACCATTACGCCCAATCCTGGCCCCCCGCTGGCGGCTTTCGGCAAAATATTAGGGCTTTACGGCGTCGGCCTGGTGACCACCATCGTCGGTATGTTGGCACTCGGCTGGCTTAATATGTGGATTGCCCTGCCGTTAACCATTGTTCTGACTTTAGTGTTGTTGCGCCTGATTCCAGGCGACATCAAGCCCAATATTCAGAAGCAGTTCGCGATATTTTCCAATAAGCACACTTGGTCAATGACCATCCTCTACATTCTAACCTTCGGCTCCTTTATCGGCTTCTCTGCAGCCCTGCCGCTCTCTATCAACGTCATCTTCGGCAACATGATGGAAGCCACTGCCGATGGCACGCTGATTCGCGTAGCCAATCCAGAGGCGCCCAGCGCTTTGACCTGGGCTTGGATAGGCCCCTTCGTCGGCGCCCTGATCCGTCCGCTGGGTGGATGGATCTCCGACAAAGTGGGTGGCTCCATCGTTACCCAAATCATCTCTGCGGTCATGGTGGTTGCCTCTATCGCCACCGGCTACGTGATGATGCAGGCCTATAACGCCACCGATCCCAATCAATTCTTTTGGCTGTTCCTGTTGCTATTCATCGTGTTATTCGCCGCCAGTGGTATCGGCAACGGCTCTACCTTCCGCAGCATCGGGGTTATTTTCGACCAGCAGCAGAAAGGCCCGGTACTTGGCTGGACCTCAGCCGTCGCTGCCTATGGCGCCTTCATCGCCCCGCGTGTAATGGGCGAGCAAATCCAGGCCGGCACACCGGAGCTTGCCATGTACGGCTTTGCGGTCTTCTACGCCATCTGCCTCGTCATCAACTGGTGGTTCTACCTACGCAAGGGTGCCTACGTCAAAAACCCTTGAATACAACTTGCTTCTTTACGCCCGGAGCTTAGCTCCGGGTCTTACCCCCTACCCCAATGCGGGAGGACACTATGAAAATCATGATTGCCTATGACGGTTCTCGGAACGCCAAGCTGGCACTCGCTCAAGTCGTCACTATGTTCCGCTGTAACCAACCTCTGCTGGTACTGGTCGGCGTGGTGGAGAATCCACTCGACGCTACCGATAACAACGAAACGCTTTTTCAGCAGGAACACGATGAGGTCAAACAGCACCTCCAAGAGGGAGTGAAATTCGCTATCGGTGAGGGTTTCCAGGCCGAGCAGCTTCTCGCTGAGGGGGATGCACGCAAGATGCTGCTTCAGGCAACTCGCAAACTCTCACCCGACCTGCTGGTGATTGCTCGCCATAGCCATCAACCGGACGGCGGCATCATCGCCAAGTCGTTGACCTATTTTGTTGATGAACTCGACTACATGACTTTCGGCAGCGTCAGCTCATTCCTGGCCCGGCGCGCCGAGTGTCCCTTGCTGATCTTACCCAGCCCTTGAGCAGCCTCTACCCCTTCTTTGGTACAGACCACCTTTGGGACACAGGACGATACGATCATGAAAGTTTCCGCTGTATTCAAGTTTCGCAGCCCCGAGATCCGGGCCTTGCACCTGACCTGGATTGCCTTCTTTATTACCTTTTACGTGTGGTTCAACATGGCGCCGCTCGCGTCGAGCATGCTCAAGAGTGTCGACTGGCTGACCCCGGACGATCTCAAGCTATTCGCTATTTGTAACGTCGCATTGACCATTCCAGCGCGCATTATCGTCGGCATGGCATTGGACCGCTTTGGGCCACGTCGGGTGTTCTCGGTACTCATGGTAAGCATGTCGCTACCGGCGCTGGCATTTGCTTTCGGTAACAGCATGACGCAGCTGCTAGTGGCGCGCCTGGTGCTGAGCTCGATTGGCGCCAGCTTCGTGGTGGGTATTCACATGACGGCGCTGTGGTTCAAGCCCAAGGACATCGGCTTCGCCGAAGGCTTTTACGCTGGCTGGGGTAACTTCGGTTCCGCCGTAGCGGCCATGTCGCTGCCGACTATCGCCCTGAGCATGTATGGCGGCCCGGATGGATGGCGCTGGGCCATCGCGCAGAGTGCCCTTGTTATGGCCGCTTACGGTGTTTACTACTGGTTCGCGATCACTGATGGCCCAGATGCTCAGGCCCACCGCAAACCACGCAAGACCGCCGCCATGGAAGTGAGCTCCTGGGGCGATATGATCAAGCTGATCATCTGGACGATCCCGCTGGTCGGCGTACTCGCCATTCTAGTCTGGCGCATTCAATATATGGGCTATTTATCGGTTACGGGTGCCGTCATCGCTTATCTAGCCATTATCGCGATCGTCATCTATCAAATTGTCCAGATATTGAGAGTCAATCTACCGATCCTGCGTAAGGGGGTACCGGAGGACGATAAGTACTCTTTCAACAATGTGGCGGCGCTTAACAGCACCTATTTTGCCAACTTTGGAGCTGAACTGGCGGTCGTGTCGATGCTGCCCATGTTCTTTGAGGAGACCTGGGGCCTGAATGCCGCTACGGCCGGTCTGATCGCTGCCTCGTTCGCCTTCGTCAATTTGGTGGCCCGCCCCATGGGCGGCATGGTCTCCGACCGCATGGGTAACCGGCGTTTCGTGATGCTGTGCTACATGTTTGGCATTAGCGTTGGGTTCTTGCTGATGGCCATGCTCAATTCGAGTTGGCCACTCATTCTGGCCATTGCGGTGACCATCGGCACGTCGATTTTCGTACAAGGGGCTGAGGGAGCGACCTTCGGCATCATTCCCTCCATCAAGCGCCGCATCACTGGGCAAATCTCGGGCATGGCTGGCGCCTACGGCAATGTTGGCGCGGTGGTCTACCTAACCATCTTTACGTTTGTCACTCCATCGCAGTTCTTCTACATCATCGCGACTGGCGCCTTCATCAGTTGGGTTATTTGCTTAATGTGGCTGAAGGAGCCAGAAGGCGCTTTCGATGACGAGTACTACGTCTCTTCAGTCGACAGGGACATCGAAGAACAAGCTCTACAGCATGCCAAGCGCTGAACGTTCGGAACTTCTGTAGCATCACGGCGCTGTCCGCATCAATTAGATCCGGACAGCGTCTGTAGCAGCAAAAATAGCGCCCTTCAGAGCGCTCTTAATTAGGAGCCGTAATGTATATTGGCTATATCACACTTCTTAAGCTCTGCATTAAGGGGACTTATTCCAGCCAGCCAATGGTGTGTCTTCCTGCAAATGACGCAACTCAGGTTGATGAGCTTCAGCAATTTGCGCTACCCGACTCACGCCCTCTTCCAATAAATGCACTTCTATTTGACGCCGATCCTCACGCCCTTGCCGCCGCACAACCAGCGATTGCTGCTCACAGCGGTCAACTAGCGCCACCACCCCATGATGCTTCGCTTGAAGTCGCTCAGCAAGCTCCCCCACCGTCGCCCAATCTCTTCCATGGAAGCCACGGAGATGTAGCAATAGTTGATACTGCAATGGCGTCAGCCCATAGCGGCGACAGATATCTTCACTATGGCGAAGAAAACAACGTAAACGATAACGAAATTGCGACAACCGCTCAAAGTCACTTTTTTCAAGCGTCTGTTTTTTATCCATTTTTACAATTCTCTTTACCACATACTTAATGATCGCCTAATCGCCAATTTATAGCGCCTTTACAAAAAAACAATATCATACCATGATATAAATGACCATCAAGATTATGCCTCCAGGAGGAATCTGAAATGAGAGCACTCACTTTTCTCAAGTTACCATTCAACCATCGTGAAGGCTGGAAAGAGTTACAGGCTTCCTCCCCCTCCGTTCCCTTACTAGCGTGGCTGGTGGTTTTACCCATGTCGCTCTTGCCACCAGTAATGCTCTATTATGCGGGCACTCATTACGGCGATGCATTTATGGCTGGCTTTGCTGGCCGAGAGTGGCGTTTTATCACTACAATTATCTTCCTTGCGGAGTTATTGAGTTTTTTCATTATCGGGTGGGTAATCTACGCTGTAGTCAATGGAACTGATGAGCTATCTATCAGCTATCAAGATGCCTATTTACTTGCCACGCTTGCCCCACTACCTTTATTCGTCGCGTCATTGGCGCTATTGGTACCCAACTTATTTTTCAACGTAGTGGTTATACTTAGCGGGCTGGGCGTCTCTTGCAGCTTGATTTACCACGGTTTACGAGCATTCTGTACGAATCAAAAATTTGATGTTGCTACTATCTCAGCCACGTACACAATCATGGCTGCCAGTGCTTTAGGGTGGGGCCTTCTGTTTGCTGTTATCTGGGCTTATTAAGCAGTTAACATTATATTCACCGGCCAAGAATGGCAGCAGCTCATTCCTCGTCAAGCCAAATTACGACGAGTTAAGCTAGCGGTCTAACGATGAGAAGTGGGTAATGTGTGCGCCAAACAGGGAGAAGAGCAAAATCCCCTATCACTGGCGTCTTCCTCTGCAAGCGCTGATAGCGTCAGTTCTTTGAGTACCGGAAGGTGTGAATCTTCAATTTGACGAGCTGCGGTTAGTAAAGTAAGTCGCCCTGCTCTTGTGAATTTCATTAAAGGCAATAGCTTATCAGGGCATGTCTTCAGCTCACTGCTATACCGCTCAAGAAATAGTGATTTACTGATTTTTTGCTGCAGATAATGACGGCACAATTGAAATGCAGGTGCTATCTCTGGATGCCACTCATTCAGTGCAAGTGAACGGCGAGACAGCCCGCTAGGCCATAACCGATCAACCAACATGCGACTTCCGTCGTGCTCTTCTATCGGCGCATATATACGCTTAAGCGTGATTTCATACGACATCGTTTAGATACCTCTGCCAGCGCGCTCATGGCTTCAGCGAGTAAATCATATCATAGCAGCAATCTGGACCAAGCCTCGTACACATTGATAACTCCAATAATATGCTTTTCGGTATAGAGTTTTGAATCGCCCGGGATATTCTAGAGTAATCCCAACTCGACAAGCCTAGAGTGAACAGGAACCAGCCTTTCGGCTTCTGGTGTGATTGTGTGGCTTGAATGTGAATACAAAGAACACCATTCACTGTTTTGAAGTCGCTCAAGCGAAGCTGACAGAGTTCCCCAAGCCTTGCACCAGTGTAGATGCGTATTCCGGCGAACGTGACCGGTCATTCCGGTGATCGTGACCGATTTGCACACGGCCTTCACGCTGGAGAGAGTTTTGTACGCTGAGCGGTCACGATGGGTCAACCGATTCCGTT
>NZ_JBANSN010000052.1:0-13236 GCF_037070215.1 Vreelandella arctica | reverse complement strand
GAACCCATCGGAAACGTTCCACCAGCAGAACGAGAAAGGACGTATTATCGTCAATTGGAGGAGTCGGGTGAAGCTGCCTGACTCAAACAAACCGGTCTCCGGAATAACCGGGGCGGTTCAAACAGTCGTTGTAATGAGCTACCCATCGTCAAATGCGGCATAGGCATCATTACCAATTAGGGTTTTCTGGCCAAGCTAAAGCCTCAATTTCTGATGACTTTAGTGCTTTTCCTCACTGCTACATCTACCTCTTTTCAGATGAGTAAATTCATCCTTATTGATCAACTTTCTCAAAGCTAACTAATGGTGATTTTGAGGAGGTAAGAAAGTATTTCTCAATGTAACCTTGTGTAAGCATATGGTATGGGAAAGTTGCCTTAGCTGAGGTGTCCGTCGAGGTGTGACGACAGTTTAAAAAAATAAGTATCAGAGCCCTGTGGGGCCTGGGAGGGAACATGGCCGTTAAACTGAACCAACATGATCTGCAATTCATTCTGGACCAGATCAAGATCGCGGAAGCGCATTCCGCGGGAACGCCCCTTTCGGAGCTCATCGATAGCCCGCTTCTGCCTTCGGGTCTGCGAACGGTCGATGGCAGTTACAACAACTTTGGGATTGGCCGTGAGCAGTGGGGGTCTGCGGGAGAGATTTTCGGTCCGATTACCGAGGGGTCGTTCAGGGAAGGAAGTGGTGCCTTTCCATTTCCCGGCTACCCAACCAACAATGACTATGGCGAAAATGGTGACGTGGTCGATGCCGAGCCGCGCCTTATCTCTAACCTGATCGTCGATCAGACCCTCGACAATCCGGCGGTGATCGCGACTGCGCTCCAGCATGCGGGTTTGAACGGCCAGCCGATGCTTGACGCCCTGAGCGAGATCCGCGAGCAGCACATCCTCGTGCAGGCACTGAGCGATGCCGGTCTTGAGGAGACGTCTATCTATGCGGCGCAGAAGGAGGAGCTCGACACGCTGCTCATCTCATACGGGATTGAGATGGATGGTGTCAGCGTCATGTTGCCGAACGTGTCTCCGGACGAGGGATTATCGGCCTCCTACAACTCGGTCTTCACGCTGTTTGGCCAGTTCTTCGACCACGGGCTTGATCTGGTCGCGAAAGGGGGCAACGGTACTGTCTACATGCCACTGTCGCCGGACGACCCGCTGTACAACCCTGCGAGCCCCCATACTAACTTCATGGTATTGACGCGTGCCACCACCGATGATGCGGCAGGCAATGTCACCACGCCGTGGGTGGATCAGAACCAGACCTACACCTCGCATCCGTCGCACCAAGTTTTCCTACGCGAGTACGCGATGGTCGATGGCCGCCCTGTGGCGACCGGTAACCTGCTCGACGGTGAGCGCGGCCTGCCAACCTGGGCTGACATTAAGGCACAGGCGCGCACGCTGCTAGGTATCGAGCTGACCGACAAGGATGTGGGCGCCGTGCCACTAGTCGCGGTGGATCCCTACGGCGAGTTTCTGCGTGGCGAGAACGGGCTTCCCCAACTGATCACCGGCTTTGACGGCGCCGGCAACCCCATCTTAACCGAGGGGAACCTAGCCAACCCGATCGACCCCTCAGAAGTCGGGGCAGGGCGCGCCGGCGTGGCTTTCCTTGACGACATCAACCGTGAGGCGGTGCCCGTACTTGCTAACGGCGAACTGCAAGCGGACGACGATTCCGAGCCAGGTTACAGCGGCGAGTTCGGCGCTCGTGGTGCGCAGACCTCATATGATAACGAGCTGCTCGACGCGCACTACATCACCGGCGACGGTCGGGGGAACGAAAACATCGGACTGACCTCGATCCACCACATCTTCCACTCCGAGCACAATCGCATTGCGGAGCAGGTGAAAGCGGTGGTGCTCGAAAGTGGCGATCTCGACTTCCTGAACCAGTGGCTAAGCGGCCCGGAACTCACTTCGTGGCCCAGCGCCTCCGAGATCGATGAGCTATCCTGGGACGGCGAGCGAATCTTCCAGACAGCGCGCTTCACCACCGAGATGGAGTACCAGCACCTCGTCTTCGAGGAGTTTGCGCGCAAGATCCAGCCGGATATCGACATCTTCATGGTGCAACCTGACGCCGAGCTGAACCCGGTGATCTTCTCCGAATTTGCGCACGTGGTTTACCGGTTCGGGCACTCGATGCTCAACGAAACGGTCGACCGCATCAATGCGGATGGTAGTCGTGATGACATGAGCCTGTTCGACGCGTTCTTGAACCCGCTGGCGTTCGGCTCCGAGACCGTGGATCACCACGAGGCGGCGGGGGCTATCCTGCGCGGTATGACGGCGCAGACTGGCAACGAAATCGACGAGTTCGTCACTAACACGCTGCGCAACCAGCTTCTCGGTATTCCCCTCGACCTCGCTGCGATCAACATTGCTCGCGGCCGTGAAACCGGCATGCCTACGCTGAATGAGGCACGCGCACAGTTTATGGAGATGGCGGACGGCGACACGCAGCTCAGGCCGTATACCAGCTGGGCTGACTTCGCCGAGAATATGAAGAACCCCGCCTCGGTCATCAACTTCATCGCCGCCTATGGCACGCACGAGTCGGTGACCTCTGAGGATACCCTCGCCGGTAAACGTGCAGCGGCAACCGATCTGGTCCTGGGTGCCCCAGGCGAGAGCGACGCCGCGCGGGCAGCGCGTCTCGAATGGCTCAATGCACCGGCCGAGCAGACGGGCGTGAATGACATCGACCTGTGGATGGGCGGTCTCGCCGAGAAGAAAATGCCCTTCGGTGGTATGCTCGGCTCCACCTTCGCCTTCGTTTTCGAAATGCAGCTTGAGAACCTGCAGGATGCCGACCGCTTCTACTACCTGTCGCGGACTCAGGGTCTGAACCTGCTGACGGAGCTGGAGAACAACTCCCTGGCCAAGATGGCCCTGGCCAATACCGACCTCGGGGATACCGGCTTTGCGATCCCGGGCGATATCTTCTCGACCCCGGATCACATCCTCTATGTCGATTACGCCAAACAGATGCAGATGACCGGCGTAGAGGATCCCCAGCATGAGGATCCGTTCCTCCAATCCGCCTCTCAGCTGGTCGAGCGCGGGACGCCCGACGCGGAAGGTAACGGCGCCTATCTGCGCTATAACGGCGCCGACCACGTCGTCATCCAGGGGACGGACGGCGACGACCACATCGTCGCTGGCGGCGGCGATGACACGGTCTGGGGCGGCGCGGGTAACGATCGGATCGAGGCCGGGTACGGCGTCGACATGATCGATGGCGGAGACGGTGACGACATCATCACCAATGCCGGGACCGATATCGGCGAAGTCGATATGCTCAAGGGAGGCGACGGCAACGACGTCATCCACGGCGGCAGCGGCATGGCGCTGATCTTCGGCGGCCGTGGCAAGGACTTCCTGATCACCGGCCCGGACGGGTCAGAGATCCGCGCCGGCATGGGGGACGACTTCCTCCTTGGGGGCGCCGGCTCGGACATTCTCTTCGGCAACGAAGGGCATGACTGGATCGAGGGCAAGGGCCGCTTCGATTACATCGCTGGCGACAACGGCGAGCTCTTCTTCAACTCCACGGTGATCGGCCACGACGTCCTCAACGGCGGGAATGGCGACACGGACTACGATGCAGACTCGGGCGACGACATCATGGTGGCGGGAGAAGGCATCCAGAAATTCATCGGCATGTGGGGTCACGACTGGGTCATCCACAAAGGTCAAAGCGTGGCGGCTGACGCCGACATGAACGTGGAGGTGTTCACGACCCTGCCGCTGGAAGTGCTGCGAGACCGTTTCAGCCAGGTAGAGGCGATGTCGGGCTGGGTGCACGACGACATCCTGCGCGGCGACGATCGGAGCGACGAAGAGGAGGAGGTCACTCCGCTCATCGCCGACCCGACGCCCGAGGGCAACTTCGTCCACAACGAGCTCGACCAGGCGGGCATCGACCGGATCGACGGCCTCGACCGGCTGATCACCCCGGACATGATGCGCAACGCAGAGTATTGGGCCGATGGCTCGGGGACTGAGAAGTTGGTGTTCACCGGGGGCAATATTCTGCTTGGCGGTGGCGGCAGCGACAGGATCGAGGGGCGTGGCGGCGACGATGTCATCGACGGCGACGCGTGGCTAAACGTGCGCATTGCTATCATGGCGAACCGTGATGGAACCGGTGGCGAGATCGCTACTGTCGACAGCATGGATGGGCCGGTGACACTCACTATCGATGGCGCGGAGGTCACCCGTCCGCTGTCAGTCTGGATGGTAGAGGGCCGGATCAACCCGGGGCAATTGCAGATCGTCCGCGAGATCCTCGAAGACGATTCCGGTATCGACACAGCCGTCTATTGGGGCGATCGCGACGCCTACGAGATCGCGGTGGACGAAGATACCGGCCGGCTCACGGTTGCGCATGTCGACGTGGATGATGGGGCGGTGAATCCAGAGACCGGGAAGAATCGTGTCTCGGACGGCACCGACCTCGTCAGTAACATCGAAGTGCTGTCCTTCGGCGATGGCGACGTGCGGGTTATTACCGGAACTAGCGGAAACGACGTTGGCGCAACGCGCCTCAATGGCACCGAGGGGGACGACATCCTAATCGGCCTCGCCGGTGACGACAACCTGCTCGCGGGCGGCGGAGATGATCTTGTCTTTGGCGGTGCCGGCAATGATCGCTTGATCGGTGGCGACGGCGACGACACCCTCTACGGCGGCGAAGGGGATGACTTCCTCAACGGCGGGGCTGGCGACGATACGTTACTGGGCGGCGCCGGTGCGGACGACCTTCGCGGTGGTGCCGGAGACGACTTTCTCGACGGCGGGGAAGGCGACGATATCCTCTTCGGGCACGCTGGCGATGACATCCTCGAAGGTGGCGCCGGCAATGACGTTCTCAACGGTGGCGGTGGCAACGACGTCCTGAATGGGGGCGCTGGCGATGACGTCCTGTTCGGCAGCGCTGGCGATGATCTGCTGATCACCGAAGCCGATGGCGGGCGCGACATTCTTGATGGCGGCAACCAATTCGATACCGCAGAAATCCGCGGAAACGCTGACGAAGCCGAAACCTTCGCGGTCCTTGATCGGGCCAATGCACTGGCGCAGGGCTTTACCGACCTCGACGCTGGAACGGAGATCGTCATCGTCCGGAACGGCGAGGTGATGGCGGAACTCACCAACATCGAGGAAATCGTCATCGATGGCCAGGGAGGTGGCGACACGTTTACGATTGCTGGCGACTTCACCGGGACCAGCCTGGCGATGAGCACCATCCACGTGATGGGTTCGGAGGACGACGATGTCTTGGACATCTCGGCACTGAGTTCCGCGCATCGGGTGGTTTTCAAGACCAAGGGCGGCCACGACACGGTCGTGGGCGAGCTCAGGGAGCAGGATGTCGTCGAACTTGCCGACGGCACGACGCTCGCTGAGATGTCCGAAGGGCTCGACGGCGACGGCGAGCAGAGGGTGGGCGACGACGAGAACTCTGTCAGCTTCGAGATCCCCACCGAGGCGCAGCAGCCTGGAGAGGACGATACTGGCGATGGCGATGATACCGAGGAAGAGGCTGAAACCGTCGACGAGTCGGAGGTCGAGGAAGACGAGGAGGATGTCGTCACACCAATCCCGGTAGCAGCGATGGTCGGCAGTGAAGGCGCTGATGCGCTGGTCGGGACGGCGGACGGCGATACGATCATGGGCTTGGGCGGTCGAGACGTCATCTTCGGCCATGACGGCAACGACGACATCTTCGGCGGTGATGGCGATGACATGCTCTACGGCGATGGCGGCGACGACCGGATTCTTGGCGGGGACGGTAACGACTTTATCAATGCCGGCTCCGGCAATGACACGGTCTTCGGCGGCAATGGGGACGATATTTTCGTGGCCGAAGCCGGGGATGGCGACGACACCTACTATGGCGACGACATGGTGGGAGGCAGCGGCAACGACACGCTGGACATGTCGGCGATCACGGCAGCGATCACGGCGGATCTTGGCACCGGATTTATGGGGCGTGGCAGCGTCTCGAGCGCCGAGACTGGCAATGATGTGCTGTGGAGTGTCGAGAACATCGTCACGGGATCGGGAGACGACACGATCACGGCGAGCCGCGCGGTCAACGTCATGGACGGGGGGGCGGGCAACGATACTTTCCGCTTCCTCTCCGCGGCGGATGCGGACGGCGATACCATCATGGGATTTCAGCCGGGCGACCGTATCGATCTCAGCAGTATGGACGCGAATGGCTGTGCACCGGGGAACCAGAGCTTCACGTTGGTGACTGAGGCCTTCACCGGCGCTGGCCAGCTCATGTTCAGCCATCAAACGCTCGACGGCGAGGACTACACCGTCGTTCAGGGCAACACGACCGGAGACGATGATGCCGATTTCTCCATCAGTATCAAGGGTCGGCATGAGCTGGGAGTGAGCGACTTCAACCTATAACGAACGACAGCGATAACAATAACGAACCCTGCGGGCGTACCCGCCCGCAGGGAACGCCCGTTCAACATAGGGTGCAAGGGGAGTTCACATGCGCAAAAAAGACGCCAGTACGTCGGCTAAGCGTAAGAGCGCAGAACAGCTGACCAAAGGTTTCCGAGGAATCTTTTTCTTCTTATTCGGCATGTCAGGGATCATCAATATCCTCGCCCTGACCGGCGCCTTCTACATGCTACAAATTTACGACCGAGCGCTGACCAGCGGGAGCATTTCGACGCTGATTGCCATCTCCGTTCTGGCGCTCGGCCTGTATTGTTTTCAGGGGATGTTCGACACCATCCGCTCCCAAATACTTGTTCGCGTCGGCGCGCGCCTCGACAGAAGGGTCGCGCCGCTGGCTCATCAGGTCGCTATCGACATGCCGCGCTTCGGGTTTTCGACCGCTGAATCACTGGAGCGCGGCCGCGACGTGGATACGGTGCGCGGCTTCCTGGGAAGCCAGGGCCCCGTGGCTCTGCTGGACCTTCCATGGATGCCGCTTTTTCTCTTGTTTGTCTACATACTGCACCCCTACCTTGGCGCGCTGGTTTTTCTTGGCGGATTCATCCTGGCCATGCTCGCGATCGTCACGGAACTGAAGACGTCCAAGATGAGCAGCGCCATGCAGCAGGCTGCCGTTACCCGTAACACTATCGCCGATTCCAATGCTCGCAATGCAGAGATCATCAAGGCGATGGGCTTTGCCGGTCGCGCGGTGGCGCGCTTCAATCGGGCGAACGACGATCATCTGGAGTTGCAGACGCGAACGAACGATGTCAGCGGCACCTTCGGAGCGATCTCTCGGGTCCTGCGGATGGTCCTGCAGTCGGCCGTTCTTGGCCTTGGAGCGCTGCTCACTATTCAGGGAGAGCTTAGCGCTGGCGCGATCATCGCTGCTTCCATTGCATCCGCACGGGCGCTCGCACCCATTGATCTTGCGATCGGCAACTGGAAGAACGTCGTCGCTGCGCGTACCGCCTTTGCACGGCTGAAGGAAACCGTCATGGCACTGGCGGAGACTGACGAACCGATGGAACTGCCCAGCCCGACTTCATCCCTCAAGATTGAGAACATCACCGTCGCAGCACCCGATTCCGGACAAGTCCTGCTCAGCGAGATGAGCTTCGAACTCAAGGCCGGTCAGGCTATAGGGATCATCGGTCCTAGCGGGGGTGGCAAGACCACGTTACTGCGCGCGTTGACAGGCATCTGGCCCGTGCTGCGTGGAAGCGTGCGGCTCGACGACGCGGAGCTCTCGCAATGGCACGACGAAGCTCTCGGTCAGTTCATCGGCTATCTGCCCCAGGAGGTCGCGCTACTTAATGGCACGATCGAAGAGAACATTTCACGATTTCAGGAAACACCGGATTCCCAGGCAATCGTGGCGGCGGCGATGGCTGCAAGCGTCCACGAGATGATCGTGCGCTTGCCAAACGGCTATCGAACGCAGCTCGGTTCGCTCGGTACCTCCCTGTCAGGCGGCCAGCGGCAGCGGATCGGACTCGCCCGCGCACTATTCGGCAATCCCTTTATCGTCGTCCTGGACGAGCCCAATTCCAACCTCGACGCCGAAGGTGAAGCAGCGCTGACGGCGGCCATTCAAGGCGTGAGGGAGCGAGGCGGTATCGCCATCGTGGCTGCCCATCGCCCAAGCGCTCTGGCTGCCGTCGATCTCGTGGCGGTTATTCAGAATGGCCGGTTGGCCGCTTTCGGACCGAAGGACGAAGTCATCGGCAAGTCCAATATACGCGAAGTGCATTCTGCCGGGTCGCCGAAGAAGGAGGCAGTCGCGCGAACATGATTAACGTCAAAGGCACGAAGAACGCCTTACCGGAACCTGACACCTCGCAGCGCTACGTTCTGAAGAGTGGGGACGAGGTCTCTCGCACGCCTCTGGTTATCGGCGGTCTACTGATGGGGATCGCTGCTTACCTTGGCTCGATCTTTTCCTGGGGCCGGGAGCCCGAGCCGCCATCGCAGACGAAAAGCGGGGACACAGACGCGGAGTTGTTAGAGACAGCTGAGCCGGTCGTCACTACAGCGGAGAGCCAAACGCCGGCGGAGGAGGACCTCAGAACTGCCTCCCCGCGCAGGTCCCAGGACGACCTGTCGGGTCCCAAAAGCTTCAGCGCCGCAATGCCTCCAGTCGACGATGCGCCGCGATCGATACCGCTTCGCTATTCGGGTGAAAGCGGAAACATGCCGTGGGTAGCCGGACGGGCAAGCGAAAACGTGGGCGATGAAAGGATGGACCGAATCGCTAGCGGCGCTGGCACACCGCCTGCCGACATTGCTAATCCCGCCGGTAATCGTCCCCCACTTGATGGCGACGATCCCACCGGTACCGAATCACCGCCGGATGACGACCCGTCCGTCGCAGACGATGATCCTACGGACGTCGGTGACCCTGGGTACTGCGATCCTCTCGAACCCGAAAGTGACGATGATGACGACGAGATGCGGCCCGACGGCAACCGTGCTCCTCGTGTGTCCGGTCCCGTCTATCTGCTGGACGTGGCGCCTTGCGTGGCACTCCTAATCGCCTTCGACGATCTGCTCAGCAAGGCAGAGGATCCCGATGGCGACGTCCTCTCGGTTCAAAACCTGTCCGTGTCCTCCGGCGAGCTTACTGAAGTGGAAAACGGGTGGGTGTTCCAGAGTGGCACCGGGCAACCGGGGCCGGTGACCCTCAGCTATGAGATCACAGACGGCGAGCTTACCATCGATGCCATCGCCCATTTTTCCGTTGTCAAGCAGCCCGTTATCGCAGGAACCGCGGCAAACGACACGCTTCTCGGCAGTATGTGTGCTGATGAGATCAACGGCGCAGGTGGCGATGACAACATTGATGGACGGGCTGGCAACGACGTCATAAATGGAGGAGCGGGAGACGACCACATCATCGCTGGAGACGGTGACGACGTTGTGTTCGGCGGCGATGGCAATGACATTATTTTCGGCGGCGCGGGAAACGACCATCTTTTCGGCGGGACTGGCGACGACAGGCTATTCGGCGGTGACGGCGATGACGTGATCTTCGGCAACGCCGGTGAGGATTTTCTGAGCGGAGGAGATGGCGACGATCTTCTGCTCGGGGGCGATGGTAACGACGTGATTATGGATGGTGCGGGTCGAGACCGGGTTTTCGGCGGCATGGGAAACGATCGGATCGTGGCGGCGCTCGACGCGGATGATGACGTGTATGACGGCGGCGGGGGCACGGACACCCTCGACTACAGCCATGCGACGGAAAGACTCGTGGTCGATCTCGTCAACGGCGTCGTCAGTGGGGTGGAAATCGGCCATGACTTCATCACTGGATTCGAAAAAGTGCTTGGTGGCCGAGGAGCCGATCAGTTCATTTTCGGCGCTGAATCAGTTGCGCTCACTGGCGGCGCTGGTGATGACGTCTTTGTGGTAACCAGCGCCGGTGGGGATCGACCGAACCCCGTTTCGCACGTGATCATGGACTTTGGGGTCGGAGACCGTATCCGTATATCTGAATACGATATTTTCTGGAATGCCGGCGAGCCGGAAGACCGTTTCGAGCAAATCTACCGCGATGATGACGGTGACGATTTGCCGATACGCTATCGCCACGATCGGGACGATGGAAGCGAGTGGACTGTGATCGAGACCAACTTCGACGACGATATGTGGGCGACGGCCGTCACGCTGCAGGGAACGCACAAGCTGTCGTGGTCTACAGAACGTAACGATAGTCACGAGTGGCTATCATAGGAGCACAGAATGAGCACATATGATCCTTCCGGCACGCCTCTTTTAGAGGAAAAAGCCAAGCTCTTGCCGAATCCAGAAAACGCTTTTCGACTCGGCCCGCGTGTATTTGTTGGCACGGCTCTCGCGCTGTTTCTGCTGCTTGGAGCCGGCGGCTGGGCCGCGAGCGCTCAACTCAGTGGGGCCGTCATCGCGCAAGGATCCGTGACTGTGGATCAGAACCTTAAGTCGATACAGCATCGTGACGGCGGTATCGTCGGCGAGATTGCCATCAGGGAAGGGGACTTTGTTCGAGCTGGAGACGTGCTGCTACGGCTCGAAGACACACAGACGAAAGCGGAGCTTTCGATCGTGCGTTCTAAACTCGTGGAATTGGCCATTAGGAGAGCTCGCCTTCTGGCAGAGCGGGACGGGCTTGCGGCAATCGAGTTCCCGACCGATTTGGACGCAGACGACTCTCCGGATGTCTTCCTCGGCGAAACTCGCCTCTTTGATGGCAATCACACAAGTCGCCAAAGTAAGAAGCAGCAGCTTGAGCTCAGCGTTGAGCAAATCGAAGAGGAGATAAAGGGGCTGGAAGCGCAGCGGCTATCGAAAGACGAGGAATTCCGTCTAGTTCAGACTGAATACGAGGGGAATAGAGGCCTCGCTGAGAGAGGGCTGATCGCTCGAACACTCCTCGTTCCGATGGCGCGTGACAGAGCACGAATTTCGGGTGAACGCGGTGAGATCCACGCATCCATCGCCAGAGCGAGAACCCGCATGAGTGAAATTCGCCTCCAGATTATTGCGATCGATGAGGACGCTCGTACCGAGGCGCAGCGGGAATTAAGTGCCGTGGATGCGGAATTTTCGGAGCTACGTGACCGGCACATCGCCATTGAGGATCGGCTGGCGCGAACGGACATTCGCGCTCCGATTTCTGGAACCGTTAATGAGCTGAACATCCACACGGTAGGAGGGGTGATCACACCGGCCGAAGAACTTGTCACCATCGTTCCGGAAGACGCCAAACTGAAGGTCGAGGTGAAACTTGCGCCGGTAACCATCGACCAAGTTTGGGTCGGCCAGCCAGTCAGGCTCCGTTTCACTGCCTTCAACCAGAGAACGACGCCGGAGCTCAAAGGCGAGATCGTCTATGTTTCTCCAGCGACGTCACGCGATGACGTGACTGGCGAGATCTACTACCTGGGCGATGTTGACGTTTCTGCAGAAGAACTTGAGAAGCTGGGCGTTACCACGCTGCTGCCTGGTATGCCGGTCGAAGTCTTTATCACGACCGAAGAGCGCACCGCACTGACGTATTTTGTTAAGCCTATTACCGATCAGTTCAGCAGGGCCTTCCGAGAAGAGTAAAGCAGCGTCATCTGCCTTTGGAGCTAGGCTTTTCTCAGCCGAAGCTGTAAGCGAACCAGGATTGCCAGCCTCAGGGCTGGCTTAACGCAATGCTCATGTTGGCAAGGCGTACTTAGGTAAGCCAGTTAATATTGTCGCTATCAATTTGTACCTACGAAGCGCATGATGAGAACTATTTTTCATCGTCTATTGACGAGCAGTCAAAATGTTGCATCCGGCTTCATATCTGCAAATTATGGAGACCCCTATGGAAACCCTGCTCCTTACGCCTAACCTGCTTATTATCCGCAAGTTGGAAAACGTTTTGCTTCTTAAGGATAAAGAGAAACAAGCAATAAAAGATTTGTCAATAAAGACGATAACTCTTCATTCAGATCAAGATATAATGAAAGCTGGCGATCAGCCTACGCAATGTTGTCTTGTTATTGACGGATTTGCATGCGCCTATAAGCTAACTTCTGAAGGCAAACGTCAAATAATATCCCTGTATATACCCGGCGACATTCCTGATCTGCAAAGCTTACATTTGCCTTTTCTGGATATAAATATTGCCTCAATCACCCCCTGTATACTTGGCTTTATTGAGCACGACGATTTACGTAACCTCTGTGAGCTCCACCCGCGCCTTTCTGTCGCTCTTTGGCGTGAGACATTGATGAGCGCTTCCATCACACGAGAGTGGCTTTTGAATAACGGACAGCGGCCTGCCTATAACCGAATTGCCCACCTTATCTGCGAACTGTTAGTACGTCTTGAAGCGGTGGGTTTGGCGACAGAATCCACCTTTGATATGCCTGTAACCCAGGCCGAGTTAGCGGATGCGACAGGTATGACGCATATTCACATGAATAGAGTACTCCAGGCGCTTCGTACTGATGGGTTAATTAGTAATAATAAAAACCAGATAACCGTACCTGATTGGCAAAAACTAAAGGAAGCGGGGGAGTTCGATCCTCTTTATCTGCATTTAGTGCCAGAAACAGCACAAGATTGATTTAGCTCTTTATTCCTACTTCTATTTTGTCAATTTGCTAATAGGGTGAATATAATTCTCTTTTGAATTTCGCAGGAAAATGTTGCGTATTTTTTATCTCGCCTTTATGTACGTAAGAAATCCAAAAGAATGGAGTAAGGTTTTTGATTTTAGTTAATATTATATAGCTATTGTGATGCCGCTTTGTTCATTTAGCCAGTATAAGAGGGGGCAGCTAAACGTTTCAGTTAAACAAGGTGCTTGGCCAGGTGGCATTTTCTTGCAAAGGTATCTGTATTGTCTACCTTGGAAAATACTAGGCAGTGATTTCACACTTTCAGGGATGTAGGGCTGCCTTGGTTAGTAGCGTCCCTAACATTCCCCAGCAAGACTTGGGCTGATGTGCAAGAACACAAATGGCCTGGATCGAACTGAACAGGTCATTCTAAATCACTGACACAGCGGATAAGCCTGAGGTAATCAAGGAGCGGTGAAATGACTTCAGTATTTATCAATCGCATTGCCACTGCTGTTCCAGACTTTGATATACATAACAAATTTATCGAATACTGTGTAGTGGCATAGTGAATTTGGCCACCTACTTAGAGGTGCTAATATGCACCAAGACATCACTAGGTGGCAGCATGGCAACAAGACCAAAACGTAACTTTAGCCCTGAATTCCGACTCGAAG
>NZ_JBANSN010000051.1:0-13404 GCF_037070215.1 Vreelandella arctica | reverse complement strand
TTCTTCAGGACGGCTGCTTTACGCTCTGCAGAATAACGTGGCACAAGGGCTCCATGCCGCTCCCTCTGGATTAGATTTAGGCGATATCGCCAACCGGACAACTAGGCTGACAGAGGGGGGGTTATGGAAGACCCAATAAAGCTCAGCCATAAATGGTTGAGCTTTATTTTTTATTAAAGTTAATAAAATTAAGTCAAGCGTTTGTTTTTTCTTATGACTGGCTAGGTTGGTAAAATTAATTATTTTACAATAATTATAAATAGATTGTTAGATGTGATGGTTTATGGATAATCATAAGCTGCTGATAATAATGTTTTTTTTGACAGTTGGCTGGTGGCGAAACAAGGCCGGTGTCGCTTGAATCATTAATCAAAAATACCTTAAAATTAGAAAATTATATTATGTTTATTTGACATAATGATGACAAGATAAGCATATTCTCAAAGTGCGTGATTCTCGACAAAAATACCTAGCCTAGTGTAAGAATTATTTTCTCATTAAATAACCTAGGTTAGTTAAGGTCGTCGATAAAAGGTGCATCCTAATCATCAAGCATAAGGAAGTGCTGACAAGGAAGACAGTGCCAGGATGGCTTAATATCTCACGGAAGCGCAAACAGGATGTTTGTGAGGAAGAAAGAAGCGGTAACAAAACCCTAGCCAGGGAATGGCTGGGGCTTTTTTTATGCTTAAATAAATGACGTATTAGTTACATTCTTATGAATTTTCTCATTTATCGTAAATAGCATGCTAAGGAAAAGGGCAGATGTGTTAGCCATCTACCCCTTCTTTTTTATTAACCAGCCTACTCATTAACACGCATGGTGATAATAGAGCGTGCTTAGTTCATTCAAGGGCACTTCAACTGCTGTTTGGCAGTTAAGGCAGCGCACCGTCGCCGTGTTTTTCCCTGTGCCTTCTAAACGAAAGCGATTAAAAAATGGTGACTTGGCTGTCTCTGAATTGCCGCAATGACGACAGATAACATCTAATTCATTGACTTTATTGCTAATTATAATGTCGCGCACGCTGACCTCCTACCATTAGGGTTGATGATGGTTCAGGCGTGGTAACCTCCCTGTTGCTCTGTATCGTTACCGACACGTTTTAATTATAAGTGTCAATTCATATCTTCGCCATGTGAAACGTATTGCAATCGTGCATTAAATCGACGCAACAAGGCTTTTTTAATATTAAAGCAATATTTTTTTGATTTAATAACCTGGGATAGATAAACACAGCGCTATCACGTCCATTGTGAGCACACACCACAAGGAAGTGGAAACAGGGAAGGCAACGCCAGGACGGCTAAACGCTCTCAGGGAAGCACAAACAGGATGTTTGTGAAGAAAATCAGGGAAGGTTTGATAAAGCCCCGGCCAAGGAATGGCTGGGGCTTCTTTTTATACGCGTGTTTTATTTTTTCGCTTTTTTCTTGGTTTTATTACTGGCGGCAGGGGCGTTGGTGCTGCTTGCCTTGCTTCCTGCTTTGCTTTCGGCCTTGCTCTCTTTGCCGCCACTCTTTTTGCCTTCATCACCGTCGCTATCCGGCTTGTCGCTGCCCTGGTGGGGAAGCGGGCTGGCTTGGTCAAGGCGTGGGTGGTTATCCAGGAACTCACGCTCTAAATCAGGCAGGGCATCCATGGCTTGCAGGGTATGGGTGAGGGCGTGAATAGCCGCCAGCACATCCTGGGTATGGCCGGTTTCCGAGATCGTGTGCATGTTGCGGATAGGGAAGCCGATCGAGGTGGCGGCACTATCGATAGATGCCAACACACCCGCCATACCATCGGTACCGGTGTCCACGCCCACGATATCGCGCTGCAGCGGAATATCCTGCGCTTTCGCGGCTGTCGCGATAATCCGGTTGAGCTGTTCGCTGGCAATCGAACCCACCGCCATGGTGAAGCCCTTGCCCATTTCCAGCGGCTGCATGCGCTTGTCGCCGATGCCTGGCGCGCCCACGTAGTCGTGGTTAACGTCCACGCCAATCAGCGCATCCGGCTTCATTTCACCAGCCATCACGCGGCTGCCGAAGCGGCCAATTTCCTCATAGCTGGCAATCGCAAACAGCACGCGTACATTTTTCGTACCGCCTGCTTCAGCGATCAAGCGCGCCACTTCGGCGGCCACAAAGCAGCCCAGCCCGTTATCCAGGTAAGCGCCATAGAACGTATTAGGGCTAAAGCCGGGGCGGATAGGGCGGTCAAAGATAATCGAATCACCCGGGCGCACGCCCAGGTTCAACACCTGCTGTTTCTTGTTGTCGCCGTGAATCTGTAGATCCAGATAGATCTGCTCTTTCTTGATCCCTTTGCTGCCATCACGCTGGCCGGGGTCAGAAAAGTGAATGGCACCCAGTGCTTCTACCGTGCCGCCTTCAATGCAGCGATAGCTGCCAGGGGCATCCGGGTCTTCGCTGAATAGCTTCACTTCATGGCCGATCAGTACGGTAGGCAGGAAGGAATCGGTGTTGATCCAGATCTTGCCGTCTTCGCCAATCGAGCGCACCTGCATACGGATTTTATCCGCATGGCCGATCAGCATGACCTTGAACATATCGTCACGGCCGGGGTGGGTGTCCAGCACAACACCGGCGTTGCCCTTGAACTGGTGCAGGTGCCAGCCTTTAGGTGCAAAGCTTTCAAAATGCGGCTTGAGCACCCCGTAGGTCATTGCGGCTTCAAGGCCCACAGGGCTAGGCGCAGCAAGAATATCGCGCATCAACTTGAACTGCGCGTCGGGCATGGGTTGTGTCCAGGGTTTTGCTGTATCGCTCATCGTATCGCTCACTTAGTAAGGTGGATGTTCGTCGTCTCTAGTCTGCCAGATTCCCACCCCAGGTGTAGAGAAAGCCGTACCGAAAACGCTTATTCATGAAAAGACCTTATGCGTGATCACGAATCAGTTGGCACAGAGCGCTGGCGGCGGCGGAAGGGGGGTGGCGTCGGCTCAATATCATGCCCAGCTCGCGACGGATAGTCGGTTCGACCAGCGGGCGGTGTTCGATGCCATCGGTGGCAATCTGGCGAAAGCTGAGCGAGGGCAGCACGCTAACCCCCAAACCCGCCGCCACCATGCGGCCAACTGTGGCGATCTGGCGCGCATCGCACAAAATATCCAGCCGCTCCCCCACACTCTGCATGATGCGGTCAATATCCTGGCGTGAACTGGAAAGCCGATTGATACCAATAAACGGATAGGCAGCCAGCTGGCTCCACGCCACAGCCGGTTGTGCCAGCAGTGGGTGCCCGCAAGGGCAAACCGCCACGTAGCTATCTTCGAGCACGGGGTCAAACGTGAGGTCATCTGCGTCACCGGGAGGTACGGAAAGTCCCAGGTCGGCACGGCCTTCGCGCACCATCTGGTTAATCTGTTCGGCCAGCACATCATGCAGGCTGAGGTTGATACGGGGATACGCCTCGTGGAAAAGCCGGATGACCTGCGGGAACAAGCCCGCCGCCAGGGTGGGTAAGGCGGCGATCGTTACCTTGCCGCGCTGTTTGGAAAACTGGTCGTTAAGATCCTCAAAGGCTTCATTCCAGTCATTCAATAGCCGCACGGCAACTGGTAGGAAAGCGTCGCCTTCCGGGGTCAAGGCAAGCTGACGTGATGTGCGGGCAAATAGCGCACCGCCGACGTTCTCTTCCAGCTTACGTAGCGCAATTGAAATCGCCGGTTGGGAAAGATGGACGCGCTCGCTGGCCTCCGCAAGGCTGCGCGAGTGGGCAACGGCAACAAAAACGCGCAACTGCTGGATGCTTGGATTCATTTAGAAAGTAAAACATAAATTAAAAACTATTCAATATACAAAATGAAACCAGCGCACCATGCTTGGCTTATCGCGATTCGTGCGTCGCGGTCATGTTTTACAACAACCCGTTTTACAATAACCGTATTTACAACAACCCGTTCTACAATAACAAAGGCTCGTACAGCGAGCTTCGGAGAGACAATGAAAACGCTACTTACCGCCATGGTGGCAAGCGCCGTGGTGCTGGCTGCTGCCACTTCCCATGCCGATGAGCGCCTGCTGATTGGTTCTACCTCGAGCTCCTCCAGCCACTACAGCTATTTTGTCGCGGTCAATCAGATCATCAACAACCAGGTCGAAGGCGTCAGCTCTTCGGTGGCCGAAACCGGCGCTACCGTGGATAACCTGCGCCGTCTAGGGCGCGACCAGATCGATATGGGGTTGGTGACCACTAATACCGGTTATCACGCCTATGCCGGTGAGGAAGATTTTGAAGGCCGCCCGGTCGATAACCGCTTGCTATGGGTCTATACCGTCGCGCCGCAAAATGCCGTGATGCGTCAGGATGCTGACGTCGCGACCTTCGCCGACCTGGAGGGCGTGCGTTTCAACCCCGGTATCACCGGCTCAGCCACTGAGAAAACCACTGAAGCGGTAATGCGTACCCTCGGCATCGAGCCGGATTACGTGCGTGGTTCCACCACCGACATGGTGGATGCCATGAAGGATGGCCGGGTGATGGGCTCGGTGAAATCAGGGGTCGGCGAGCGTTTGGATGGCTCCTCTATGGATATCGCAACGTTCACTCCCATCAGCGTGCTCTCTCTTGATGACGCGCAGGCCGATACGCTGCGCAGCGAAATGCCCGATGTGGCGATTGTCGATGTGCCCGAAGGCGCTGCAGACGGTATCCCCGCTTATACCACCTGGGCGTTTGGGGTTGCCGTACATGCGCACCCGGATATGGATGAAGAGACCGCCTATCAAATCGTCAAAGCCGTGATGGAAAACCCCGAACCGCAGGTCAACGCCTTTGCCGCGATGAAAGATGCCGATATGGCGAAGATGACCCTGGAGGTTGGCACCGTGCCGCTGCATGCCGGTGCGGCGCGCTATTTCGAAGAGCAGGGGTACGACATCCCCGATGCCTTGCAGCCTGTCCAGTAAGGCCATTCGGAGAAGATGATCATGCGTGAGACAGTCACCAAAGGCTTGGCGCTGCTGCTGGGCGGTCTAATCCTTTATACCTCCGCCACTGGGCCGTTCGAGAGCTTGATTCAGCGGAGTATCTTTCTCGCGCTGGTCATCCTGCTGGGGCTTGCCGTCTATCCATTAGGGGAGGGCAAGCGCTGGCGCCCGCTGGGCATCGCTATCGATGTCATACTGGCAGTCGGTGTGGTATTCGCCTGCGGCTATGTGGCGCTTAACCACGAACAAATTCTGGTCGAACTCCCCTGGGCAACGCCCCGCGATATGCTGCTGACCGGCGTACTGCTGGTGGCGATTCTGGAGCTTTCGCGCCGCGCCATTGGGGCTATTTTCCCCCTGCTGGTGTTAGCGGGGTTAGCCTACGCGTGGTTCGGTGCCGCCATCCCCGGGCCGCTCGGCCATCGGGGTTTTGATCTCTACTACATGACCGAAACCATTTACCTGGGTGATCTTGGCGTGTGGGGCATGCTGGTCGGCGTTGCCGCCACGACCATTGCCGCTTTCGTGCTATTCGGCTGTTTGTTGCTGCACACTGGGGGCGGCAATACCTTCATGGATTTGGCGCTGCGTATTAGCGGCCGCTCGCCGGGCGGTGCGGCCAAAGTGGCCACGGTCGCGTCCGGGCTGTTTGGCATGGTCAGCGGTAGCGCGGTAGCCAATGTCGCCACCACCGGCAATTTCACCATTCCCATGATGAAGCGCTTGAACTACCCACGTCCGTTCGCGGCGGGGGTAGAAGCGGTCGCCTCCACCGGCGGTCAAATCGCACCGCCGATCCTGGGCGCGGCGGCCTTTATCATGGCGGAAATTCTTGGTGAAAGTTACCTGCGTATCGCCTTGGCGGCCTTGCTGCCCGCCATCCTTTTCTACCTGGGCGTATTTGTCACTATCCACTTGGTGGCCAAACGTCGTCAGCTACAGGTGGTGCCCGATGATGAGCTGCCCAGCTGGGCAGATGTGATACGCCCTGAGCGGATTATTCCTATTCTGGCTGCGTTGGGTGGGCTGTTTTATGGGGTGCTTAGCGGCCGTTCGATTCAGATGTCCGCTTTTTACGGCATCCTGATGACGGTACTCACCTTTGTGCCGTTTGCGCTGCTGTCCAAAATGCCCCTGCGCGAGATTCTCGGCAAACTGGTGGCAGGCTTGGTCGATGCAGGCAAAGGCATGGTGATTATCGGCGTGCTGTTGGCCGGGGCGCAGATTCTGGTGGCGATGATTGGCATGACCGGCATCGGCGTAACGCTGGCCAGCTTGATTGTCACGGTCGGTGGCGAATCGCTCTTCCTAGTAGCCTTTATCGTTGGCGGTGTGTGTCTGATTCTGGGCATGGGCATACCCACTACCGCGGCCTATGTGTTGGTGGCATCGGTGCTGGCGCCAGCGCTCACCACCATCGGTGTCGAGCCGCTGATTGCCCACTTGTTCGTTTTCTACTTTGCGACACTCTCAGTCATTACGCCGCCTGTCTGCATTGCGGTATTCGTGGCCTCAGGCATTGCCGATACCAACTGGCTGCCTGCCGCCGTCGAATCGGTGCGTTTGGCAGCGGCGATCTATGTCATTCCTTTCCTGCTGCTGATCTACCCAGCCCTGGCGGGGTTTGGGACTCCCCTGGAGATCGTCTTGGCCAGTTGTCAGGGGGTCGTGTTCGTGATGGCCTTCGCCGCGCTGATGTCTCGGGTAGCTATGACGGGTAAGCGCGTCATTGATGTGGTGGCGCTGATCGCGGTGATTGGGCTTGCGCTGACGCCAGGCTGGCTGACCACGCTGGCAGCGCTCGCCCTGATCATTGGGCTATTTATACGCCGCCGCTCGCTGCTGGATGACGAGCCGGTAGCTGCCGCCAGCGACCACCACTCCCTTCAGGCCAAGGAGACACATTTATGAGTTTTTTACTGGGCAGCGGGGCAGGCTTTTCCGGTGACCGTACCGATGCGGCCGTGGCGGTGGTGGCAGAGTTGATCAAGCGACAGCAACCCTCTGCACTGGTATTCGAAACCCTGGGTGAGCGGACATTGGCGGCCGCCCACCGGGCGATGCGTGAGGACCCCGAAAGCGGGTTTGAACCGCTGCTGGACGAGCTGCTGGCGCCAGTGCTTCGCGATTGCCTGGATCACGGCATTAAAATTCTAGGCAACTTCGGTGCAGCGAACCCTGGCGGCGCGTGTCAGGTCATTGCGGAGTTGGCCGCACAGCTTGGTCGTCCAGAGGTGCGGATTGCCCAGGTGCATGGCGATGATATCCGCCAGCAACTGCATGGCCTGGACTTGCAGCGCTGGGAAGCCGAACGGCTGGAGATGCCGGGCGATGACGCCTTGATTTCCGCCAATGTCTACCTGGGCGCCAAGGCACTGGCCGAAGCGTTAGCCATGCAAGCCGATGTCGTGGTCACCGGGCGTGTTGCCGACCCGGCACTGTTTTTAGCCCCGCTGATGCACCACTTCGATTGGCGTTGGGACGACTGGGACCGCCTCGCTTGCGGCATGATGGCCGGTCACCTGGCCGAGTGTGGCGCCCAGGTAAGCGGCGGCTATTTTGCCGACCCAGGCTTTAAAGACGTGCCTGGCCTTGCCACGGTGGGCTACCCGATTATCGAAGTAGAGCAGGATGGCAGCCTGATCATCACCAAGCCCGCCAATACCGGCGGCTGTGTTACCGAGCAAACGGTGAAAGAGCAACTGCTCTATGAAGTCCATGATCCAGCCAATTACCTGACCCCGGATGTCACGGTGGATCTTTCCCACGCCGAGGTACGCCAGCTTTCACCCAATCGCGTGGCGGTAACGGGGATTCGCGGCAAGCCCGCCCCCGAACGGCTAAAGACTACTGTGTGCTACGAAGGAGGGTGGCAGGGCGAAGCAGAAATTTCCTATGCCGGGCCCAATGCGCTAGCAAGAGCCCAGCTTGCAGCGCAAGTGCTGCGTGAGCGGTTGGTGTTCCGTGCTCCGGCTGAGCTGCGAACCCGGTTGGATATCATTGGCCTGGCCAGCGTATTCGATAGCGATAACGGCGAGCTTCAGCGTAGCGCATCGCCTTCCACCAGCGGGGATTACCGGCTGCGCCTGGCAGCGGAGCACAGCGAGCGGCGCTGGGTAGCCCGCGCCACCCAAGAGCTATTGGCGCTTTACTGTGCCGGGCCTGCCGGGGGCGGCGGGGTGCGACGTCAGTTTCAACGGCGGGTGTTTACCGCCTCATATCTGGTCAAGCGTAGCGACATTTATGCTCATGCCACGCTATTTGAGTCGCCGAGCCAGGAAGCCCACAGGAGCGAACGCTATGCTGCAAGCTGAACCCACACATGCGCCACTGCATACGCACGCCTCGATCTCTCTTCACCAACTGGCGCACGCCCGTGCGGGGGATAAAGGCGAACGCCTCAACGTGGCACTGTTTGCCTATGAGGCGGATCACTACGCCACCTTGCTGGAACAGGTCACCGAGGAGCGAGTGCTGGCGCTATTCTCCCATCGCGGCGCTAGCCGGGTGCGGCGCTACCCTCTACCTAACTTGGCAGGCATGAACTTCGTGATCGATGATGTGCTTCAAGGCGGCGTTAACGGGGCACTCAATCTGGATGGTCATGGCAAAACGCTATCGTTTTTGTTGTTAAGCCTGGAGGTCCACCTCTAGCCAGTTTTTTTAACCACGCACTCGACCTAGGTGGTCATGACGCGCTACTCAAAACGCCCTACTATGCATGAACTTGCATGCGAGCTAATCAATATAGTGTTCGCTAATATAATAAAAGTGGTGTTTAAGGAGCAGCCCGATGACCGCAGCAACGCTAGGTTCCCAGCGCTTTAGAGTGCTATTGGCGGGCGTATTCAGCCAGATATTGTGTGTGGGTATCGCCCGCTTTGCCTATACGCCGTTGCTGCCAGTCATGCAGCAGCAAACCTGGATGGGGGACGCCGATGGGGGCTGGCTGGCGGCGCTCAACTACGTGGGCTATATGCTGGGGGCGGTGTTGGCCGCCACTATCCGCAGTCTCTATATCAAAGACCTCCTATTCCGCTGTGGGTTAATCCTGGCCGTGCTTACTACCGCGGGCATGGCGCTCACCGAGCACTTCTGGGTATGGGCGGGGCTGCGTTTTCTGGCGGGACTTTCCAGCAGTGGCTCAATGTTGCTAGCGTCCGGGTTGATTCTTCACTGGCTGATGCAACACCGTCAGCGCGGGGAGCTGGGCATCCACTTTGCAGGTTTGGGCATTGGTATGGTGGTGGTCTCGGTCGCGGTTGAAATGATGCTACAACTGTCGTTTAGCTGGCAGACCCAGTGGTGGGGCTTTAGCCTGCTGGGGGCCGCGTTGTTGGTACCTGCCTGGTACTGGCTGCCGCGCCCGGAAAAGCAAGGGGGCGCGGCGCACACGGCGAACAGCCAACCCGCGATGCCGCCCACACGCACCTTTATGCGCTGGATGCTGGCTGCCTATTTTTGCGCCGGTTACGGCTACGTGATCAGCGCTACCTTTCTCGTCGCGATTGTCGAGCGTGAGCCGCTGCTGGCGGGAATGGGCAACTGGACCTTCGCCCTGGCCGGTTTAGCCGCGGCCCCGGCGGTGATGCTGTGGGATCTAGTCGCCCGCCGCGTCGGCTACCTGGGGGCGCTGATTATCGCCATGTGCATTCAGGTAGTGGGCATCGTACTGCCTGCGATTACCGCGAACGCGGCGGCGGTGTTGCTCAGCGCCGTGCTCTACGGCGGTACCTTCCTCGGCTGCGTCAGTCTGGTGCTAACCATGGCGGGGCGGCTTTATCCTTCAAGCCCCGCGCGGTTAATGGGGCAGATGACCCTGGCCTACGGCGTTGCCCAGATATGCGCCCCGGCCTTGACCGGCATGCTGGCCGAGGCCTCTGGCAATTACAGCCTAGGGCTTTGGTTGGCAGGCGGCTTCGTGGCCCTGGGCGCCGTGCTACTGGCCTGTTTGCGCCGGGTGGATCAAACCGCCCAGCGTTTGGATGCCGCCGCCAAGGCCGCGGTATACGCCTAGATGCTGTTGGGCATTGCCCGTGAAATCCTATAGGATGAGCGCCTTTTTCTGACAGGGTAACTGGGCAAATGACCTCTTCTGGGCAACCTCGCACCCAGTGGCTAGGCCGCTGGGGGTTTATGTTGGCAGCAACCGGCTCGGCGGTTGGGCTGGGCAATATCTGGAAATTCCCCTATATCACCGGGGAGTTTGGCGGCGGTGCCTTCGTGCTGGTGTACCTGGCCTGTATTTTTGCCGTGGGTGTGCCGGTCATGATGACCGAGATCGCCTTTGGACGGCGCGGCCAGGGCAGCCCGGTGGATGCCATTCGCCGCGTGGTCAATGAATCAGGCCGCTCGTCGGTGTGGTCGCTGATTGGCTGGATGGCCATGCTCTGCGGTTTTATGGTGCTGTCATTTTACGTCGTCGTGGCAGGCTGGTCGTTCTCGTATCTGTGGAAGATGCTGACCGGTGGCCTGTCCGGCAGCAGCGTTAACGATATGGCCGCTGTCTTTGGGGCCAACAACGCTAATCCGCTGAATCTCGGTTTCTGGAGTACCTTAGTGACGCTGCTCACCATGCTGATTGTGGGCAAGGGCGTACAGAAGGGGATCGAGAAGAGTGTCAGTTGGATGATGCCCGGCTTGGTAATCATGCTGGTGATCCTGATTGGCTTTGGCCTGTTTTCCGGTGGCTTTGGCGCGGCGGTTAACTTCCTGTTTTCGTTCAACGCGGGCAGCCTCTCCAGCGAAGGGCTGCTGGCAGCGCTGGGGCATGCCTTCTTTACCCTCTCACTGGCCTCCGGGGCGATTCTTACCTACGGTAGCTACCTGCCCAAGGGTGCTTCCATTGGCCGCACCACAGTCAGTGTGGCCGTGGCGGATACGGTAGTGGCGCTGATGGCGGGGCTAGCGATCTTTCCGGTGATCTTCGCCAACGGCATGGACCCCGGCGAAGGCCCAGGGCTTATTTTCATGAGCCTGCCCCTGGCCTTCCAGGCGATGCCGCTGGGCACGCTGTTTGGCATTTTGTTCTTCCTCATGCTCTCCATGGCCGCGTTGACCTCTGCCATTTCCATGGTGGAGGCTACGGTTTCCTGGCTGTGCGATAACAAAGGCATTTCGCGCCCGGCAGCTGCTTGGGGCACGGGTATTGTGCTGTGGTTGATCAGCACCCTGGCGATGCTGTCATTCAATCTGGGCGCGGATTGGACGCTGGCAGACAAAACCTTTTTCGACTGGCTGGATTACCTGACCTCGCGTTGGATGATGCCGTTGGGCGGCCTGGGCATGGTGCTGCTGGCGGGCTTTATATTGAAAAGCGACACCTTCCGCGATGAACTCGGCCTTGCGCCGCTGCCTTATGCACTATGGCTGGCCATGGTGCGCTACGTTAGCCCGCTCGGCATTGTGGTGATTTTTGTCGATGCGCTGGGTGTTTATCAGGTCTCTTTTGCAGCGCACTGGCCGTGGCTGCTGGCGATACTGGTGGTCATGGCGGCGCTTGGGGAAACCTTAAGCCCGCGGCTGCGTCACGCGCTTCGCGCTGGCTAGCGTTTGCTGCTTGCGCTGTTGCTCCTTCGCCTCGGCCGCTGCCACCGCGCCGGGGTGAGTGCCCACTTTCATCAGCTCATCCCAGCGCGTGGTAAAGCGGTTGGAACGGTGAGCACAGCGTAGCTGCCAGGCAGCTGGCGCATCGGTCATGCCAAAGCTGATGGTGCCTTGCCCCATACGCTGATTAATCTGATCGACCGTGGCCATCAAAAACGGATGGCGATCACGGGCCGGGGGATGCAGCAGCGAAAGCTGGTGCTCTTTGGCATCGACCAAATCGAGCAGCATCACACCGGCTTTCATGAACCGAAAGCGGGGGCGGTGAATCTGCTCAAGCCCCTGGCGTACGGCATCAAGAATCACACGCGTATCGTCGCTGGGCGAGGGTAGGGGGATCAGCGCTTGAGGAAAATATTGCGGCTGGTCGCGGCGGTGGCGGTTGGTGTTTAGAAACACCATCACCGCTCGGGCCATGCTGCCCTGTTCACGCAGTTTTTCAGCACTACGCTGGGCGTGACGGCGCAACGCGTTGTGCACTTCGGCAAACACGCCGGTCGGTTGGCCGAACGAGCGCGAGGTCATAATGCGCTGGCGCGGCTGGTCCAACGCATTCATTTCCAGGCAAGAGGTGCCGCGCAGCTCAAGCGCCGTGCGGGCCAGCACTACTGAAAAGCGTTTGCGCAGCCATTTTTCATCGCTTTCGCGCAAATCCCAGGCGGTGTTGATATCGCCAATCGCCAAACGCTCGGCAAGCCGACGCCCGACGCCCCACACACTGCCCACCGGGGTGCGCTTTAGCAGCGCCTCGGTGGTGTGATCCTGCCCGCTTAATAAGCAAACGCCTTCGTAGTGGGGGTCTTGCTTGGCAAGGTGATTAGCCAGTTTGGCAAGTGTATGGGTAGGGGCAAGCCCCACGCACACCGGCAATCCTAAATGACGACGAATACGCTGACGCAGTTTCCGCCCGAGTGCTTCACACTGCTCGGTGGTGAAACCTTCTAAATAGACGAACATTTCATCAATGGAGTAGGGCGCGATCTCTGGGCAGGCATCGCGGAGCAGTTGGGCCAGCCGCGCCGACATATCACCATAAAGCTCGTAGTTGGAAGAGAGCAGGTGAATCTCGCCACGCTGGCGCAGCCCTTCGAGTTTGAAGGCGGGCGTACCCATGGGAATATCCAGCGCCTTCAACTCGGCGGAACGCGCGATCACACAACCGTCATTGTTGGACATCACCCCAACGGGTTTACCGTCGAGCTTAGGCTGAAATACCCGCTCGCAGCTGACATAGAAGTTATTGGCGTCGACCAGACCAATCATCGCACGTACTCATGGATGACCGCGCGCACCACGCCCCATAGCTGACAGTCGCTGCCCTCAAGAGGCAAGGGCGGGTAGTGGGGATGGGTGGAACAGAGGTGGGGCGTTCCCTGGTAAAGCGCGTAGCGTTTAATCAACGCTTCGCCCTCCAGCATAGCGACCAGAATGTGGCCCAAGCGAGGCTCGATACCGCGGTCGACGATAAGCAGGTCACCCTCAAAAATCCCCCACCCCTCCATGCTGTTACCGGTAGCGGTGACATAAAACGTCTGGGTAGGGTTTTTAACCAACCGGGCATTGAGATCCAGCGTACACGGCTCGTAATCCTGCGCAGGCGAAGGAAAACCACTGAAACCAGCACGGCCCAAAAAGGTTAAATACGGCAGCGGCTGGGCGCTTAACGGCAAGGCGGGGGTAAAATGAGAAGACTGGCCCGGCATTGTCGGCATCCTGACTCTTAAAATGTTGTATGAATATGGCTATGTTGTCATCTTCTGTTGATGTGCTTTAAATATACTGTATAAAATACTGTATGTGTAGTCTTCGTGTGGAGGGCGCCATGAAGCAAGCAGACTTCAAAATCCTTGAGAGGAC
>NZ_JBANSN010000050.1:0-14124 GCF_037070215.1 Vreelandella arctica | reverse complement strand
GGCAGACGGTTATCTATTTTTATGATTTTTACTTTTATCCTGGTTGCTCTACATGCTCAATCGGCTGCGCCACCGCCTTGGCTATCTGACCTTTCTGTTGCTGTTCCTGCCTAGCCTGGTACTCACCAGTGTGGGTGAGGCGCGTGCGCATGGGGCGGCGAGCATGGTTAGCGTTGAGTTGTCTCTCCATGAGAATGTGCAGAAGGGCCATGGGCATACCCATGGCCACGAGCACGAAGATAGTCGCCACCTCCATAATGAGAGTGGCAGTCACTTTCACGAAAAAGCGGATCGGCCTGGGACGGGCATTGCCGTCGAGTCGAACTTCCGCGACGCCCTGCGGCTAGGCGAACGCAGCGGCCTACCGCTGCGTCGTGTCTACCGCTTGGAGCGTCCTCCACGGCCGGTCATTGCTGGATGACTGGGGCCGTCCACTGGACGGCCAACACTTAATGACAGACCCGTGGAGGTTTTATGTTTCCATCCCAACTAGGGGGTGCGTTCGGCTTGCCTGTTTTGGCCCGACGCCACGCGCTGACCCTTTTCACACTGCTGGTGATGCTCCTGGGAGCCAGTGGTGAAGCCCTTGCCCACGCCGTTGCTGAAGGCGACAAAGGGTACATCCAGGAGATCTATGGCGTTCACCTGATCTCATTCGTCTATCTCGGTGCCAAGCACATGGTGACGGGGTATGACCACATCCTGTTTTTGCTAGGGGTGATTTTTTTCCTCTATCGAATGCAGCATATCGCCATCTACGTCAGCCTCTTCGCCATCGGTCACTCTACGACCATGCTGCTAGGGGTGTACTTTAATATCGGCATCAATAGCTACCTTATCGATGCCATCATCGGTCTCTCCGTTGTCTACAAGGCACTCGATAACATCGGTGCTTATCAGCGCTGGTTCGGCTTTCAGCCCAATACCAAGGTGGCGACGCTGGTCTTCGGCCTGTTCCATGGCTTTGGACTGTCGAGCAAGATCATTGAGTACGATATCGCTTCTGATGGATTAGTCCCCAATCTCCTGGCGTTCAACGTTGGGGTAGAGATCGGCCAGCTACTGGCCCTGAGTGCCATCCTTATCGTGATGGGTTTCTGGCGACGCACCAATGGCTTCTTACGCCACGCCTACACCGCTAACGTCGCCATGATGTGCGCTGGCTTTATGCTGGTTGGTTATCAGCTCACCGGCTATTTCATCGCCTAATTCAGGAGAGACCCAAATGTACAATACCGACCTTCCCACCCGTGCCGAGTTACCGTCAACAGGTAAGTTACTTCGTTCTACGCTGATGGCAGCCGTCATTGCAGTCGCTTTGCTGATCACCGTCGTGCTGCCTGCTGAGTATGCCATTGACCCCACCGGCGCTGGCCGCTTGTTGGGGCTGACAGAGATGGGCGAAATCAAGACCCAGTTGGCTGAGGAAGCCGAGCTTGATCAGGCCAATGATCAAGCCAGTGCTCAGCAGGCGTCTCAACCCGCTGCATTTCAAGAGACCGTCAGTGATCGCCAGCCTGAGACGGCAAGCGATGCTGATGCTCAAACTTCCACTTCGGATGCAGAGATGGCTCCCCAAACAGCCAATTCTGCCTCAGCAAGTGATCCAGTCGAACCTTCACCCGCCGATTCTGAAAGGGTGATGACCGACGCCAGCGTGGCGCTGGCAGAGGCATTAGCGACTGAGGAAGCCACTTCCCTGACGGCGCAAGCGGAAGAAGCGTCTCCATGGAGTGATGAAGTGAGCTTTACCCTGACGCCAGGTGAAGGCACAGAGTACAAACTCACCATGCAAGAAGGGGCGGTTGCTACCTTTGCATGGGCATCAGACGGTGGCCCCGTCAACTTTGACACGCACGGTGATGGAAATGGGAATTCCATCAGTTACGAGAAAGGCCGTGGCGTGCCCGAGGATGAAGGTGAGCTAGAAGCCGCTTTCAATGGCAATCACGGTTGGTTTTTCCGTAACCGCAATGATAGCGATGTGACTATTGTCTTGCGTGTGGGTGGAGATTATGGGGAGTTAGTTAAGGCCCTTTAACGGATTAGCCTCTAGCGCTCTCTTGAGTGCTAGAGGTTTTCTTCGAACCAGTGTCATTAAAGTATTCGTAGCTGTATTGGTTTATTGATATACCACTTGATATAAAAAATTATCTTCAAGCGCATGAGATGATGCAATAGCTCAGTTAGCAAAACCATTTAGGCGTATATGCGAAATATCTTAAAGTCGGCTTCTGGTCGAGGCTGTGTGAAAACTCCCAAATCCGTTGCCTGTTTCCGCATCCGGCTGTCAGGCCACGTCCAGCGGCCAACGAGACGTCTCAAAGCACTTCCGCCATCGCCACAGACGAGGTTATTCAAGATCACGCGCCCCGAGAAATCCTTCCTAGAGAGCGTCATAGGGCACTACAGGCGCTATTAAAGAGCAGCAGGCACGCTATGCCCGCATCGCCTGAATCAACCCCTTGGTTCCAAGGATCTTTATGACACGTTTCATATTATAGGCCAGCACGTGAAGACTCATTTCCGTGCTGACGCTCTTGAGGCTCCTGGTCAGAAAATGCGTCGATTCCATCCAGGCCTTCAGTGTGCCGAACGGGTGCTCGACTGTCTGGCGTCTGAGACGCATCATTTCCGGTTTCTGGTTCAGCCTAGACTGTACCGCCTCGAGCACATCCTCATGCTCCCAGCGCTTTATACGCCTGTGTTTACCAGTGGTACATTTCCCTTTCATCGCGCAGGTTGGGCAGGCTGAACTCCAGTAGCAATGCAGCGTCTGACCTTTTTCGACGCTCTTGAAACGCCAGATCAGTCGCTCTCCCGCAGGGCAGTGGTATTCGTTGCTTTCGGGGATGAAGCGAAATGCCTCTCTGGGAAACATTCCCTTGGCCTGGCTCGGTGAGGTTTTCGGTTTGGGGAGATAGATGGTGATACCGGCCTTGTAGCACGCGAGAATTTCTTCTCCCTTAAAGTAACCGCGATCCGCCACGACACTGAGATCTTTGATGCCGCTGGCATCATGTGCCTGCTTGGCCATCCCGGAAAGTTGACGCCGGTCACTACCGACGTTGGTGACCTCATGGGCGATGATCAAATGATGCTGACTATCGACGGCCGTCTGTACGTTGTACCCCACTAGCCCGGTGCCTCGCGTCTTCATGGAGCGAGCATCGGGATCCGTCAACGAGACCTGCTGGTCAGGTGCCTGGGTTCTTTGTATCTCAATGGCCTGTAGTCGCTGCACTTCCTCGGTGAGAGCGGCGATCTTGTCCTTCAGCTGTGCTGTCTGCGCCTCTGTGACAGCGGGGTCGCCTTGGTCAGCTGAGTCGAGTTGGCGCAGGTAACGCTCGATGCTCTTCTCGATCTCCTCTGCGCGCCGCTTCATCTTGGCAAACGTAAAGTTGCGGTCACGGTTGTTGACCGCCTTGACTTGCTACCGTCGATGGCCACGATCGCTTGTGTGAAGAGCCCCAGGCGCCGGCAAAGCACGACAAAGTCTCGGCAGATGGCGCGGATTGCCTTGCCGTTGTGCTTTCGAAAATCGGCAATCGTCTTGAAGTCCGGTGCCAAGCGTTCTGTCAGCCACATCAGCTCGACATTGCGCTGCACCTCGCGCTCCAGGCGACGGCTGGATTGAATGCGATTGAGGTAACCGTAGAGGTAGATTTTCAGGAGTACCGCAGGGTGATAGGCGGGCCGGCCGGTAGCATGGGGATCGACACCCTTGAAACCGAGTTGCCTGAGATCAAGGGCCTCAACGAAGGCCTCGATGGCTCGGACCGGGTTGTCCTCCGAGACAAAATCATCAAGAAGCTCAGGGAACAACGTGGCTTGAGACCGGGACTCACCTGCAACGAAGCGCTTCATCGGCACCTCCACGAGCTGTCACGGGTAGAGTATAGCGGTAGCCTCGTTTTCACACAGCCTCGGCCGAAAGCGGCCTTTCAATTGTGTCTATCAAACTAAGGGCGATTCACTCCTTATCCGTCAACGTGACGACATTAGAACCTCAGACGCTTCCGACCACTATCGCGGCCAATGGTGATATCGCGGCATGGCAGGAGATCATTATCGGTACCGAAATCGGTGGCCTGCGGCTGGTAGAGGTCAAGGTAGGCGTGGGTGATGAGGTCACGGAAGGGCAGGTGCTGGCCGTGTATAACGCCACGACGGTGCGCGCAGAGCTTGCCAGGAGCCGCGCCGCCGTGGCGGAAGCCGAAGCAACGCTTGCGGAAGCGAATGCCAACGCCCAGCGCGCCCGCGGTTTGAAAACCACGGGATCGCTTTCAGAGCAGCAGATTCAGCAATACGAAACCGCAGAACTCACCGCCAGGGCGCGGCTAGGCGTTGCGCAAGCGCAGAATGAAGCCCAAGCGCTACGCTTGGCTCAGACGCAGGTGGTCGCCCCAGACGACGGTTTGATTACCTCCCGCACGGCCACTGTTGGCGCTGTTACAGGCGCCGATCAGGAATTGTTCCGATTGACGCGCCACGGTCGGCTGGAGTGGCGGGCCGAGGTCGCCGCTTCCGATCTGAATGAGCTGCGAGCCGGCCAGACTGCCAGGGTCACCGTGCCCGGTGGATATGAACTCGAAGGGAGGTTGCGCACCATTGCGCCGCTAGTGAACACCACTACACGCAATGGGCTGGTTTATGTCGACCTACCGTTAAGCGACGTTGCTCGGGCGGGGATGTTTGCGCGGGGTGGATTCGAGCTGGGCAGCCGTCAAGTGTTGACGCTACCCCGCGCCGCGGTGCAGCTTCGCGATGGCTTTGGCTACGTCCATCGCGTCAGCGATGAAGGCCAGATAACGGAGCAGAAAGTTTCCCTGTGCCAGCACACGGATGATCGCATCGAAATTCGCGACGGGCTTGAGCCCGATGCCAAGGTGGTCGCCTCGGGTGGTGCTTTTCTGGGAAACGGTGACCAGGTTCGGGTGATTGAAGAAGAGCCGGCTCATTCACCCCAAACGGACGATACCGACGTCGAGGACGGGGTATGAAGCTGAATACCTCCTCCTGGGCGATTCGCAATCCTATTCCGGTTGTTCTGCTCTTCATCCTATTGACCTTCTGGGGGCTCATCTCCTTCCGAGGCTTGCTTATTCAGGACTTGCCGGATGTGCAGCTGCCCCTCGTGGAGGTCTCCGCCTCGTTGCCGGGGGCGGCCCCCGCCTTAATGGAGACCGAGGTTGCCCGCAAGATCGAGGACTCCATCGCTACCGTCTCCGGTGTCAAAAACATCACTACAACGCTGACGGATGGCAATGCCGACATTGCTATCGAATTCAGGCTGGAAAAGTCCGTGCAAGAGGCTGTTGAGGACGTGCGCGACTCTGTTGCTCGCATCCGCTCGGATCTACCCGCCGACCTGCGTGATCCAATGATTCGTAAGGGTGAGTTTTCCAGTGAGCCGATTGTACGCTACGCGGTGACGTCCTCCGATCTAGACGATGAGGCACTCTCCTGGTTCGTCGATGACAAAATGACCAAGGCCGTATTGGCGGTGCCCGGTGTTGGTTCGGTTCGGCGTATCGGCGGGGTCGATCGCGAAGTCCGCGTGGCATTGGCTCCGGATCGTCTGCTGGCGATGAACACGACAGCGCTGGATATCTCCCGCCAGTTGCGTCAGGCGCAGTTGGAGGCCCCCGGTGGCCGCGTTGATGTCGGCGGAGCCGAACAGGCCGTGCGCATCATCGCCAACGCTGAATCCGCAGCTGAGCTTGCGACGATGGAGCTGGCACTCAGCGACGGTCGGCGTATTCGCCTTGATCAGGTGGCGACGGTTACTGATACCGTGGCCGAGCGGCGCTCAATTGCACTCTTGAATGGCGCGCCCGTCGTCGGCGTCGAGATGACCCGTGCCGAGGGGTACGGCGAGGTGGATGTGGCCGAGGGGGTGCAGGCTGCTGTTGCCGACTTGCAGGCGCAATATCCCCATGTCGAGGTCGAAGAAGCCTTCAATTTTGTTGGGCCAGTGCTGGAGAACTACCAGGGCTCCATGCACATGCTATTCGAGGGGATGGCGCTGGCGGTGCTGGTGGTGTTCTGCTTTCTACGCAATTGGCGAGCCACACTGATAGCGGCGGTCACGCTTCCGCTGTCGATCATCCCCACCTTCGCTTTCATGCACCTGGTGGGCTTCTCGCTCAATGTGGTGACGTTGCTGGCGCTCTCGCTGGTGATCGGGGTGCTGGTGGACGATGCCATTGTCGAGATTGAGAATATCGAACGGCACCTGCTAATGGGCAAGCCCCCGCGCCGGGCCGCCATGGACGCGGCGGCGGAAATTGGCCTGGCCGTTGTCGCCACCACCTTTACATTGATTGCCGTTTTTCTGCCCACGGCCTTTATGAGCGGCACCGTCGGGCAATTCTTCGTTCAGTTCGGTTGGACGGCCTCGGTAGCGGTGCTGTTTTCGCTGCTGGTGGCGCGCCTTCTCACGCCCATGCTGGCTGCGTATCTGCTGCGCAAACCCCAACATCCCTCGCGCGATCCAACGTGGATTAACTACTACTTGATCGTTGCTAACGGGTGCCTGCGCCACCGTAAGACGACGCTCCTCGCGGCGGCGGCCTGCTTTGCAGGAGGTATCTGGCTGGCCTCGACCCTGCCGGGGACCTTCATACCCCCCGATGATAATTCCCAGACGCAGGCGACGCTCACCTTGCCGCCCGGTAGCACCTTGTCTGAAGCGGCGGCGCTTGCCGAGCAGGCACGCTCACGACTGGTGACGCAACGTCATGTCGTTAGCGTCTTCGCGGCTGTCGGTGGAGGCTCCGGCAGCAGTGACTCTGATGTGACCTCGGTGGAACTGACCGTTGGTTTGGCGGATCGCGCAACCCGCGCGGGCGTTACGCAGCAAGACATAGAGCAGCAGTTGCGGGTTGCACTCGCCACGCTTCCCGGCGTGCGAGCTCGCGTAGGCGACGAGGGAGATGGCTATGAGTTGGTGCTCGCCGGTGAGGATAGCCGGGTGCTTGAACTGCATGCTCGCCAAGTCGAGCGGGAGATGCGCGCCATTCCCGGCATCGGTGCGGTGAGTTCGACGGCCAGCCTGGTCAGGCCTGAACTCATTGTACGCCCTGATTTTGCCCGCGCCGCCGACCTTGGGGTCTCGGCTCAGGCCATCGCCGATACGCTGCGCATCGCGACAGTGGGCGATAACGCCGAGGATCTTCCTAAGTTGAACTTCAGCTCGCGTCAGGTGCCGGTGATGGTCCGGCTGGCGGATGCCGCTCGGGAGGATATGGCGACCCTTAAACGGCTACCAGTGCCTGGTGCGAATGGGCCAGTGCCGCTTGAGAGTGTTGCCTCCTTCGAGTGGAGCAGCGGTCCTTCGGAAATCACCCGGCATGATCGTCTGCGCAACGTCAATTTCGAGGTGAGCCTGCAAGGGCAGCCTTTGGGGGAAATCGAACAGGCCGTGCAGGCACTGCCCAGTTTACGTCAGTTGCCGCGTGGCGTGTTTCAGACAGCAGAAGGCGATGCAGAGGAAATGGCGGAGCTTGTCTCAAGCTTCGGGATTGCCATGCTGACCGGCGTGCTGTGCATCTATATGTTGCTGGTGCTGCTGCTCAAGGATTTCATGCAGCCGGTCACTATTCTGGTGGCACTGGTGCTCTCCGTACCTGGGGCTTTCCTGGCGTTGTTCCTCACGCAGACGCCCGTGTCGCTGCCCGCCATGATCGGATTGATCATGCTGATGGGCATCGCCACCAAGAACTCGATCCTGCTGGTGGACTACATCATCATCGCCCGCCGGGAGCATGGGTTGGAACGCGTGGACGCCATTCTTGATGCCTGCAAAAAACGTGTCCGGCCCATCGTGATGACCACCATTGCCATGGGGGCGGGCATGATGCCGATCGCCCTAGGATGGGCTGGCGATCCCAGCTTCCGGGCCCCCATGGCCTTCGTGGTCATTGGCGGACTGCTCACTTCAACGCTTCTGAGCTTGCTGGTTATCCCGGTGGTGTACAGCTACGTGGATAACATCGGCAATATTCTGGGGCGGTTCAAGCTGCCCCCAAACCACGCAACGCAAACATCGGAGTAGAAATTGTCATGAAACAGATCGAAAAAACCCTAGAGAGCCTGACAATGGGACGCCGTAGTTTTCTAACTGGTGCGGCTGCACTTGGTGTTGGTGCCGGATTGTCCATGCCTGCCATTATCTCCAGTGCTGCCGCGACAGAGACTTCGGTCATCGCGTTGCGAGACCAGGACCTGCCATTTATCGCCACGGAAGAGACCTATACCACCGAGGAACTGATCGCGCTGAACGCGATTAACGATCAACACGTAGAGTACCTCAGGGAAACGGGTCTTGCCGAACTCGGCTCTGGCCGCATCGGCGCAATGGATAAGGCGGGGGTCAATGTTCAAATTCTCTCCGCACATACGCCGGGTGTGCAGAATGTCCCGGGTCAGGAAGGCATCGATTTTGCCTATCGTCTCAACAAGATGATTGCCGATGGCCCGATGGCCACCCATCCGGGGCGGTACCAGGCCTATGCAACCTTGCCTCTGCAGAACCCGGAAGCATCAGCGGACGAACTTGAACGCGCCGTTCGGGAAGATGGCTTTCTGGGGGCCATGACCAATGGATTCATTGGCAACAAATTCCTCGACCACCCGGATTTCGAGCCCCTTCTGGCGCGCGCCGAGGCGCTTGATGTGCCGATATACCTGCATCCAGGCTTCCCCCCGGAAGACGTGTTCAATATTTATTACAACACCATGCGGCCAGGGTATGACCAATTGTTCCAGAACTACATTTTCAGCGGTTCAGGATATGGATGGCACCAGGAGGTGCTGACTCAATGTCTTCGACTGATCATCACTGGGGTGTTCGATAAATTTCCTAAACTGCAGATGATTATCGGCCATATGGGAGAGGGCCTTCCGTTCTACTACGAGCGTATCGTGGGAGATATGAGCGAGTCGACTGAAGACTCGCTGAACAAGCCTATCGGGCAATACTTCAGTGACAATTTCTGGTACACAACCAGCGCATTCTTCCAGGATGAACTGCTTCATCTTTTGCTGAGGTACATCAGTGTGGATCGAGTGATGTTTGGAACGGATTACCCGTTTGCAGACATGAAGCAAGGAACCGACTGGTTTCGGGCAGTGGATCTGCCCCGTGAAGCCAAGGAAAAAATTGCGTTCCGAAATGCAGAAAAGCTGTTCGGAATAAAAGCTGTTCGGAATAAAGGTCTGACGCATCCGCCCGGGATCGAATGATGCCGATTGGTTTTGGTGTCAGCGTGGCCATAACCGGAGATCACTTTGGCTGTATCTCAAGGGTACAGCCAAAGGATGCCAAGCGAAGCCCCTTGCCTCCCTCATAGTGGCCAACCACTCATCGGAGGTCTTATGTCCCCCAATCCAGATTCCACGGTCGTCAATCGGCGGTCCAGGAGGGCGCTGCCATCCAACGCAGTCGAAACGTTCAGGTCATGATCCTCCCCAGGTTAAGAACAAAGTATGGCTCAACTCAAGCTAATCATTTGCTAAATAGATAATGCCGACATGCTTGTCTTTGTTTGTGATGAGTATTGCTCAGGTTAAAAAGGGCATCAACTACCCCTTTCGGTGATTGCCCCGGGCATGGCGAGTCCATCGAGGGCGGCTCGGTAGGCGAGGAAGATAATGCTCAACAGTGGTTGAGCAGGGCGATAAGCGGGCGCTGTGAAGACGGACGCGCGCTATGCATCGTGCGTTAAAAATCGGTATCTGTGGCTAAGCTTCAGATCTTCGTGACGAAAGTACGGGCTTGGTATAAAGCTAAACTACTCAAAATAATGATTACCGCTACAGCCAAGATATCGGCACCCGGAAAACCCCAGAACTCAGACATATAATTCACTCCTCTCTAGTTGAATGATTGGATAAAGCCCAATCGTCATGCCAGTTCGGTGTCCAGCATGCGCTGTCTACCGAAGGCATTAAGCCGGAACTTGAACAGTACTCGGCCGACACCAAAATAGCCCTTATCGTCTAGTTTCTCTTCCACACTTTCGATAATGCCAGTGGAAAATAGATCTGTTAGCGTCACCCGTGTATTGCCTTTCCAATAAGGGCCGGAAAGACCGTACTCACCCATTATGGTATCAGTGAGTTCCCAGTCCCAGATGCCCTCATCGCGCTTGGCGTTGATTAGCTGAAGTATTCGGCCTTTCATATGTAATTTTTTCACGTACTGGTGCTCCAGTTCATAAGTGAGCAGATGTGCGGTTACCCTCGGCATCGGTATTTTTCGAGACCGCTCGCACGACTTCAAGAACCTCGTCGTTCTCGGTATACATCACGAAGCCACCAGTCACAAACAGCGCCAGCCCAGCCAGGAAATTCCACTCTGGAAGCTCCAAAGTAAAGACAGCCAGGAAGATCACCGCTGAAAGGCCATAAAGTGAAGCAATTGCCTGTCCTCTGCCCACGCCAATGAGCGGAAATGACTTGTACCAAGAAACATAACAGAAGGCGAAGGTGACCCCAGCCAACATAAGCCAGCCAATAGCGGCCCAGTTAAATGTTGCTACGACCAACTCGATAACAGGCTGGTCGGTGAACAGGTAAATAGCTGGCAGAATTAGTGCTACCCAATAAAGTACTTCGGCGGAAAAACGCACGGTGATGCCCACATCAGGATCGGCAACATCCAATCCTCGTCCAGCAATGACCCCCTCAACGCCCCAACCCAAGGCTGCCATGGCGCCGCCCACGTAGCCGAGCCAGCCGCTCTCTCCAGTGCCTGTCAGCTCACCTATGATGCCTGGTGCATAAACCGTTACGCCCCCGTGAGAATAATGAATATACCAATGGCCGCTCGCTTGGTAATTTTTTCCTGATACCAGAGGCGTGCCAAAGTGGCACCGATAATCGGATACATTAGTGCTGCGATAGCAGCGAAGGCCCCGCCAATGTACCCGATGGCTAGGTAGGATCCGAATATGGCCATCGGACCACCAAAAATGGCACCGATAAAGAACCACTTGGAGATGTTGCGCATCTGTCGAATGGTGCGTGCGTATTCGCCCCATTTGCCCAGTACTCCATTCCATACAAAAAGGAAGAACAGTACTGCAATGGCATTGAAAGTCGTAAGCACCGCTGCCGCCAGTAGAAACTCTGCGTTGGTGTCATAGTTTAGGTTGACGTAAGGCGCTTCAAACCAGACGGCGGATCCTGGGATATACCAGGCACCCCAGAGCACGGCGCACCAAAGGGCCCACATAAAACCCCATCTAATGCTGCTTGCGGTGAAGCGTGAACGAGCCTGAATCAGGCTTGTATTCGTCATTGACGTTTCCTTTTAATAATACGGAACGGCTTACTCGTTAGAGGCAGCACCGTTGCGATAGCGAACAACCTCTCTAGTGCACTGAGCTTAGAACCTGCTCCTCGCTTTCTGGCTTTTTGCTAAGGAAGGTCTCAAGAGAATCGTCCATTGCCTGCATCCACGGCGTGTGATGGGCCGGTGCCAGGGTGCCCGTGAGCGTTGAGCGATAACTTTTATCGCGATAGCCTAAAATATCCGCCTCTTTATGGTGCTCCCATTGTTTGAAGATATCTGTGACGGCCTCGACATCAAACGAGGGGTAATCAGTGGGCTGCAATAGATCACGGATGTAGGCGGCCTGAAAGTCGATTGCCTGGAACGGATTTTCGACCTCTTGTTCCCGGCTGACCCAATCTGCGCTGTCGGCGGCCATGGCTGCTTCACTGGGAAACGTGATTCGTTCCAGCATGACATCTCGCGCGTACCAGGCCTGGGCATCAAACATATTGAAGGTGAAGTACTGGTCCTGCATGCCGAGGAAGATCAGCTTGGGGTTTTGCTCCAGAAAGATGCCCTTGTATAGGCCTTCTGGATAGAGTCGATTATGAGTGTTCAGGGTCAGTTCGTCAGGCAGAAACGGAAAGTGGTGCTGGTACCCCGTACAGAGAATAATCGCATCCACGTCCTGACTACTGCCATCCTTAAAGTATGCCGTCTTGCCGACCACCTCAGTAAGGAGCGGCACTTCCTTGAAAGAGTCGGGCCACTCGAATCCCATAGGCTGGCTGCGGTAGCTGAAAGTCACCGACTTAGCGCCATATTTGTGGCACTGGGTGCCGATGTCTTCGGCGGAGTAGCTGCTACCAATGAGTAGCAGGTCCTTCCCAGCGAATTCACAAGCGTCACGAAAGTCATGGGCATGCAGAACGCGGCCCGGAAACTGGTTGAGCCCTTCAAAATAAGGAGCATTAGGCGTGGAAAAATGACCAGTGGCCACCACCACGTAATCAAACTCCTCAGTCCGTAATTCATCTTGCTTGAGGTCTCTTACAGTGACCGCAAACTTGCCGGTTTCTTCCGCATAGTCGACCCAGTGGACAGCCGTGTTGAAACGGATGTACTGACGCGCGCCACTCTTCTCGACTCGCCCCATGATGTAATCACGAAGCACCGCCCGGGGAGGATAGGAAGGAATGGGGCGGCCGAAATGCTCTTCAAAGCTGTAGTCTGCAAACTCCAGGCATTCTTTGGGGCCATTTGACCAGAGATAGCGATACATGCTGCCGTGAACGGGCTCACCGTAGGCATCAAGACCAGTGCGCCAGGTGTAATTCCATAAGCCGCCTAGATCACTCTGCTTTTCATAACAGACGATCTCGGGAATGTCGGCGCCGGCGAGGCGTGCTGCTTCAAAAGCACGGAGTTGGGCAAGGCCGCTAGGGCCAGCCCCCAGAATGGCAATTCTAAAGCTCATAATGTGTCTCGGTTGATCGTCTTAACGAACGAGCGCTTGGCTGGTTCAACGGAAAAATAAAAATAGTCGTGGCTGGATACCGCTCGCTAAAAGCAGTACCCGATAATCACTGATAGAGAGTCACGCGGGCGCGCGCCCAATGCAGAAAAAAATGCCGGCTTAAAAGCCAGAGAGTTCTGGTTACCAAGAAATTCAGGTAATGCGCTTCAGAACGAAAAGTGTACGTTCTGGCGGTAATACAAGGTGTCGAAGCGCCACCAACAAAGGCGAGAGCTCGAATAGATTGGAAAAGCAGCGCGTTGCCACTTTTTTATGCGTCAGTCATTCAGAACAGCTACCCTAACACAGAACGGCTGGCCTAATCGGCGAGCGTGACGGAAACGTACCTTAAGTGCCATCCTCTGCTCCGATGCCAATTGCTATTAGAGTTCGGCCTGTCCGGATTGCTCAATGAAGCCGTAATGTACTGCAGGTATCTATCGGCGTATCAAGCGCTGGGAACACGAAAAGGTTCTGGAGGCGGTAAAAGCTCGATTGGATCAGGCGAAGGGTATAATGCGCCTCCGTTGTCAGACGGTCGAGCATCCCTTTGGCACGTTAAAAGTGTGGATAGGAGCGACGCACTTTTTAACCAAAGGGCTTAAGTTAAGAACGGCAGTACGGAAATGAGCTTTCATGTGCTTGCCTGCAACATAAAACGCGTCATGAATATCCTCGGTTCCAAGAGTTTAATCCAGGCAATGCGAGCATAGGGCAGCTGATCCTGGCTCTACCGGACTTAGTAGAAGTCGGTGACGCTCTATAGAAGGTATTTTTTAGGCTTTATCTCGAACAACTTCAGATGTGGAAATAATAAAGGAAGGCACTCTGAAGCGTATTGCTAGCCGATAGTCGTGCCAATACGGCTGAACGCTGTAATCGCCAACTGATTTTTAGGTTTTCACACAGCCTCGACCGTAATGAGCAATATTCGTCAATGCTAATAAGTGAAGTTTAATAGTTCATCCATGGAGTGGGTATATCAGAGCGCCCAGGCAAATTAATCTCCCTGCTACTCTAAACGCCCGTCGAGCCTTAAAATAACGCCGTTCATACTCGACCGGTAACAAGTTGTCATTCGTGCCGTCATCTTGCCATGACCTAGAGCAGTCATCGCCCTCCCTCCAATTACCTTAACACTCTGCAAGATCCCGCCAATTATCGCTAAAGCAAAGGTTCAAGAAGATACCGTTCAACATCTAACTGAACCGCCCCGTCTTTACCGGAGACTCCATATCTTGAGAGGATGGAGTTATGAACTCACCAAAACGATATTCCCCGGAAGTGCGGGAGCGAGCTGTTCGTTTAGTTATTGAACAGCAAG
>NZ_JBANSN010000004.1:0-256533 GCF_037070215.1 Vreelandella arctica | reverse complement strand
GCGATTCCGGAAAACTGCCCAAAATCGGTCACGATAAAACGGAATGCGCGGTCACCATCATCCAGAACAGACGGTCACGTTCAAACGGAATGGGCGGTCACGATAGGGCGGAATACGCAAGGCGAGAAGGTCGTTAATGGGTTGCCTTGTGCCTAACAAATACTCGTTCACGGCCCGGGACCAGATTAAATCGTTGGAGCGCAGTATCTGGAATACCCCTGACATTTGTTTCGTATCGAGAATGCCCTGAGCCCACATTAAGTCTTCAAGGAAAGCGAGCTGCTTTTCATCAATAAAAAGCATTAGTTCACCAGCTTCTCGGAAGTCCGTTTGTGCGGCGAAGAGTGTCATTGAGGCCAAGCGGTTGGCTCCATTTCTGGCCATCGCAGAAGCGGTAATGGCCAACAGGGTGCCGCCCAGGCAGTAGCCTACCGCATGTATTTTCTGACTAGGAAATAAGTTTTCGATGACATCGAGACTCGCCAGAATGCCTTGTTGCCGATAGTCATCCATTCCAATATCGCGATCTTCGGCCGTTGGGTTGCGCCAGGAAATTATAAAAACCGTATGGCCATGATCGACTAAGTACTTAACAAGCGAGTTATGGGGGGACAAATCCAGGATGTAATACTTCATGATCCATGCAGGCACAATGAGTATAGGCATCACATGTACTTCTTCTGTAGTAGGGGTGTACTGGATTAGCTCGATCAGATGATTGCGAAAGATAACCTTGCCCGGTGTAATTGCTACATTTTCACCAACGACATACATTTCAGAACCCGCTGACCTTTTGCCGAGATAGTGGTTTTGGATATCTTCACAGTAGTGCTGCAGCCCTTGTATTAAGTTGGCTCCAGCGCTCTCAACAGTTTTTTGGAGCACCGCGGGATTAGTCAGTAAAAAATTGGAGGGCGAGAACACATCAAGCCACTGGCGGGCACCGAATTCTACTGCCTGCTCGTGATGCAGGGATAAGCCGCGTAGTCCGGTGGTGGCGTTATGCCACCACTGCTGTTGAAGAAGGAAGCCCTGATAAAGCAGATTATAGGGGAAGTAACGCCAGGCAGGGTCACGAAAACGACGATCCTGGGGCAGGGGATCAATACAAGCTGTGGCATTGGGGTCGAAGGCCGAATGGCTGGCCCAAGACAGCAAGCGTAGCTGTTTCTTCATTGCTTTTTGTACTAGATGAGCTTGAGTTCCAGGAGAAGTCTGGAGGCTTGATAGCCAGTCCAAGTAAGTCAGCATGGCCGATGTAGGAGAAATGCCGAGTGTTAGCCCTGCCAGTGATGCTCGTACCAGCCTGTCCAAATGTTGGTATTGTGTCTCATCATAAAGCATTGTTATTAACCCTAGAAACTGAGCGTTAATTTATCTAACAATAACACTTACTTACCTTTACTGGTTCACTTTACTCGAGTGCCAAGTGACGCTGATGCCACTGTACTTTAAGCTGTCCGTATATATAACAAAAGCAATATCGAAAAATTATTGTGATATGAGTTCTATTGATAGGTTTAATATGAGTTCAAATTAGCTGCTACACAATAATTTTACTACCATTTTATAGGTGAGTTGGCGTGAAGCTGGTTTTAATTGCTCTGGATCAAGTTTTTTGCGTATTAGTGCTTTTTGATTACATGTGTCACCTTCTAAATAAAAATGTTTGCGCTATAAATATACCATGGCTTGTAATGTAGCCATTGAGAAAAAGAAGAATAAAAATGCAATTTAGCCTTTTTCTTAAGTAAAAGAAATACATAGGAGTAGTGTCATGGAAAAAGCAATCAGCAAGCCTGTAATGGCGGAAAAAGATACGGACTCACTTTCCAGTAAGCGCTCTTTAAGCCCGCTGGAAGAGTTTGATCGTATGATAGAGGGTTTCTTCGAGCGCAGCTGGATGAAGCCCTTTTTCAAGGAAGACTTAATAAAAGAACGGCTAGGTTTTTTCGGTCAACATAACCCTAAAGTTGACATCATTGATCGAGACACAGAAATCGAAGTGCGCGCTGAGATGCCAGGGGTTGACCGGAAAGAAATAGACCTGGAAATAACCGAACACGCCGTGATGTTGAAAGGCCAGCGTTCTGGAGAAACCCAGGAAAAACAGGATGAGTATTACCATTCAGAAATTTGGCAAGGTGCCTTTTCTCGGACGATTGCCTTGCCAGTAGAAGTGGATACTAAACATGCTGAAGCTAAATTTAAAGACGGCATATTGACAATCACCATGCCAAAAGCCAAACAGGCTTTACGGCGCAAGCTTGAAATCAAGTAGGTAGAGTGAGTATTTCTACGTAATAAGAAGATTTGCTTGCAAAACTGAAGGAGTACTAAGGATGCCAAAGTCAGATAGTCAAATTCAGAAAGATGTGCTTGCCGAACTCGAGTATGAACCCACTGTTCGTGCTTCGAATATTGGGGTAGAGGTTAACGACGGCATTGTGACATTAGCAGGCCATGTAGATAGTTATGCAGAGAAGTGGCATGCAGAAATGGCAGCGCAGCGAGTTAGCGGTGTTAAAGGCGTTGCCGTTGAAATGGATGTAAAATTGCCTGGGAATAACAAGCGCACTGATGCGGATATTGCTCGTGCGGTTAAAAATACGCTGGAGTGGAATGTATACATTCCAAATGACCCATTAAAGGTAATGGTTGAAGACGGTTGGGTGACGCTAACCGGCGAAGTCCCCTGGGAGTATCAACGGCGTTTGGCTGCTAGTTCCATACGCTACTTGACAGGGGTTACGGGTGTGAGTAACCAAATCGTTCTCAAACCTAAGCCTACCGCTGCTGCTGTCAAGGCCGATATTGAGGCCTCACTTAAACGTAGAGCTATCCAGGATGCCAATGCGATCAAAGTCGAGGTGCACGATCACGACGTAATACTAAGTGGCAAGGCACACAGCATCGCGGAAAAAGACTTAATACACCATTCTGCATGGAGTTCGCCCGGCGTATGGAAGGTAATAGATGATATAAGGGTTTGAAGGCGATAAGTAATAAAATTTCAAAACGTAGAATGGTCATCGAATCGCTAGAAGGGTTCGATGACTCTATCTTCTGACTGCCGTTTTTTGTTGAATTGATGTTCTCTATCACTATATCCGCTCGTTTGAGACGCTGGGTGAACCGGTCCCAGTCTAACTGCCACCAGGCGAGACACCTCCCGCCCCCTATGTGGATTTATCCCGGAGTTATTTATCGACGAGATGGCTACGTAAGAAGGATTTTGTCGTGGCGCTTGCCGTAGCCCCACTTCATAATCGACCCAGCTATCGTATGGTAGCGTCGGTGAAGACCTAAATAATTTATTAGCTAGCAGATAGTGCCTTCAACCATAGGGCCGGGGGAATGAAGGGTGATGACCACCTTCCTATCGCCAATATCCACCGCCTCGAACTGACCTTGGGTAATGTGCCAGCTAAGACGCTGACAGGCGTGGGCTATCGTCTGCGTTGAGAGACCGTCATCAACTATAAGCTTTAAATTTATCATTATTAATTAATGAAAAATATTTACGGCTAATGCTTTTTTATTAATTAAGTTAAGCGTAATGATGTTTTTCTTGCTATTTTCATTTATAAAAAATACCTTATATAAATTATGGTTTGTAAATTTTTTTATTTATTTAATGTCCATGATGATTTTTATTTATTTAATTTACGTTAACTTTTTATTACTGGCTGAAAAGCTAACATATATCATAGTAACTGAGCTTTGTTCCGCTCTAAGATAATTTTTTTAAATCCTCCCGGCCTTGAGATGTTTTATACCCTTAGAGGGCTTTGCCAATGGTTAGCTTAGCAGTACTTAGTCCCCTGCCTCAGGATCAAATAACCTTAGCTTACTCGCAAGAGACACGTGAGTTGTATCGCTATCGTGGGTTGGCACTTTGCTTTCTGCCCTTTGATCCCCCCGTTAGCCGTTTGATGAGCGCCATTGGTATGGAGTGCGAACATAGGATTTTTAACTTGCAGGAAGTGGCAAGGCAGATGGAGTTAGTTCTTCCTTCAACTATTAGCCAGCTAAGAGAAATGTCCTTTTTAAATAAAAATAGCAGGCATTTTTTCGTGTTGGATGAAACTATGGGTAGGCAGGTTCTTCTTGACGCTGAAGAGGCGGCTGAAACGTCGCATACATTCTTTAGCAGGCTATCGGAAACCAACGCGATTCCTGAGTTACAGCAACTGTTATCTACCTTTGTAGCTCAGAAATATAGTGAGTATCACGTCGTAAAAGAGTGTCGTGAGCAATGGAAGAACGCTCTGTATGCGCTGGGTTGTGCTTCATAAGCTGTGCCTTATAAAACAGATAGCTGTTTATTTGCCACTACACTCATGGTGGGAGTGCGTGTCTATGATCATGCCAATACGGAACAACCCTGGTTTTCAAGATTATTTTGGTGATGATGCCGACTCAATGTTGAAGTTCCTTTGGGATTTTTTTCCTGCATCAATGATAATTATTCGTTTTGAAGAGCCGGGTAATTTTGTCGTCGAGGCAGTCAACCCCACTCAGCAAGCTATGTTAAGCAGCAAAAAGATATACGTGGGGGAGCATCTATCCCATATATTTCCTGAATCGTTATGTGATGAGCTCATTGCAAATTGTGGTCACTGTGTAGCAGACGGAGTGCCGGTTCGTTACGAAATGGCTGGTGGATACATTGATGGGGAATATCATCAGACCGACTGCCAGATCCTACTCAAACCTATTAGTACTCTTCAAGGAGTAATTACTCATTTGCTCTGCATCGTCAATAACCCAAACAATTACAGCCGTTCGAAGGTGGCTCATTATTCCGAACTAGAAATAGAGCGTCGGGTGATGGAGCGTACCGATGAATTGACGGCCGTTAATCAGCAATTAAGCTACTTAGCGACTCATGATTGGCTCACTGAAGCGTTTAACCGCCGTCATCTTCTTGAGTTAGCGACGACTGAGTTCAAGCGAGTTTACCGTTATGGGTTATCACTCGGCCTGTTAATGCTGGTTGGATGCAGACTCTGAGTGCAACACTCGTTAATGAACAGCGGGTGGATTGTCTTGATGCTTCGCTAACAGCTCACCCAGCACTTCAATCGGACACCTAAAGTCAAATCGCTTCCGAGGTCGCATATTCAGCTGTAGCGCAATAGCATCTAGCTCTTCTTGAGTGTGCCGAGAGAGATCGGTTCCTTTCGGTAAATACTGTCGTATCAGGCCGTTGATATTTTCATTGCTACCCCGTTGCCATGGGCTATGTGGATCACAAAAGTAGATAGCAACGCCCGTTGCCTGGGTGATGTCCGCATGTTTGGCCATTTCCCGCCCCTGGTCGTACGTCATGCTTTTACGCGCCGCTAGCGGCATCCGGTTGAGCGCTGCGCTAAACCCTTCCACCGCCGAGGTGGCCGTTGCATCGTTGAGTTTGGCTAGAATGACGTATCCACTGCTTAGTTCGACTAGCGTGCCAACCGCAGAGGCATTGTTCTTACCTTTGATTAAGTCGCCTTCCCAGTGTCCTGGCATGGCACGCCTTTCGATCTCTGGTGGTCGAAGGTGGATGCTCACCATATCGGGTATTTGCCCACGCCGATCAACCTGGCCACGACGAGGTTTACGCGTTGATTTACCTTGGCGAAGGCAGTGGATCAACTCTTTCTTAAGCTCACCCACAGGTAACGCGTAAATGGCGCTGTAAATCGTCTCGCGACAAACGTAAGCATCTTCAAATCGGGGCATGATCATGCGTCGGAGCTTGCCTGCGATTTGCTCTGGAGACAAGCGGTGGCGGAGCATATACATGACCAGCTCAAAGCGACCACTGCCCAGAAGCAGCTTGGGCTTAGGGCGGCAAGCAACACGCCTGGTACAACGATGGGTGTGTGCATGACGAGCATGGTAAGTACCGCGCTGAGTTTGATTGCGACGTACTTCGCGGCTGATGGTGGATGGAGATCGTTGCAGCATATTGGCTATTTGTCGGAGGCTCATCTCCTGCCAAAGACTGACCTGAATGGTGGAACGCTCTTCGATACTGAGTTCTGTATAAGCCATAAATCCAACACCTTACTAAAATTTTAAGGTGTTGCACTCAGTTTCTGCGGCCAAGCTGGATATTGATCACTTTAAGTCAATCAACGATGAAAAGGGCCACGCCGCTGGAGATCAGGCGTTGCAAACGGTGACTCGCGCAATACGAGCGACGGTTCGTAACTGCGATTTGGTCGGGCGCTATGGCGGTGATGAGTTCATCATCGTGTTGCCCGAAACCGATCTCCATGGAGCCCGCGTAATTGCCGAGCGGTTGAGCAGTACACTGCAGGGAGCTGAGCTATTTATCAGCATTGGCCTCGCCACGCTAGAGCGTAATGACCAAACGATTGATGATGTGATCAACCGCGCGGATCATTTATTATTGAGCGCTAAGCGAAATGGTCGTAACCGAATAGAAAGCGCTTCCCTTACCCTTATATCTTGATGGCTGGCGTTTAGTGGCTACTATATTTAGCTTCCTTGATTAACGCCTACCTCATGTCTTCAATATACGCTTGCGTCCAGCTAGCTATCGCGGTACTACAGTTATCTCTTAGCTTTGGATAGCTCGATGAACAAAATGCTGCTGCGATGGCTGCTCACTCTCGTAGTGCTTTTAGCGCTGCTGCTAGTAGGGCCTGTATGGATATTGGCAAGTAATCAAGTGGTAACAGAAGGGCATTGGTCATCGTTGGATCGCACCTCTGCTGGGATCGCCCCAGACCCAGCAGCGATCTCCGAAGCCGTGGTGCAGGTCTATTCTGCCCGCGCCTATAATTGGCGTGGGGCGTTTGGCGAACATATCTGGATTGCGACGAAAGCAGAGAATGCTGATAGCTACCGGCTGCACCAAGTGTTGAGCTGGCGTCGCCCTACGGTAGTCTCTTCTATTGATACCCCTGATCGTGCCTGGTTTGGTAACCCGCCCACGCTGCTGGCTGATTACCGCGGTGGCGCGGCTGCACAATTAATACCCAAGATTGAATCCGCTGCTGCTGACTACCCTCAAGCCGACCTTTATCGCGTATGGCCCGGGCCTAACAGCAACAGTTTTATCGCTTGGGTGATTCGTGAAGTACCAGACTTTGAGGTGACGCTGCCCGTTACCGCTATCGGCAAAGATTATATTTTCAACGGTGTTTTGGCGCCTGCGCCAAGTGGCACGGGGTACCAGCTCTCATTAGGCGGGGTGGCCGGTATTATGCTGGCGCAAGAAGAGGGCATTGAAATTAATGTTCTCGGCTTGAGTTTTGGTATTGATGTGATGCGTCCTGCTTTGAAGCTGCCAGGTATAGGGCGCCTTGGGATGCCCGCACGAGTAGCGAGCGGTGAGCTTTAATTTTCTGCAACCTGCGCTTATCCCATTACAGGGGCCTTGACGTTTAAACAGATAGCTTCTTAATGAGCATTTAGCTTTTCTGCTGCTGCTCGGTAAAACGCTGCATTATATCCAGCGTTTCATCGCTCACGTGGTGCTCCATGCCTTCAGCGTCAATACGAGCAGTAGCATCTTTGACCCCCAGCGCGCGTAAAAAATGCAATACGATATCGTGTCGCGCGCGTGAGGTTTCCGCCATTTTCTGGCCTGCCTCGGTCAGAAACAGAGAGCGGTAGGGCTTGCTAGTCACCAGCTCAAGCTCATTTAGGCGCCTGATCATTTTAGATACGGTTGCCTGACTAACCGCCATGCGGTTGGCAATGTCCGCCGCACGCGCTTCGCCACGATGCGTCAGTAAATCCCCAATCAGCTCAACGTAGTCTTCAATCAGCTCGGTTTCATGGGCATTACGCACCGTTGCATACTGCTGAGCATGCTGCTCCACGGGCGGAAGGGCATCACCATGAATGCTTGGGGCGGTTAATGAAGCGTTCGGATTAGAATCAGTCATTGGCAAATTATATCGGAAGCAGTGGCAATAATCATTGGATCGTACTTGGGATAGTAGCCTATTTTTACGCAACATTGTTAGCCAAGGCTAAACTATTTGCACAGTGCTTTATTTTTGAGCTACAGTCTACTTATCAGTAATGCGAAAGGGATGAATAATGAATAAGCGCAATCTTTGTATAGCTTTGAGCCTGTCGCTGTGGTTAAACGCAGCAATGGTGAATGCTCAGGGTGAGGATGTTGCGCCATCGCCTTTGAATGTTGCCGTAACGTTTTCCGTGCTTGGCGATATTGTTACCCGCGTGGCGGGGGAGAATGCCAACGTATCAGTATTAACCCCGGTTGGTGCGGAAGTGCATGAGTGGGAACTGACCCCAAGTAATTTTGCGGCCTTAGAAACAGCAAACATCGTTTTCTATAACGGTTACCAGTTGGAGCAGTGGATGCCCCAGGTGGAAGCAACCCTTGTAGATGGCACGCCGCTAGTGGCGGTAGCTGAAGCTTCTGAGTACCCCACTCAAACCATTATTACCGGCGATATGGAAGGCGATGTCGATCCCCATCTCTGGATGGATCCGCGGGCTGTTGCTACCTACGTTCAGGTAATTGCTAACGAGCTAGAGCATGTACTTCCTCAGCGGGCTGAAGAGTTCCAGCAGCGTGCTGAGGCGTTGAAAAAAGAGCTGCATACGCTGCACGTTGAACTTCAAGAGCGCTTAGAAGCGATACCTGACGAACGGCGGGTATTGTTAAGTAGCGAAGCTGCCTTTTTATATTTCTCAGATGCTTACCATTTTGAACATGACGGCATCTGGGGCACCAACGCTGAGACCGAGGGCTCGCCCCGTCAGCTTATGCGAGTGGTGGATATGATCAATGAGCGCCAACCCGCCGCGCTGTTTTGGGAAAGCACTATTTCTGACCGCCATGTGACCAGTTTGGCGCGGGATACAGGCGTTAAAGTGGCTGGGCCTTTATATGTGGACTCATTGAGTGAGCCAAGTGGTGAAGCTGGCGACTATTTCACCATGATGCGTCACAACGTTGAGTTGTTGCGTCAGACCTTGGCAACCGAGTAAATAGCGATGGCAACTACCTCCCCTGTGGCGATTGAGATCAAAGGCCTCTACGCGGCCTACCAGCGTCAGCCGGTGCTTGAAAATATTAACCTGCGTTTTCCGGCAGGCCAATGGACCGCTATTGTAGGCCCGAACGGGGCAGGGAAATCGACACTTTTTCATGTGCTTACCGGTAGCATGAAGGCACTGCGTGGCAGTGTTCAGGCGTTTGGTGAGCCGATTTCGACGCACCGTAAAGCGGGACATATTGCTTATATGGCTCAGCGCGAAGCGATTGAATGGGATTTTCCTGTCTCGGTCTGGGAAACTGTGATGGGTGGCCGCTATGGGCATATGCGTCATGACCCCTTGTGGCGGCGTCTGTTGCCTTCACGTTGGTATGATTGCCGCCATGGCGAGGCTGTAAAGAGCGCGCTAGAAGCGGTGGATATGCTGGCGTTGGCGAAACGCCCGATTGGCGCGCTATCCGGTGGGCAGAAAAAGCGTGTTTTACTTGCCCGTACGCTTGCTCAGCAGGCCAATATTTTACTGCTTGATGAGCCACTGGCGGGTGTAGACCCACCTAGTGAGCGGTTGATTTTAGACGTGCTGGCCGGTGAGCGAGAGGCTGGACGTACGGTAATTATGGTCACTCACGATATGCCAGGGGCACGGCGCCACGTCGACCATGTGGTGTTGATCAATCGTTTTATTCGTGGGGTAGGCTCGCCTGATGAGATGCTCAGCGATGCCAAGTTGGCTGAGCTTGCAGTGAGCTCCACCGAGCAGTCGGCGAATGATGTGCAGGTCGATAAAGCATCTTCCTTAACGGCAGCGCAGGGGTAACTAACGTGGCAGAACTAATGGCAACACTTGGCCTGTTTGGCGATGCGTTGGTGAGCGGGCTCATTGCCGCCATCATGGTTATTGTCAATTTATTTCCCGCTAGCATTTCAGATGCTTTCCAGTACGCCTTTATGCAGCGCGCCTTATTAACCTCGGTGTTGGTGGGGGCTATCTGCGGTATTTTATCCTGCTACGTGGTGCTTAAGCGCTGGTCACTTCTAGGCGACGCGATCTCCCATGCGGTGCTGCCGGGGGTGGCCATTGCCTATCTGTTAGGCTGGCCCTTCTTTATTGGCGCGTTTATTACTGGCGCGCTGACCTCAGTGGGCATTGGTGCGATTGAGCGCCACACGCGAATCAAATCCGATGCGGCCATGGGATTAATGTTTACCGGTGCTTTTGCACTGGGCATTGTGATTATCAGCAAAATCGCCTCCAGCACCCACCTGATGCATATCCTGTTTGGCAATGTGCTGGGTGTTCAGCAATCGGCACTATTGCTGACCTTAGTGGCCAGCGTGATTGCCTTGCTGGTGGTGTGGCTCGCTTATCGGCCGTTGCTGCTCTACGCGTTTGACCCCCAGCAGGCTCAGGCGCTGGGTTTCAATACCAGCGTGATTCACTACGGTTTGATCTTGCTGCTGACGCTTACCATCGTGGCGAGTTTAGAAACGGTGGGCATTATTTTAGTGGTCGCGATGCTTATTACTCCAGGCGCCACGGCGCACTTACTCACGGACCGCTTTAAAACCATGATGCTGATTTCAGTGGGCGTGGGCGTTAGCTCAGCGGTCATTGGGCTGTGGCTTTCTGTGGTGTTGGACGTTGCTTCTGGCGGCACCATTGTATTGGTCGCTACCAGTTGGTTTTTTATGGCGCTGCTTTTTTCGCCCAAGCAGGGTGTATTGATGCGCCAATGGCGTCGCTGGCGCATGGGCCAGCCTTAGGGAACAGTGTCAATTACTTACAAAAAGTAGGGCGTTGCGAAACTTATGGCTGCGCCTGATCGGCCGATTCGGAAAGTGATTTAATCTGGTTTTTTACCCCTACGGCATCCTCTACATCGAGCTGAAAAGCGATACCCGTGCCAGGTGTCTCATCAAATTCGCCCACTTGGGCAATCGCCTCAAGAATATGGCGGCTGCGGTGCTCCTCCGCCAGGAACAGCAGCATATCCCGTTGTGCGGTAATCTCCATGCCAAAAATTCCGTGGGCTTTATTTAACCCTTCGCCTCGGGCGTTATTGATCACGGTGGCGCCCGTAGCACCTGCATGGCGTGCGGCTTCAATAATGGCATCGGTTAGTTCGTCTTCCACCATGGCGACAATGAGTTTAAAACGCATCGTGATCTCCTTTTCCTACTAGTTTGCTTTTTAATGGCGTTGAGGTCTTGGCTGTGCTTCGTCGTGTGGCCCGCCATTGAGCAATTTGGGCATAACCCATTACGGTAATAATAGGAAATAAACAGGCAAGAGCGATCATGCCAAAGCCGTCCATTACCGGGCTACGTCCAGGAATTTCTGTTGCAAGTCCTAATCCTAACGCGGCAATAATCGGCACCGTTATGGTAGAAGTAGTGACGCCACCTGAGTCGAATGCCAACGGAATAATGGATCGCGGCGAACGCAAAGTTTGAACAATGACCAGCAAGTAAGCGGCGAATACGAACCACTGCAACGGCCAGCCCATTACAATACGCCAAGTACCCAGCGTGATCCCAAAAGCCATACCAAGTGCAACCGCAATGCGCAGCATCAATGGGTCAATCGTGCCGCCTGAAATCTCACCTGCCTTCAACGAAACCGCAATGAGCGATGGTTCGGCAATTGTCGTACTGGCGCCAATAGCAAAGGCGAAAATATATACCCAGTAATAGTCACTCCAATGACGCTGGGCCCCTTCGGCTAAGCTTGGCAAAAATTCATGGTTAGTGAGCTGGGTGGCCATTAACTCACCCATTGGAAACAGTGCTTGCTCTAAGCCGACTAAAAAAAACGACAGCCCCACCCAAACCATAAGAAAACCGACCAAAACCTGCGGCAGGCGCTTTACAGGCTTACGAATGACCAAGAATTGGAAGCCGAAAACGATTGTAGCGATAGGCAGGATATCCAGCAGTGTTCCCCAAAAAGTGACGATAAGCGTCATGGAGCGACTCCTGGTATCAGATGGATGCCGACAATGCCAAATACCAGCACAAAAATAATCGGCATCACTGATGCCAATGCAATCAGGCCAAAACCGTCGAGCATCGGGCTGCGGCCTTTTATCGAAGACGCGAGTCCTACACCCAATGCTGTCACCAGCGGCACCGTGATGGTCGAGGTTGTCACTCCGCCTGAGTCATAAGCGATGCCAATCATCTCGGCGGGGGCAAGCAGGGTTAACAACAGTACTAGCACGTAGCCGGCAATAATCATTAAATGCAGCGGCCAGCCTTTAAAAATGCGTACCACGCCTATTACTACCGCTACGCCGACAGAAGCAGCCACTACCATACGCAGCGCAAAGGCAAAGCTGTTTTGTGCACTAATGCTGTTATCAATAATACCGCCTTGGGCAACAACTTCAGCCGCACGGGCAGCGATGGCGATCAAGGCAGGCTCGGCAACGGTAGAGCCAAGCCCCAATGCAAAAGCAAACACTAGCAGCCAAGTTATTGAGCCTTTTTTTACAAATGCTCGCGCTAGGTTCTCGCCCAGGGGAAATAGTCCCAGCTCAAGTCCTTTAATAAAGAGAGTTAGGCCTACGACAACAAACACCAGGCCTAGGGCCAGATCTATCAAAGCGAGGGAGTCGGGCAGTGGCTGACGAATAACCACGAGTTGGAAAAACGCCATCACCAACACCACCGGCGCAAGGTCGCGCAGGCTATCTTTAAGTTGGTGAGCGAGCGATACCACAAGATCCATTAAATCTTCCGCGAGTCAGGGGATAGCAGTGCTGAAGCACTATCTCATTAATGTCAGAGTGTAGAAGGAAAGAGTATTCAAAAAGTTGATCCTGCGCATGAAGATCAGCTAATAGAGCCAATGTCCAAATTTAGAGAAGTACAAAGGCGATTTTTAACTCACTATCGCATTCGTTGCGGACTTTTAGAAGCTGCCAAACAGGGTTCCTAAGGTAATCACGCTAAGCAGCGCCATGATCGGCAATGCAATGGTTACCATAGCAACGTTGCCATAAGACTGACGATGGGTCAGGCCACAAATCGCCAGCAGTGTGATAACCGCGCCTGAGTGGGGAAGCGTATCCATGCCCCCTGCAGCCAGCGTTGCTACGCGGTGCATGAGTTCAGGGCTAATACCTGCTTGTTGGGCCATGGCTAAATATTCGCTGCCTAGGGTCTCTAGAGCAATTGAGAGCCCGCCGGAAGAGGAGCCAGTGATCCCCGCCAGCACGCTCATTGCCATGGCTTCTGAAATTAAAGGGTTGCCAGGTGAAGCCGTAAGGACTGCATCGCGGATAATCGCAAAGCCTGCCAAGCTGGCAATGACGGCACCGTAGCCTACCTCTGAAGCAGTGTTAAAAATCGGTAGCAGCGAGCCCAAACAGCCTTTATTGACACTCTCTTTAAGATCCAGCCAATGCTTCCAGCGGGTAATAATCAGCCATGCAGATGCGCTGAGCAGGGCGATCAGAATAGCCCAAAGCCCGCTCTGTCCCGATGGCGATACATTTTCAAACTCCTCGCTGATAAAGCTTAAATCAAGAGCGGGAAACACACCGTAAGTGAACAGCGCATTCAAACCAATCACCATAATAATGGGTATCAGTGCCAGCCATAGCGGAAGGTGGGTGGTAGGCGCTTGTGCTTCTTCATTGGCATCTGCTTCGCGCTCAGTATGTTGGCCGTACCCTTCGCCATTAGAGGCCGCTTTTTTAACCCGTGACTGAAGATAGAAAGTCCCCAGCCCAAGCATAATCAGCCCGGCGATAATACCGAGACCAGGTGCTGCAAAGCTGTTGGTTTCATAATAAGGAATGGGAATTGCGTTCTGTATCGAAGGTGTCCCCGGCAGGGCTGTCATGGTGAAGGTGAAAGAGCCAAGCGCAATAGACGCCGGAATTAGCCGTTTGGGCACATCGGCGCTACGAAAAAGTTCACGGCTGATCGGATAAATGGCAAAAGCAACGACAAACAGCGATACGCCGCCATAGGTGAGCACCGCACAGGCCATGACGACCGTGAGCACGACATGGTGAGTGCCGAGCTTTTTGACAATCCCGTTGGCAATCGATTGGGCAGCGCCGGAATCGGCCATTAACTGCCCAAACAGGGCGCCCAACAGAAACAGTGGGAAGAACTGGATCACGTAGTTGCCCAGCGCGCTCATAAAGGTATCGGTGTAGATCGGCAATAAAAAGGCGGCATCGCCAGACAACAGCACCGCCAAACACGCCATAAGAGGAGCCAGCAGCAGCACTGAAATGCCGCGATAGGCGAGGAACATTAATAAAATCAGTGAAGTGACAATCGCAACTATGCTCATGCGAGCTCCTAAGCAAAACGTAAAGTAGCCAGCGCTAAAATTAAGCCAGAGAGCGATGGTAGGTAGCATGGTGCAATGCAGCAATGGTGTCGCGACTAAAGTAGCAATGCTTGACGCGCGAACCGTAGCCTTAGGTTTGCCTGTTTAATCTGCTAAAATCCGCTCCCTTCGCCGTTAGTGACCTTTCAATTGCTCTAGGAAACTTCATGAATGCAGTAATTCTTGCAGTGCTTGTGATGGTGGCGCTATCGCTGGCGCGTGTCTCGGTTGTATTTGCTTTAGTGGTGGGTGCTTTAGTCGGCGGTTTAGTGGGTGGGTTGTCACTAGAACAAACGCTGGACGCCTTTAATACAGGCGTTGGCGGCGGGGCCCAGGTAGCACTGGCCTACGCCACCTTGGGGGCCTTTGCGGTGGCGATCTCCCGCTCTGGCCTACCGGATATGCTGGCTAATCGGTTGATTACGTTATTGGGTAAAGAAGAGGCCAGCGTTGCGCAACAGACGCGGGTCAAAATGCTGTTGCTAACGGCAGTGCTGTTGGTGGCTATTTCTTCTCAGAACGCGATCCCGGTGCATATTGCCTTTATACCGGTGCTGATTCCACCGCTGCTAACCGTGATGAATCGCTTAAAGCTGGATCGACGCGCAGTAGCATGTGCGCTTACGTTTGGTTTAACGGCGCCGTATATGCTGCTTCCGGTAGGGTTTGGGGCGATTTTTCTAAATGATATTCTTTTGGCCAACTTAAATAGCGCTGGGGAACCGCTAGGTTTAGAGATTACCCGTGGCATGGTGCCGCTGGCCATGGCGGTGCCGGTAGGGGGCATGGCGCTGGGGCTAATCGTTGCGCTATTTTGGAGTTACCGCCGCCCGCGTGAGTATCAAGCCGAAGATATCGCTAACGCCAACGTTGCCGCAGGTCATACGCCCGCCAAACCGCATATGCTGGGGCTTGTTATGTCGGGGGTGGCGATTGTCGCAGCACTTGGCCTCCAGCTTTACAGTGGCTCAATGATACTGGGGGGCTTGGTAGGGATTGGCCTGCTTTCAATGGGCGGGATCTTTAAGTGGCGTGAAGCTGACGATCTGTTTACCAGTGGTATGCGCATGATGGCGCTGATCGGTTTTATCATGATTTCCGCGGCGGGCTTCGCCGAAGTCATGAAAACCACCGGTGAAATTGATGCGCTGGTCTCGGGAGCTTTTTCACTATTTGGCGATAACCGCGGCTTAGCGGCTCTGGTGATGCTGCTGGTAGGGCTATTTATTACGCTGGGTATCGGCTCATCGTTCTCCACGATACCGATCATTGCCGCGATTTTTGTGCCCTTGGCGGTACAGTTTGGCTTTTCCCCTATGGCCACGGTGGTGCTGGTGGGTACGGCCGCGGCGTTGGGTGATGCTGGCTCGCCTGCCTCTGACTCTACCCTGGGGCCCACTTCAGGCCTTAACGTTGATCGTCAGCACGATCATATGTGGGACAGCGTGGTGCCGACGTTTCTGCACTACAACATTCCGTTAGTGGGCTTTGGCTGGCTCGCGGCAATGATGCTCTAAAAGCCCCTATCTCCAAACTAAAAAGGGACAACTTGGTTGTCCCTTTTTAGTTGCTTAATCTCTATCACTATTTAGGCAGGTGGCTTTCAAGCGCGCTTAACAGCCCACGCAGAAGCGAAAGCTCTTTGCGGCTGGGCTGGGCGCGGGCGAAGAGGGCTTGAAGCTGCTCTTCAGTGCGGGCATGTGGCTGGGTTAAAAAGCCACTCTCCTGCATTAAGCGGCCTAGATGCGCTTGAAAGTGTAAGAACTGTTCGCGGCTGGGCGGCGTTGCCTCCAGTGGGCGCTGATAAGCAAAGCCGCTCTCCTCACCTTTACGCCAGGCGCGGTGCACTTCGTAAGCCAGTATCTGTACCGCCTGGGATAAATTCAGAATACCGTAATCATGATTGGCGGGAATGCTGACTTGGTGCGTGCAGCAGCGGATCTCATCGTTAGTCAGCCCGGAACGTTCTCGTCCAAACACCAATGCCACTGGTGCCGTTTGTGCATTCTGAATAACGGCTGCCGCCATCTCATCGGGTTCGTCAAAGTGGGGCAAGGGTAGGCTGCGTAAGCGTGCGCTGGCACCCACCACCTGAACGCAGTCGTTAACCGCTTCCTCCAGTGTTGTGACTACCCGTGCATTATCCAGAACATCAGTGGCCCCTGCGGAAAGGCGAGTGGCTTCTTCATCGGGAAACATGCGCGGATTCACCAGCACCAGCTCGGTTAAGCCCATGGTTTTCATGGCCCGTACCGCAGCGCCGATATTGCCTGGGTGGAAGGTCTGAACGAGTACGATACGAATATGCTGCAACATGCGCTGATTTCGCTCTATAGCCTTATAAAAATCGCGCTGATAGTACCACGTTAGCTGTGCGCAATGGGGCTGGAGGCAATGAGTCGAACGACCCACAAAAACGCAACAACCCCGCACAAGGCGGGGTTGTTGGTGACTACTTTAACGGCTAGTAGTCTTGAGCAGAGGGCTCAGGGGTGCATTACATCATGCCGCCCATGCCACCCATTCCGCCCATGCCACCCATATCAGGGGCAGAGTCTTTCTCTTCCGGGTCTTCAGCGATCATGCACTCGGTGGTGATCATCAGACCAGCCACAGAACCAGCAGACTGCAGTGCAGTGCGGGTTACTTTAGCCGGATCTAGAACGCCCATTTCGAACAGATCGCCAAATTCACCGGTTTGTGCGTTGTAACCGAAGTTGCCGGTTTCATCTTTCACACGGTTGATAACCACGGCGGGCTCTTCACCAGCGTTAGCCACGATTTGACGCAGCGGTGCCTGCATAGCGCGTAGCGCCATGTTGATACCGTGGTTCTGGTCTTCGTTCTCGCCAGTGAGGCCTTGTACTTTCGCCATAACGCGAACCAGTGCAGTACCGCCACCAGGTACCACGCCTTCTTCAACGGCTGCACGCGTAGAGTGCAGAGCGTCTTCAACGCGGGCTTTCTTCTCTTTCATTTCCACTTCGGTGGCAGCACCGACGCGGATAACGGCAACACCGCCTGCCAGTTTGGCAACGCGCTCTTGCAGCTTCTCTTTATCGTAGTCAGAAGAGGTGTCTTCGATTTGCGCGCGGATCTGGTTAACACGTGCTTCGATATCGCCTTCTGCACCAGCGCCATCGATGATAGTGGTGTTCTCTTTAGACATGGTCATGCGCTTAGCGGTACCCAGGTGATCCAGGTTCGCTTGCTCAAGCGTCAGGCCGACTTCTTCAGAGATAACCGTGCCATTAGTCAGGATAGCGATATCCTGCAGCATGGATTTGCGACGGTCGCCGAAGCCAGGTGCTTTGGCAGCGGCTACTTTAACGATGCCGCGCATGTTGTTAACAACCAGCGTTGCCAGTGCTTCGCCTTCGATATCTTCAGCGATGATGGCTAGCGGCTTGCCTTGCTTAGCAACAGCTTCGAGAACCGGCAGCAGCTCACGGATGTTGGAGATCTTTTTATCCACTAACAGGATGTAAGGATCTTCAAGTTCAACCGTCATGGTGTCCTGGTTGGTAACGAAGTAAGGAGACAGGTAGCCGCGATCAAACTGCATACCTTCCACGACTTCCAGCTCGTCTTCAAAGCCACGGCCTTCATCAACGGTGATGACGCCTTCTTTGCCGACCTTTTCCATCGCTTCGGCGATAATTTCACCGATGCGCTTGTCACCGTTAGCAGAGATGGTGCCAACCTGTGCAATCGACTTGGTGTCGGTGCAAGGGACAGACATCGCCTTGATTTCTTTAACGGCAGCATTAACGGCTTGGTCGATGCCGCGCTTAAGATCCATCGGGTTCATGCCGGCAGTAACGCCTTTCAAACCCTCAGCGATAATGGCCTGGGCCAGAACGGTAGCGGTGGTAGTACCGTCACCAGCGGCGTCAGAAGTCTGTGAAGCGACTTCTTTAACCATCTGCGCGCCCATGTTTTCGAACTTGTCTTTCAGTTCGATCTCTTTGGCGACAGAAACACCGTCTTTAGTAACAGTCGGGGAACCGAAAGATTTTTCCAGTACCACGTTACGGCCTTTAGGGCCGAGGGTTACTTTTACCGCGTTGGCAAGAACGTCAACACCGCGCGCCATACGCTTACGGGCATCATCTGAAAACTTAACTTGTTTAGCTGACATATCTGCTACTTCCTAAATTGAATGCAAAAACGTGAAAGTAAATAATCGAGGCGCTCATCAATCAAATGTGAGCCGCAACGACTGTTAGCCTTCAACAACCGCAAGAATATCGGCTTCGCTCATGATCAAGACTTCTTCGCCGTCGACTTTTTGTTTCTCAACGCCGTAGCCATCTTTAAAGATCACGTTATCGCCAACTTTAACGTCGAGAGGACGGACATCGCCATTTTCGAGAATGCGGCCATTACCGACAGCAAGAATTTCGCCACGCGTCGGCTTTTCTGCTGCATTGCCCGGAAGCACGATGCCGCCAGCGGTTTTCTGCTCTTCTTCAACGCGACGGACGATGACACGATCGTGCAAAGGACGGATATTCATTCACGTTCTCCTGAGTAGGGTTGAAGCCCTGATGAGGGCGGTTAGTCTAAAAGTGTTCTCGAGGGAGTAACCCGCGAGAAGTGAAGACCTGACGGTCTTCCTTGTTAATGGCAGCTACCGTCTAGATCGCTGCCGAATTTGTGTGCTGGGTGAAAAATGGGGGCTGCGGTTGGCCTTTCAAGGGGGCGAGTAAGAAAAAATTGATTTTTTAGCGATTTTCTTCCAATCCGCGCCTTAGTCGCGGCGTGGAGGCTCATCTCGGCTAATAAAGTCACCCTCGATCGGGCCCTCCTGTTGGGAGGTATTGGGGTTGTGGTGCTCATGTGCTCGGGCCGAGGAAGCGTTAGGATCTTGCTGCTGACTAGCAATCTTTTTCAGACCTAGCCAAGTAAGTGCTTTAAACATCAATTGGCGTGCGCTAGGTATCAGGCACGCAAGGCCCAGCGCATCGGATAAAAAGCCTGGCGCCATTAATAAGGCACCACCAAAAATAAGCGCGGCGCCAGTCAATAGCTCACTAGAAGGGATTTCGCCGACCTGCATACGCTGACGCGCACGAGCAAAGGTTGATATGCCTTCTTTACGAATAAGATGTAACCCGGCAAAGCCTGTGCCAAGCACTAGGAGTAGGGTAGTGAATAGCCCTATTTGGCTACCAATCGAAAAAAGCACTACAAAATCAAGTAGGGTAAACAGTGATATAAAAACAAGAATGGGCATGACTAACTCCAGAAAGCGCTAGAAATAGCGACTCGATAACCGTCGTAATTGCGTAATATGGTGACATAAATATAAATAGCAAGCAGCTAACATTGCGCACTCCAGCGGCGATGTAGCTCGATTAATGCCCGTAATTCTTCTATGCTGCAATGCACAATTAAGCTGGTTGTATTTCTCGTAAGGAGTCAATAATGGTACTTGCCGATAAAGTAATCGCCGTCACCGGTGGGGCGCGTGGGTTGGGTTATGCCATGGCATTGCGCCTGGGGAAGCAGGGCGCACGCATGGCGCTGTTGGATATGAGCGCTGAAGCGCTTGATCAAGCGGTATCAGCACTTGCTACAGAAGGTGTCGATGCTCAAGCCTTTGTGGTGAATGTTGCAGAAGAGGCTTCTGTGACTCAAGCATTTGCCGATATTGCTCAGCGTATGGGGCCGATCAGCGGTTGCGTTAATAACGCGGGGATTACTCAGGATGCACTCCTGGTAAAGGCCAAAGAGGGGCAAGTGGAAAAACGCATGTCGTTGGAGGCATGGCAAAATGTCATTAACGTCAATTTAACTGGCGTTTTTCTGTGTGGTCGCGAGGCTGCCACGCAGATGATTGAAGCAGGGCATGAAGGTGTGATTGTTAATATCTCCAGCATTTCCCGTGCAGGAAATATGGGCCAAAGCAACTATGCCGCCGCCAAAGCAGGCGTGCATGCGCTGACGGTTACCTGGAGCAAAGAGTTAGCGCGCTATGGTATTCGCACCGGCACCGTGGCCCCAGGGTTTGTGGCTACCGAAATGACCGCCTCGATGCGTCCCGATATGCTGGAACGTATCTCATCAAGCGTGCCGCTAAAACGCCTGGGTGAGCCGGATAACATTGCTCAAAGCGTTGCGTTTATCCTTGAAAACGACTACTTCACCGGGCGTATGATTGAGTGCGATGGTGGGTTGCGGCTGTAGCATTTACTTGCTGTAACCAGAATGGGCGGCCAAGCATGGCCGCCCATTAGTCGCTCTTAAAAGATCGTGATTAAAAGGTCGTACCTAAAAATAATCGCGACTAATCTCTCGCTGAAAATACATCTCCAAGCGCAGTGTCATGGCCCAGCGTGGGTCATAGCTAACATCGCGTTGAAAATGCAGTTCCGGAATCACATCGGCAAATAAAATCCCTTTATGGATGTCCCGGCGATAGCGTGTTTGCAGGTAGTAGTTAGTCATGCGAGGATTTGAAGCGCTTTCGCCGATGGCAATCGCCGAGTAGCGCAGTGCGCTGCGGCGGTTAATGCGGTGATTGATTTCGGCAATTTCACTGTATTCCAGCTTATCTTCCTCTTCACGCCACTGAACCGTAGAAATAAACCGCAAATGGCGGCGTTCGCTCAATTGGCGGCCGATATCCCAGCGCGTTCGTGCCGAATAGCCTTCATTGTTAAACCAGGAAACACGGTTGTTCGACTCAAGCTGCCAAGGCCCTTCACCAAGCTGCCATAGCCGTTCGCTGGTAAAGCGAACATAAGGATCCAGAGGGAGACGCAGACGAATACCAGCGCCAACGCGGTTGCTCCAATTTTCGCGCTTGTCACGACTTTCTAGCCAATCCAGGCCTAACGTAGAGCTACGACGGTCGCGCTGGTCATTGGCAAGACGCCCTGATCCTTGCTCTTCAAGAGTACCTTGCGACTCTTCAGGATCACTCTCAATCACCAGGCGTAAGCGTTCTTCCGAGGTAGGTAGATCGATACGGTAACGAAGTGAAGTATCGCCGCGCGTACCATCCCCCTCCATCCAATCGATTTCTTGGCCAAAACGAAGATAAGACTCGTTTTTGGTCTGCATATGGTCGTCGGTGCCAAAGAAACCATCAATTCGGCGCGATGTGTTATCTACCCAATTGCCTACGCTTTCACGAAACGGTTCAACGTGCTCTTCCGCCCAGACAGGTAGGTCACTGTCATCCTCTTCGGCATAAGCGCTAGCCGCAACCGTGGTCATTATGCCGAGCCAGCAGAAGGTTAGGATTTTATGCATCGAATGGTCTCAATCAAAAGTGCTCGCTGTTCAATATCAGCTTTGCAAAGGTAAGGGGTTAACGTGCTTTATGAGTCTCGATCTCTTTTGCCCATTCAAGTACGCGCTTACGTTGGCCACGGCTATTGAGTCGGTCTGTATCAACGCTAGCTGGAATAAGCTGACGATTGGGCGATGCGTCTAGATCAAGATTAAAAGACCTCGAGGCGCCAGTGGGCATATCTTCAGAGCCATAAATGGCAATAACACGAATTTCGAGTTGTATATTCTGCTCATGAAGCAGGCTGTCATCAATTTCCCAATATTGCTTAACCTGATTGACAATGTCGCCAAACGACTGAATATTAAGGTAATCCCCCGATGCTAACGGGCCTTGATGGGTGCGATAGCTGGCTTCCTGTTTTTCGCTGCCGTGTTGCTGGTACTCCACCACATCTAGAGAGTAACTCTTTTTTTGCGTATGCAGCACCGCTACAAGGTGTTGAACATAGATTGCTTCGCTGCTCATATTGCTGATTAAGCAAATAGCATCCACACCAATCCCCTTGCCACGGTTAATGATTACACGAGGGCGACGTTGGCGGACATAGCCGTTATAAAGCAATTGGGCATAGAAAACCCAGACGAAGAGGGTGCAAATACTGGCTATTGCCGAGATGGCTTGGGCATTATCGTTGAGCCATTCCATTATTAGAGATCCTTCTCATGGTTATTGGAGGTAGTCATTGGCGATAGTATTGGTGTCAATTACTCGCAGTAAGCCATTTCACATTGAGGCATAAACGAGTATCCAGTTAGTCGTTTTAACAGAGCCTAGCGGAAAAGTGGAGCTAAGTCAGCCTGTTAAAAGTACGTAATTCGGCAAATGCTAAGCACGAAAAAAATGGCATTGAGCCATTAATGATTTAAAGCGAGGGATAAAACGCAAAAAAAGCCTTAATATCACCTAAGCTAGGCAGGTATTAAGACATTTTGAAAGGGGGGGGTAACGTTAACTGCTTCAAAACTAACAAGTAATTGGTGCGGATGGGGAGACTCGAACTCCCACACCTTACGGCACTAGAACCTAAATCTAGCGTGTCTACCAATTCCACCACATCCGCTAAGACGAGGAGTATATTATCAACTTCGTGATAGAAGTCAACCATGAGTTTAATATTAATATCTCTATTGGGGAGAAGGCATGAATGTAAAACAATGGCTACAGCGTGGCGGCCATTGGCTAAAGCAGGCCATGCCTGGCTATTGCGCCTTTTGTTTGGCACCCGCCTTGGCGGGGCGGGGGTGGTGCACCGCCTGTTTGGTCGGGCTGCCGTGGAACCTGCATGCCTGTCGCCAGTGCGGTGACCCTGTTTACCACGGAGCGCAGCTGTGTGGTCACTGCTTAATTGACCCACCGGCATTCTCGACCACCCAAGCGGGGCTTTTGTATCAGGGGCCGATTAAAGAGCTGGTACATGATTTTAAATTTCACGCCTCTCCTCGAGCGGGCACGTTGTTAGCGGAGTTAATGGTATTAACGCCGCCGCCTACCCAAGCAGACGCACTGTTGTCGGTACCTATGCACCCAGCGCATGCTCGCACGCGAGGATTTAATCAATCGCAGTGGTTAGCCGAGAGGCTCAGCCGCCAGTTTGATGTGCCATTGGTGTCTGCCAAGCGAGTGAAGGATTCCCCCTCCCAGCGCACGTTAAACCGTCGTCAACGGGCTGCTAATTTGGTGGGCGCCTTTGTGTTTGAGACGCCGCCACCAGCGCATGTATTGATCATTGATGATGTTGTAACGACGGGCTCGACGGGGCATGCACTGGCGCGCGCGGCGCTAGAGGCGGGCGCAGAACGTGTGGATATTTGGGCGACCGCGCGGACACCCCTGGGCAAGGATTGATAGAATAGCGCTTTAGCGTATTCAAAAGCCTTTTTGCCAACCCAGGAGTGACCGATGTCACACCCGTTTAGCTCACTTTCGCCCGACCTAGTGATGTCTGCAGTAGAGTCGCTGGATGTTTGGCCCGCCGGTGAGCCCTTTGCGCTGAATAGCTATGAAAACCGTGTGCTGTTGTTTCGCGATGACGACGGCAAAAACTGGATTGTTAAATTTTATCGGCCTGATCGCTGGTCAGACGCGGCGATTCAGGAAGAGCACAATTTTTTACAGGAGCTCGCTAGTCAGCAGGTGCCGGTAGTTGCGCCTTGGCGTGATAGGGCGGGTGTCTCGTTACACTATTTTAAAGCGTATCGATTTGCACTGTTTCCCCACTGCCCAGGCCAGGCACCAGAATTAGATAATCCATCGCACTTATTTGCCATGGGGCAGGTGTTAGGGCGGTTGCATAAAGTGTCGGCCAAAAAAACGTTTCAGCACCGTCCTCGGCTAGAAATGGCGAGTGGTATTTTAGATGCTCAGCAGCGAGTGCTGGCCAGTAATTGGATGAACCGTCATCAGCGCCGGGCTTACGATAATGTAATTGAAAAGGTGCATCAGCAGCTTGTAAAACATACGGTCCCCGCCAGCAGCATGATTCGCTGCCATGGCGATTGCCATTTGGGCAATGTGCTGGGGCGTGATGAGGACTTTACGCTGGTCGATTTTGACGACTGCATCATGGCGCCTGCTATGCAGGATATTTGGATGCTACTGCCCACGGATGACCCACAGGGGTGGCGATCGTATCTAAGTGAAATTACCGAAGGGTATGAGGAAGCCTGCTCGTTTCCTACTGATCAGTTGGCGTTGATAGAACCACTGAGAAGTTATCGTTTAATTAGGCACTCAGCATGGCTGGTCTCTCGCTGGGATGATCCTGCTTTTCCCCGTGCTTTTCCCTGGCTGGCGGATAGTGGCTATTGGGATCAGCATATCCGCCAATTAGAGCAGCAGTGCCTGCAGTTAGACAATCCCCGCTGGCTGGCGTAAATAGGGACGATTTAATCTGGTACGGCCTCTTCGCGGGGTACGGGGTTAGCGACGCCTTCTCCGTCCACTTGGCGGCGTTGCTCGTTCAATTCTTCAGAGGGGTTGTCCTGCTCTTTAATCTCTAGGGACTCATTTAGCGTGAGAACGAACGTTTGCCCAGGAGAAAGCGTGCACGGAGTGCCTTCGCACGCGATGCCGTATTGACCATCTTCGGCATACGCGCTGGCGCTGAATTCACCTGTAAAAATATCACTGTCCGCATCGTGTGTTTCAATGCAGGTGGCATCTTTCGTGGTAACACGAATGCGCTCATCGACTAATTGGGCATTGCCCACGATGACACAATATTCAGGCAGCGAGTGCGAAGCTTTCTCAGCTTGAGTGGGGTGAAGCAATATGTCGTTAAGACGAGCTTGGTTTGACTCAAAGGTAAGCTCTTCAACAACCTCAACGCCAACAGTCGCTTCATTGGGCAGTGAAAGTGTCGCTTCTGCGGCGAAAGAAGGTAGCGGCGTGGAGAAATAAAAGGGGGCCGCAATGGCGGCTAACCAAAAGGACGTTGGCTTAAATGACATGGCGAACTCTCAATGGTGGTGCCTGAAATAAAGGCAATCAATAATAATGATTTATCATAGCACAGGCCCCTAGGTTGCAAAGTGAGCACCGCGGCGCTCTGCCGCAGTTAGAGAAGCCAACAGCAGGCGAGATGCGGTAAAATAATGGAATTAATTAATATTTGTTGTGCGTTTTTTATGAAAAAGTATACTTTTTGTACAACTTGGGTAGAGAAAGGCGGTGGTTAACGTCCCTCTAGTGGTAGTTTTACTTTTTTCATGCGCAAAGGGTTAGAGACCTAGGTGACCGTTTGGACGCGATTGCGCACGGTTTTGATACAGTTTTTGAAGAGGCTTAATATGTCCGATGATATCGCCGAGCACTATCGCCAGATAATTTCAGCACTTGGCGAAGACCCGAACCGTGAAGGGCTACGAGATACGCCGAAACGTGCAGCCAAGGCTATGCAGTTTTTGAATGCAGGCTACTCTCAGTCGTTGGACGAGATCGTTAATGGTGCGGTGTTTGAATCGCAAACGGATGAAATGGTGTTGGTGAAAGACATTGAACTCTACTCAATGTGTGAACACCACCTGCTGCCATTTATCGGTAAATGCCACATTGCCTATCTGCCAAACGGTAAAGTATTAGGACTGTCTAAGTTTGCCCGTATTGTCGATATGTTTGCGCGCCGTATGCAGATCCAAGAGAATTTAACCCGTGAGATTGCAGATGCCGTTCAGGAAGTGACTCAGGCAACGGGCGTTGCTGTGGTCATTGAGGCGCGTCACCTCTGTATGATGATGCGTGGCGTAGAGAAGCAAAACTCCAGCATGACATCTTCGGTAATGCTGGGTGGTTTTCGTAGCAACCAGGCGACCCGGCAAGAGTTTTTAATGCTGATTAACTGATTCAACTGTTGTTAATTAGCGAGTCAAGCACGCGGTAAACTTGGTCTAAAGGGGTGTTTCGTCTTAGCATGAAGAGGTTAATGAGCCTATAAGGCCATCATTTTGGCCAGGAGTCTGTCATGGAAGCGCTTAAAGAAACACAGCTGTATTGCCCCTTTGCTTATATAGACGGCAGTTGGGTCGCGGCGGATAGCGGCGAACAGATCACCGTATTGAACCCGGCAACCGGCGAAGCGATTGGCGATATTCCCCGCTTGGGAAAAGTTGAGACCGAGCGGGCGATAGACGCGGCGGATGCTGCACTACCGGCATGGCGTGCCCTTACCGCTCAGGAGCGAGCGGATTTGTTGTTGAAATGGCACGATCTGATGATGGAGCATCAGCAGGATCTTGCCATGCTGATGACCTACGAACAGGGTAAGCCGCTCAAAGAAGCGGCGGGTGAAATTGCCTATGCGGCCAGTTTTCTGCGCTGGTTTGCCGAAGAAGCGCGACGCGTTTACGGCGAAACCATTCCTGCCGCTAAAGCTAACCAGCGCATTGTGGTAACTAAGCAGCCCGTCGGTGTTGTGGGGGCCATTACGCCCTGGAATTTCCCTGCGGCGATGATTACTCGCAAGGCAGGGGCTGCACTGGCAGCAGGCTGCACGATCGTGGTTAAACCTGCTAGCCAGACGCCTTTTTCAGCCACTGCGCTCGCGCTATTGGCCGAGCGTGCCGGCATTCCCCGCGGTGTGTTCAATGTGGTGCCCGGCAGTGCCAGCGATATTGCCCAAGCCATGACCCAGTCGCCCAAAGTGCGCAAGATTACCTTCACTGGCTCGACCGAAGTAGGCCGCAAGCTGATGGCGCAAGCGGCGGAACACGTACAGAAAATCTCGCTAGAGTTGGGCGGTAATGCGCCGTTTATCGTGTTTGAAGATGCCGATTTAGACGCCGCTGTAGAAGGCGCCATGGCCGCTAAATTCCGTAACGCCGGGCAAACCTGTGTTTGCACTAATCGCTTCCTGGTTCAGTCCAGCGTGATTAATGCCTTTTGCGAAAAGTTAGCGGTTGCCATGAACAGCGAGCTGCATGTCGGCGATGGCACCAAGCCGAATATTAATATCGGTCCGCTCATTGATGGCAATGCGGTTAAAAAAGTCAGTGAACATGTGCAGGACGCCATCGATAATGGTGCAGAGCTGTTGTTGGGCGGGCATCCGCACCCGTTGGGCGGTAACTTCTTTACGCCGACGCTGATCAGTTTTGCGACCGACAAGATGAAAGTGGCTCATGAAGAGACCTTCGGTCCGCTCGCGGCTGTCTTCCCGTTTGACGATGAAGAGACCGCGATTGAAATGGCCAACGATACCCAGTATGGCTTGGCTTCTTACTTCTATTCGCGTGATCTCTCCCGCGTATGGCGCGTGGCCGAAGCACTTGAGTACGGTATGGTCGGGATTAATACCGGCGCCATTTCTAACGCTGCTGCGCCGTTTGGGGGTGTCAAAGCCTCAGGCTTAGGCCGTGAAGGCGGCCATCAGGGCTTGGAAGAGTACCTTGAAACCAAGTATCTATGTATTGATCTTGGCTGAGCCCTGAGCCCTAAGTGTTCTTTTTTTTAAGTAAGACTGGGTAAAAAAGCCCCCATCAGCGCGCTGCTGATGGGGGCTAGTTTTTGACGGTATCAGCTTGATGCCGAAAGTGTGGCTAAGCGTTGTGGCTACTCTTAGTGGCGGAAGTGGCGCATGCCGGTAAACACCATGGCAATGCCTGCTTCGTTGGCGGCGTCGATCACTTCCTGGTCGCGCATGGAACCCCCCGGTTGAATCACGGCGGTAATGCCTGCGGCTGCCGCGGCATCAATGCCATCGCGGAACGGGAAGAAGGCGTCAGACGCCATCACTGATCCGGGCACCGAAAGACCTTCGTCGGCGGCCTTAATGCCGGCAATTTTAGCCGAGTAAACGCGGCTCATTTGGCCCGCGCCAACGCCCACGGTTTGGCCCTCTTTGGCATACACAATGGCGTTGGATTTGACGAACTTGGCCACTCGCCAGGCAAAGGCCAGATCACGCAGCTCCTGTTCGCTAGGGGCGCGCTGGCTGACCACGGTCAGGTTGTCACGGGTGACCATTCCGTCGTCACGTTCCTGCACCAGTAACCCGCCGTTGACACGCTTAAAGTCCAGCGCAGGCTGCTGCTCGCCGGGCCAGTGAGCGCTGACGTCCAGCAAGCGTACGTTTTGCTTATTCGCCACGATGGCAGCGGCTTCATCGCTGACCCCTGGGGCAATAATTACCTCGACAAACTGGCGATCAATGATCGCCTGGGCTGTTTCGGCGTCCAGCGGTGTATTGAAAGCGATAATGCCGCCAAACGCACTGGTAGGATCGGTGGCAAAGGCTTTGTCGTAAGCGGCTAAGGCGGTTGCGCCAATGGCGACGCCGCAGGGGTTTGCGTGTTTAACAATCACGCAGGCTGTCTCGTTAAAGGCTTTTACACACTCAAACGCAGCGTCAGTATCGGCGACATTGTTATACGAAAGCGGCTTGCCTTGGAGCATTTTAGCCGTAGCGACACTGGGCTCGCTCGCCTGGGGGTCAACGTAAAAGGCTGCCTGCTGATGCGGGTTTTCGCCGTAGCGCATGTCCTGCTTTTTATCGAGCTGCAGGTTAAAAGTGCGTGGGAAGGTCTTATCGCTAGCATTCACTTGGCGACCCAGGTAGTCAGCAATCGCGCCGTCGTAGCCAGCGGTGTGTTCAAACGCTTTTACCGCTAAATCAAAACGCGTGGCGCGACTCACCTGGCCATCCTGTGCGGCCAGCTCACCAAGTACCCGCGCATAGTCACTGCTATTGACCACGATAGTGGTGTAGGCGTGGTTTTTGGCGCAGGCGCGTACCATGGTTGGGCCGCCGATATCGATATTTTCAATCGCATCTTCCAGCGTGCAATCAGGCTTGGCTACCGTCGCGGCAAATGGGTAGAGGTTGACGACCACCATGTCGATCGGGGTAATGTCGTTCTCAGCCATGACCGCATCATCCTGACCACGGCGCGCCAGGATGCCGCCGTGGATTTTCGGATGCAGCGTTTTTACCCGGCCATCCATAATTTCGGGGAAACCGGTGTGTTCAGACACTTCTTTCACTGCGATAGCATTTTCCTGCAGTAGGCGGAAGGTGCCACCCGTGGAGAGCAGTTCAACACCATGTTTAGTCAGGCCACGGGCAAATTCTACAATGCCGGTTTTATCAGAAACGCTCAAAAGAGCGCGGCGGACGGGGGTGGCGCTACTGTCAGTCAAGGAAGAACTATCAGCCATGAGAGGATTATCAGCCATAAGAATGCTCGTATGCAGAGTCGAGAATAGAAAATAACAACGCCCCAGGGTTATGGGGCGTCACCTTCGATAAGTCCGTATTGCTTGAGTTTTTTACGCAGGGTGCCGCGGTTCAAGCCGAGCACATCCGCGGCACGGGTCTGGTTGCCGTCGGTGTGCTCCAAAACGCAGGCGAGTAATGGTGCCTCTACTTCGGCCATCACCATGGCATAAAGGTCGCTGGCTTGGCTGCCATCTAAATGCTCAAAGTAGCGGCGCATTGCCGTTTCAACAGCCTCTCTAAGCGGCTGTGGCGGTGAGCTAGCAGCCGCCGGATCCGCAAGCGTGCCCGTTAAATGGGAGTAGCCTTCGCTGGCACGGGTGTCGCTAGAAGAGTAGGTGTCGCTAGAGAGAAGATCGCGTTCGGTCATGCAGCATGGCTTCCTTTGGCTAGCAAACGTATGGCAGCACCGGGGGCCATCACGTCGTTGATCCAATCAAATTGCGTTTCAGGTGACGCTAACGCATTGAACTGCTGCTTAAGCGCGCGCTGCTGAGGCTGCGTAAAGCGTGGGTCGTCGCTGAGGTACCAGCCGACATGCTTGCGCGCAATACGCACACCCATCGTCGTGCCATAAAACTCATGCAACGCCTCGACATGCCCGTGTAGCACGTGGCGGCGCTCCACAAGGGTGGGTAGCGCCAACCGTTCCCCATGCTGAAGATAGTGGTTAATCTGTTGAAATATCCACGGGTTGCCCTGAGCACCACGGCCTACCATTACTGCATCAGCGCCGGTATAAGCGAGTACCTCGGCGGCTTTTTCCGGACTTGTTATGTCGCCGTTGGCTATCACCGGTATCGAGAGGTGAGATTTTATCTCAGCAATCGTGTCGTACTCTGCCTGTCCAGTATAGCGCTGCTGGCGGTGACGGCCATGTACGGCGAGTGCTTGAATGCCTGCGGACTCAGCTAAGCGGGCAATTCGCAAGGCGTTGTTTGATTCGGCGCACCAGCCGGTGCGAATTTTCAGCGTTACTGGAATATCGACCGCTGAAACTACTGCGTCAAGAATCTCGGCAACCAAGGCTTCATCGCGAAGGAGCGCCGACCCAGCGGCTTTGTTGCAGACTTTTTTCGCGGGGCAACCCATGTTGATATCGATGATCTGAGCGCCAAGTTCGGCATTCAACCGCGCCGCCTGGGCGAGCATCTCGGCATCGCCACCGGCGATTTGTACCACGCGGGGGTCGGGCTCTCCGCGATGGTCCATCCGTAGCTGCGATTTACGCGTGTGCCATAAGCTGGGGTCTGACGTCACCATTTCACCCACCACCCAGCCAGCCCCCAGCCGCCGACATAACTGGCGGAAAGGCCGGTCGGTGACGCCGGCCATGGGCGCGAGAATTACCCGGTTGGGTAATGCATACGTCCCAATGGTGACGGGCTCATTGGAGGCTAGTGCATTGGCTACAGTCATGGCGTTAGGCTTTATGTGTGCTGGGCTAGCGGCGAGTAGGCGATTCAAGGGGGCGTATGATACGCCTACTCGGTGATGGGGTGAAGGCCGTTTGCCGCTTTAACGCGGACGCTGGCCGTTAAGTCGCACCCATCCTTCGCGAATCACTGGCTCCTCCATGGCGATTCCCTGTGCGGCATAGGCTTCATAAACCTCATTTGCCTGGTTCGCCAAGATGCCGGATAGCGCAATGCGGCCGCTAGGGGCCACGTGCCCGGCAATCATTGGAGCAAGCTCGACTAGCGGGCCCGCTAAAATATTGGCGGTCACAACAGGGTAGTCGCCGCCATCACTTAACTGCTCAGGGTAGTAGAGCGTTAAATCCGGCTCGGCAATCCCGTTACGCTCGGCGTTGTCACGGCTGGCTTGGAGTGCCTGCGGGTCAATATCGGTGGCATCAGCATGGCTAGCGCCGAGTTTGAGTGCGGCGATAGCAAGAATGCCGGAGCCACAGCCCACATCCAGCACGGTCTGCTGGGCTAAGTGCCCAGCCACGGCCAGTTCATCCAACCACTCCAAACACAGCGCTGTGGTCGGGTGCGTGCCCGTTCCAAAGGCCAGGCCGGGGTCGAGAATCAAGTTAACGGCGTCGGCATGGGGAGGTTCGTGCCAGCTTGGTACGATCCACAGCCGCTGGCCCATCTGCAGCGGTGTGAAGTCATCCATCCATTCCCGCTCCCAGTCCCGGTCAGCCAGTAGCTCATATTCGATGGTGGGGCAGGGCTCCTCAGGCATCTGTTCGGACCATGCCGCCTCAATACGTTCCAACATGCTTTCGACGCCCTCTAGGTCATCGTAAAGGCCGGTCAGAATGGTGTCTTCCCAGAGCGGTGTGGTGCCACGTTCTGGCTCAAATACCGGATCATCGTGGGCATCCTGAAGGCCAATCGCTGTCGCGCCTTCATCAAGCAGCAGTTCTTCGAGAAACTCTGCTTGTTCAGGGGCGACATGGGCTTTGAGTTGGAGCCAGGGCATGGAGAGTCTCCGCAGGGCGAATTAAAGACAAATACAGTAAAGACAGATTCAGTAAAAACAAAGAAGGTAAAGACAAAGACGTTAAAGACAGAGACGGGGTGGACATGGCCACCCCGCTGGGCATCACTCTTAGCGCTGGAAAGCGTTTGAAGTGCTATTAGCTGCTGAGTTTCTTTTCCAGATAGTGAATGTTGACACCACCTTGACGGAAGTAGCTATCGCGAACCAAATCTTTTTGTAGATCGATATTGGTTTTAATACCTTCCACCAGCAGTTCATCAAGGGCATTGCGCATGCGCGTAAGCGCTATTTCGCGGTCGGCGCCCCAGGTGATCAGTTTGCCGATCAGTGAGTCATAGTGAGGCGGCACGGTGTAGCCGGTGTAGAGGTGGGAGTCCATACGGACACCCAGGCCACCCGGCGCGTGAAACAGCGTTACCTTGCCAGGGGAGGGCATAAAGGTGCGCGAGTCTTCAGCGTTAATCCGGCACTCGAAGGAATGACCGTTGAGCTTTACATCTTCCTGGCGAATCGACAGCGGCAGACCCGAGGCAATGCGCAGCTGCTCTTTAACGATATCGACGCCGGTGACCATCTCGGTAACAGGGTGCTCTACCTGAACGCGGGTATTCATCTCGATGAAGAAATACTCGCCGTCTTCGTACAAGAATTCAAAGGTGCCTGCGCCACGGTAATTGATCTTAATACATGCTTGGCGACACGCTTCTAGCACTTGGGCGCGAGCTTCCGGATCAAGACCTGGTGCAGGCGCTTCTTCAAGCACTTTCTGGTGACGGCGTTGGAGTGAGCAGTCGCGGTCATAAAGATGAATCGCGTTGCCCTGACCATCCGCAAGCACCTGAACTTCGACGTGGCGCGGTTTTTCGAGGAATTTCTCCATGTAAACCGTGCCGTCACCAAAGGCGGCATGGGCTTCAGTGCGAGTAACGGTGATTGCCGAAAGCAGGTGGCCTTCGGTGTGTACCACACGCATGCCGCGACCACCGCCACCGGAGGCTGCCTTGATGATGACCGGGTAGCCGATGCGACGCGCAGTGGCTAAATTGGTCGCATCATCGTCACCCAAGGGGCCGTCTGAGCCTGGCACCGTGGGAACGCCCGCTTCTTTCATCGACTGGATAGCACTGACTTTATCGCCCATCAGGCGAATCGTCTCTGCGCGGGGGCCAATAAAGGTAAATCCCGAGCGCTCAACCTGTTCGGCAAAGTTGGCGTTTTCAGACAAAAAGCCGTAACCGGGGTGAATAGCGGTCGAGTCAGTGACTTCGGCCGCACTGATCAGGGCCGGAATATTTAAGTAAGACTGCGCTGACGATGCCGGTCCAATACACACGGCTTCATCCGCCAGGCGAACATGCATGAGTTCACGATCAGCTTTGGAATGTACCGCAACGGTTTTAATGCCCAGTTCTTTACAGGCCCGTAGGATACGGAGGGCAATCTCGCCGCGGTTGGCGATAAGTACCTTGTCCAGCATGGGAGAGTCCACCCGTGTTGAAAATGAAGGATTAAGCGATGACGATCATGGGTTGATCGAATTCGACCGGCTCACCATCTTCTACCAGGATGGCTTCCACCACGCCGTCGCGGTCAGCTTCAATCTGGTTCATCATTTTCATGGCTTCAATAATACAAATGGTATCGCCTTGCTTGACGCTATCACCGACTTCTACAAACGACTTGGCGCCCGGCGCGGGGCTGCGATAGAAGGTGCCTACCATCGGGGAGTTAACGGCTTCACCACGGTAGCTTGTGCCTTGAGGCTCAGCTTCAGCAGCCGGTGCTGATGTAGGAGCGGGAGCTGCTGCATAGCCAGGCTGCTGTTGTGCGTATTGCGGCATGGGCTGTGGCTGCCACGAGGCGCCATTAGGGTGGCGGCTGATACGAACGGACTCTTCGCCTTCCTGAATTTCAATCTCGCTAATATTGGACTCTTCGAGCAGCTCGATCAGTTTCTTAACTTTGCGGATATCCATGGCATAGCCCCATCAATGTCATAAAAGAAGATTATGAGAAATAATCACACAGTAACCGTGGCCTATAGGCGAGTTGCTGCGCGGCGCTGCGCGGCTCATCTATAGGCGCAGTAAACCAAATTTAAAAATGAAGAGAACGCTGCATGTTAGCGAACGTTACCCCGTTCTCACCCCTAAAAAAGGAAGTTTTTAGCTAATATGGGAGCGGAGTTTGCCGAAAAAGTGCCAGGATGTCCAGCGACAGCCTAAGCCAGTGCTTAAACTGACGCTGAATGTAGATTTAAACAACTGTTTGACGATATTCGCGTCAAAACGCTGCTTAAGTGCCTTAGTGGGCAAGGCTCGTAGGGTGGTGGCTCAACTATTGGCAAGCCACTGGCTAACGGATTCAAGATGTTCATGCAGTTGGTCGGCGGTGACTTCGCCTTGAATGCGCGCATCACGAATTTCTTCGCCTTGACTGAAAAACAGCAGGCTTGGCGGGCCGAAAAGATTGAACTGTTCCAGCAGCTCACGACTTTGTGGATCGGTCTGCGTCACGTCTGCGGCAATTAATGTGTAACCCTCCAATGCCGCTGAAACACGTGGGTCAGGATAAACATCGCGCTCCAGTAGCTTGCATGAAATGCACCAGTCAGCGGTAAAGTGAACAAACGCCGGCTGATTAGTACTTTTCGCTTGAGCGATGGCCGCCTCAAGCGCGGTAAGGTTATCGACCTCAACAAACTCAAGCTGTTCCACTTGAGACTCGCCGGGCCCAATCGAGGTGGCCGCAAGAGGGCGCAGTGGGTTGCTGCCACCTTGCGCGGCACCAATCACCAGCAGGACGCCCCACGCCAGCAGCAAAACCCCCAGCGTTTGACGTGCCCGTGGCCACCCTTGCGGTTGATTGAAGTTCAGAGCCCCAAGCGCCAGCGCCGTGCCGATCGCGAGTGTTGCCCATAGAAGTAGCGCTATGGGTGCAGCAACTAAACGCTCGATCATCCAAATTGCCACACCCAGTAGCAACAGGCCAAAGGCAATCTTTACGCCATTCATCCAGGCGCCCGAACGGGGTAACAGTGTGGCGCCAAAGGTGCCGACTAAAAGAAGCGGTACGCCCATGCCCATTCCCAGGGCAAAGAGTACCGTACCCCCCATGGCTGCATCACCGGTTGAGGAGATAAACACCAGTGCCCCGGCTAATGGAGCGGTGACGCAGGGTGACACCACTAGTACGGAGAGCGCACCTGCTAACGCTAAACCCGCTGGTCCACTACGCTGAGCGCGAGCCTGCCAGGCGTCAATACGGGTGGCTAAGCGGGGCGAGAGATTCAGCGTGAAGGCCCCGAACATGGCCAGCGCAAAGAGCGTGAAGAGTACGGCGAAAGTGATAAGCACCGGTGCCGACTGTAAGCGCGCCTGAAGATTAAGGCCGGCGCCGAACAGCCCCATCAAGATCCCGACCAGCGCGTAGGTCAGCGCCATCCCCAGCACATAGCTTAACGAGAGAGCAAAGGCGCGTGGGCGGGTGGGGTTCTGGCCGACGACGATTGAGGAGAGAATCGGGATCATCGGGAGTACGCAGGGGGTAAAGGTAAGCCCCAAGCCGGCAATAAAAAACAGCCCTAACGCTAACGGTAAGCTTGCATCGCTAATCAAAGCGCTAAAGCGGCTATCTTCACTTTGAGGCCCCGCGAAGTTACTCTGTGAAGTAGAGGTAGCGGTAGCGATTTCACTAGCGGCGCTATCTCCTTCTTGCCAGTTTGCAAATTGATTGGGCGGCTCAGTCTCACTCGCTTGTAGGCTCAAGCGTTCCGGTGGATAGCATAGCCCTGCATCCGCGCAGCCTTGAAAGGTTAACTCAACGTTTAGCGGGCCTGCGTAGGGAGCGCTCAGCGGTACTTCAAACACCACCTGGTCGCGGAAGATGTAAACATCGCCCATGAATTCATCGTTGGTGAACGTGCCTTCGGGGATGTTGGGTTCGCCAAGCGTTATACCCTCGGTCTGACTGGAGACAGCAAACTGATGCCGATAAAGATAGTACTCATCGGTGATATCGGTACCGATAAAAAGCGTTTCTCCATCGTGCCAAGCGGTAGGCTGAAAGGCTTCCATTACCGGTAAAAATTCATCTTGGTTGCTAGACGATGAAAACCATTGGGCGTGTGCGCTCAAGGGTAACCAGCCGAGAAAAAAAACCAGTAAGGGAAGTAGGCTCAGGCGTTTAAGAGATAACACGGTGCGTCCTTAATTAATGGCATCGCAAGCTAGGACAAATAGCATACCGCAACCTTGAATCTCTCGCGTATACGCTGCGGTGACGTGACGCGGTCGCTAATGGTGCGTTAATCCTAACAACCTAAAAGGTCGCCCGAAGGCGACCTTTTCACATACACAGAAGCAACTTTACAAAACGATTACGCTTTCTGGTAAGCGATAACGGATTTTTCAATCGCTTTGCGCGCAGCGTCAGCGCCTTCCCAGGACTCGACTTTTACCCATTTGCCTTTTTCGAGATCTTTGTAGTTCTCGAAGAAGTGTGCAATTTGCTGGCGCAGCAGCTCAGGTAGGTCAGTGACTTCCTGAATGTCATCGTAGAGCGAACTAAGCTTGGCGTGGGGCACACAAATCAGCTTGGCATCTTCGCCGGCTTCGTCGGTCATGTTTAAAATGCCTACCGGACGAGCACGAATAATGCTGCCGGGTTGAACCGGGTGCGGGGTCACGACCAGCGCATCCAGGGCGTCGCCGTCATCGGCTAGGGTGTGGGGAATAAAGCCATAGTTGGCAGGGTAGAACATGGGGGTGGCCATAAAGCGGTCAACGAGTAGTGCGCCCATGTCCTTATCAATTTCGTATTTGATTGGATCGTGGTTGGCTGGAATTTCGATCACCACATAAACGTCGTTGGGGAGATCCTTTCCAGCAGGGATATTATCGAAGTTCATCGTTGATTCCTTGGTAGTACTGTGGCTTGAGTCGTGCAGAGGTTAGGTAATCGTTACAGAGTCGTTGATGGCGAAGAATTATACGAACATGACTACGCGATTACCAATGCGACATAGGTGGGCCGGTGTGGTTTAGCCGTTGCCCTATTATGAGGGAAATCAAAAAGCAGCGCATATAAAAGCGCACTAATACGATAGAGACGTTTGTTGGGCATCGTTTCTGCTCCGCTGCGTGTATCATAGGCAGAGTTTATTGACAGTGAAGTCCCTCGATCGAGTCGGCAGCCTAGGAGGATGACTTGTCGCACGCCCAGTTGCTCATCAGTTATGGTCAAGCATTTGTCGCGCCGGACCGGCGCCTGCACCGCAGTTCAATGTCGGTTCGCTTTCCTGAAGCGCCGCTGCTGCGCGCCAAAGGTGGCTGTGCCGTTATTAGTGACTCCATCTCACGCAATACCATGGCCAAGCAGGCCGGTGATTTAAGCGTGCGCGGCTTTCTGGCCGATTACTTCTCCACCCCTGATCATTGGGATGTCAAAACCTCGGCCACCCGCGTGCTGCGTGCCCTTAATAGCTGGTGCTACAGCCAAAGCCAGCATGTGAAAGAGGGCAGCTTTGTTTCCTCCATGTCGGCGATGGTCTTCCGTGGGCGCGAAGCACATCTGTTTCATATGGGCGACACGCTGGTGTTCCGTTTGCGCGGGGCCGAGTTTGAGCAGTTGAGCCGAGACCATGTCACCGACTTAGGAGGGTACCGTTATCCTTCCCGGGCGCTGGGTATGGATGGCAGTGTTGATATCGATTACACCCATATAGCGCTCAAACAGGGCGATCTGTTCTTGTTCACCACCCAGGGTGTGCGCGGTACTCTGCTACCTTCCGACTATGTACGCTTGATCCGCCAAGATGCCAGTGATCTGGATGCCGCCTGCGAACGGCTTGCCGATGAGGCGAAGCAGCGCGCCCAGGATCGTGGCTACGGTGGCGATCAGTTCTGCTTCCAGTTGGTGCGAATCGATGAGTTGCCTGACGAAGTAACGGAGCATCCAGGACAGCTCTACGGCGACTTGCCGATTCCGCCAGAACTGGCGCCGGGTGAGCGTTTAGATGGCCTTGAAGTTCTCGCTGTGCTGTCACGCACAGCGCAGTCGCGGGTTTATCGTGTTCGTGATGTGCATAGCGAGCGTGAAATGGTCATGAAAGCACCCAGCCCGGAGCTTTCGTTGCGCAACGCCTATCTGGAGCACTTCCTGCTTCAGCAGTGGGTGGTCGAGCGCGTCAATTCGCCGTTTGTGGTCAAGGTGATGGAGCCGTCGCGGCCGCGCCGTTATCTCTATTACCTGATGCAGCATATTGAAGGTGAAACGCTGCGACAGTGGGCCGAACGCCATCCTCAAGCCAGCTTAACGCAGCGCTTAGATATTGCTAATCAGCTGGGTAAGGCGGTGCAGGCGCTGCATCACCGGGAAATTATTCATCAGCAGATCAACCCCGATAATATCCTGATCGACCCGCACGGCAAGCTGGTGCTGACTGATTTTAGTGCCTGCCATATGCGCGACGGCGAAGGGCACCGCCACTCGGGTGAGTTGCTCCGCCAAATTGGCTTCAACGAGCACACCGCCCCTGAGTATGCGTTGGCCGACAGCATTGGTCGGCGCAGTGATCAGTACTCGCTGGCATCCACGACCTACTGGTTATTGACCGGTGCTTTGCCCTATACCTTGACGCCCAATCGCCTGCGCAGCCATACCGATCTTGAAGAATTAACCTACCGCAGCGCGCGCACAACCAATCCTGAGATATCCCAAGACTTAGACGATGCGCTACGCCGCGCTTTGGATCCGCAGCGGGCTCTGCGCTTTAGGCGTCTATCGGAGTTCTTGCATGCCCTTAGGGTGCCGCTGGGGCGATTGCCGAACCGGGAAGAGAGCCGCCAGGAGCCGCGGCGTTTCTGGCAGGGGGTAGCAGGTATATTGCTATTGCTGCTCGTGCTTTCCTGGCTGTTACGCTAAACCTACACAGCGAGTTGCGAATAAAACGGGGTTATGTCATTGCGAGGAGTGAAACGACGCGGCAATCTCAACGCCGCGGCGGCAGCTAACCCCGAGATTGCTTCACTGCGTTCGCAATGACATCAGGAGAGGTCATTGCGAGGAGTGAAACGACGCGGCAATCTCAACGCCGCGGCAGCAGCTAACCCCGAGATTGCTTCACTGCGTTCGCAATGACATAAGGAGAGGTCATTGCGAGGAGTGAAGCGACGCGGCAATCTCAACGCGCCGCGGCGGTACCTAACCCCGAGATTGCTTCACTGCGTTCGCAATGACATTGCTACAGCAAATATTTATAGCGTAAAAGTAGGCAGTTTACGTTCTGCTTTTGCCAGTTTCAGCTTGGCCACTTTCGGCAAGCCATTCTCAAACGGGGGGAAATCCTCGCCCTGGATCAATGGTGAGAGGTAATCCCGGCACGTCTGGGTAATCGCAAAGCCGTTGTCGCTGATAAAGTCGCGGGGCATAAATTTCTCTTTATTGGCCACCTGTGACAGCGGGGCAGAGATGACATCCCACTGGTAAGGTGACTGAGAAATACGACGAATAGCGGGCATCATGGCATTTTTGCCTGCTAGCGCCAGCGTCACCGCTTCGCGACCCACCGCATAGGCCTGTTCAACGTCGGTTTTAGACGCTAGGTGGCGCGCTGCGCGCTGTAGATAATCGGCCACTGCCCAGTGATACTTGTAGCCCAAATCCTGCTTGATCATACCGGCAAGTGTTGGCGCTACGCCGCCCAACTGGCGATGGCCAAAGGCATCGGTATTGCCTGCGTCAGCCAGGAAAGTGCCATCTTCGTAGCGGGCGCCTTCAGAAACCACGATCACGCAGTAGCCATATTGTTTAACGCTTTCTTCAACCCGCGCCATGGCCGCTTTACGGTTAAACGGGATTTCCGGGAAGATAATCATGTGCGGCGGCTCGCCTTCGGCTTCGCCCGCTAAACCACCGGCTGCGGCGATCCAGCCCGCGTGGCGGCCCATGACTTCAAGTACAAATACCTTGGTGGAGGTGGCGCACATGGAAGCAATATCCAGCGACGCTTCCAGCGTAGAGGTCGCAATGTACTTAGCGACACTGCCAAAGCCTGGGCTGTTATCGGTAATCGGCAGGTCGTTATCCACGGTTTTAGGCACGTGAATCGCGGTAAGCGGATAGCCCAGCTTCTCGGAAAGCTGAGAGACCTTTAAGCAGGTATCGGCACTATCACCGCCACCGTTATAGAAGAAGTAGCGAATATCGTGAGCTTTAAAGACTTCGATCAAGCGCTCGTACTGGGCGCGGTGAGTATCAATATCTTTTAGCTTATAGCGGCAAGAGCCGAAAGCACCACCTGGCGTGTGGCGCAGGGCTGCAATCGCTTCGTCACTCTCTTGGGTAACGTCGATTAGGTCTTCTGTTAAAGCCCCGATAATGCCGTTATGACCGGCATACACCTTGCCAATCTGATCGGGTGCTTGACGACAGGCTTCGATAACGCCACAGGCACTGGCGTTGATCACGGCGGTGACGCCACCGGATTGGGCGTAAAAGGCATTATGCTGGGCCATGGAAACGTCTCATCTCCTGAAAATGGGGAAAAATTAATCGATATCGTTTTATCACCGCCAAACACGCGCTAACCGGCATTGTCGGTGGTAAATCACATTGCAGTAATGCGGCAAAGTTTAGCGTAAAGCCTGATTTTCTGCATTAGCGGCTCTCTGCATTGCTGCCTCTATGCATGAGTAATGCATCAACGGCTAGGCGGCGGATGCCAAGTTCTAATCTGTGCTATCCATCTCTTGCTCTCGCTGGGCAAGCTGCCAGCCGCCCAAATCTTTATAGCGATTCACCATGGAGCAAAATAGCTCAGCAGTTCGCTCAGTATCGTAACGGGCGGAGTGGGCAGCTTTATTATCAAACTCAATGCCAGCAGCACGGCAGGCGCGGGCAAGCACGGTTTGCCCATATATCAAGCCAGCCAGAGTGGCGGTATCAAAGCTAGAAAACGGGTGAAATGGATTGCGCTTAATGCCGCAGCGATTCACCGCCGCGTTCAAGAATCCCTGATCGAACGCCGCATTATGACCGACTAAAATCGCGCGAGTGCAATCGTGAGCTTTGATTGACTTCCGTATAGGACGAAAAATTTCATTGAGTGCTTCAGCTTCGCTAAGCGCGACTTGGCTGCGCAACGGGTCATCCAGGTTAATGCCGGTAAAATCGAGTGCCGACTGCTCAACATTCGCCCCTTCAAAGGGGTGAATGTGGTAAGCATAGGTGGCATCAGGCAGCAGGTTGCCTTCCGGATCCATGGTTAGCGTAACGGCAGCAATCTCAAGTACGGCATCACCTTGGGCATTAAATCCCCCGGTTTCTAAATCAACGACCACCGGCAGGTAACTGCGAAAACGTTGGGCCATTAATTCGCGGGCAATTGCCTCGCTCATGCAGCTCTCCTTATGTTCAAGCGAGTAATAGTCTTCAAGCGAGTAATCATTCGACATTAGCGGCAAGCCGCCGCTTTGAATGGAGTGATTCTAGCAGCTTTAGCCCCCAGGCGTCGTTGACGGTATTCGCTGAGCATTGAGAACGCTATACTCAACGTCTGTCTCAAAGATCTATCTCAACGGTCGGTCGCAAAGAGCTCTCGCATCAGCCAAGTGTTAATGGCTAGCGTGGTTTTGTTTTTATCAATTTCTTATGGTCAATGAGGAGCAAAGAATGTCCGATGTCAAAAAGGTTGTGCTGGCATATTCAGGCGGCCTGGACACATCCGTCATCGTTAAGTGGTTGCAAGAAACTTACAACTGCGAGGTAGTGACCTTTACTGCCGACATCGGTCAGGGCGAAGAGGTCGAACCAGCTCGTACCAAGGCGCAAGCCCTTGGTGTAAAAGAAATTTACATCGAAGACCTGCGCGAAGAGTTTGTGCGTGACTACGTTTATCCCATGTTCCGCGCTAACACGATTTATGAAGGTGAGTACCTGCTGGGTACCTCTATCGCTCGGCCCCTGATCGCCAAGCGCTTGATCGAAATTGCCAATGAAACCGGCGCCGACGCTATTTCTCACGGTGCTACGGGTAAAGGTAACGACCAGGTTCGCTTTGAGCTCGGCGGCTATGCCCTTAAGCCCGGCGTGAAAGTCATTGCCCCGTGGCGTGAGTGGGACTTAACCTCTCGCGAAAAGCTGATGGCCTATTGCGAAGAGCACAACATTCCGGTCGATTTTGCCAATAAAAAGAAAAAATCGCCGTACTCAATGGATGCCAACTTACTGCATATCTCTTATGAGGGCGGTATTTTGGAAGATCCTTGGGCCGAAGCCGAAGACGACATGTGGCGTTGGAGCGTGTCTCCTGAAGCCGCACCCGATACCCCTACCTACGTTGAACTGACGTATGAAAAGGGTGACATCGTGGCCATCGACGGCGAGCCGTTAAAAGCCCACGAAGTGCTTGAAAAGCTCAATAAACTAGGAGGCGACAACGGTATCGGCCGCTTGGATATCGTTGAAAACCGCTACGTGGGCATGAAATCACGTGGCTGCTATGAAACACCTGGCGGCACTATTATGCTGCGCGCTCACCGCGCGATTGAGTCGCTAACCCTAGACCGCGAAGAAGCCCACCTGAAAGATCAGCTGATGCCGAAATACGCGGAAGTGATCTACAACGGTTACTGGTGGAGCCCAGAGCGTCGCATGCTGCAAGCGGCCATTGACGAGACCCAAAAGAATGTATCGGGTGTCGTACGTATGAAGCTCTATAAAGGCAATGCTACCGTGGTTGGCCGCAAGTCTGATGAATCGCTATTTGATGAGTCAATTGCGACATTTGAAGATGATGCGGGCGCTTACAACCAGAAAGATGCCGAAGGCTTTATTAAGCTGAATGCTCTTCGCCTGCGTATTGCCGCTGGCAAAGGCCGTAAGCAAAGCTAGTAAAACCTAGTTAATTATAAAAGCGTATATCTTGTCAGGGCGGCAGCTAATAGCTGCCGCCCGGCATGTTAAGGAGCCACTATGTTAAAAAAATTATTATCTGGCCTCTTTGGTAGTGATCGTCAGTCTGCGCCAGGCGCTACCACCAAAGCGGCTGATGCCGTGGAGTACAATGGTTATGAGATCGTATCTCAGCCGGACGATCAAAGCGGCCAATACCGTGTAAGTGGTTGGATTCGTAAGGCCGATGCCAGCGGTGAAACCCTTGAACACCGTTTTGAGCGTTCCGATATGCTGCCTGGACGCGAAGCGTGTGATGCTATGATGGTCACTAAAGCGCAGCGCTATATTGATGAAGTAGGGGAGGCAATGTTCGAGCCTGACCCACGTCGTGCTGGCGACAGCGCATAGTAAAACCGAGAAAGAAGTAAAACCGAGATAAAAGTAACGCCGACACAAACGTTCGTAAAGGAGAGGCGTATGCGAGTAGTACACCAAGCCTCGCCCTGGCGCTCCTTATTCAACGAGCATGGACATTTAAACACCATGGCGCTCGACGCGCCGCTCCAGCATCTTTTCTCAAAAACCTCTTCACCTCAGTCTTCCATTGCCGACGCTTATGCGTGGCAACCCTCCTTGGTTGAAACGCTGGCACATTACGATTTACCCGCTTGGCGTATCAGCCAGATCATTAGTGATCACAATGCTTGGCTATACCGGCGCGCTATTGCCCAGTCGCTTGAAGAGATGCAAGCGCAAGGGTGGGGCACACCACCGGTCGATTACTGTGTGTTGATGTTAGGTTCGGCGGCTCGCTACGAGAGCCTGCTCGGCCCTGATCAGGACAATGCGCTGATTATCGATGATTACCCTGACCATAGGCATGTTGAGATTGACGGCTACTTCCAAGCCCTGGGCGAGCGGTTTACTCAACGTCTGGATGAAGCCGGCATTCCCCTTTGCCGAGGCCATGTGATGGCTCGCTGGCCAATGTGGCGCAAGCGGATAAGTGAATGGCAAGCACAGCTGGAAATCTGGAGCGCCGATCGACGGGTGAAGCGTGTTCAGCAGACTAATATTTTGCTCGATTTTTCTCCCATCGCTGGCAATCAAGCACTTGCCGCGCAACTGGGGGATAGCATCGCCGCGATACTCCCTAACGCATCGCTTTATATGGATGAAATGGCGGCGCTACTGAATGAGTTGCCGGTAGCTTTGAACCGCTTTGGGCAACTTGCCTCGAGCCCACACCTTGAGGCTCCTCACGAGCAAGCCATTAATCTGAAACTTCAGGGCCTATTGCCTTTGATTAGCGCTGCGCGTTTGTTCTGCCTGCGTTACGGGCTGCGCCACATAGCCACCCGCGAACGGTTGATCGCGCTCAGTCATATGAGAGATGGTCATACGGAAGATGGTCATAAGGTGGATGCGCTAACGTCGGCTGAATCGGCGTTGCTTATAGCCGCTTTTGAGCGTCTACAGCAACTCTTATTAGATCAGCAGCGTTACAACAGAGCCCGTGGCCAAGCCGCAGACGCCTGGGTGGATCTTCGCCGCCTGCGTGAAGACGAGCGCCTGCTATTAAAGTTTGATCTGCAGCAGATTAGAGCGTTTGTTCAGCGCGCCAAAAGTGGTTAGCGGAAAGTTCTTGGCGGAAAGTTCTTAGCTGAATAGGATCAAGCGTGGGTGTCATCCGGCGCCGCGGGTAGCTCCAGTGTTAAACAGGCACCGCCAAGCGTTTTGGCATCCTCAACCCAGAGTCGTCCACCCAGATGAGCGATAATTCCACGGCTAATGGGTAGTCCCAAGCCGCTCCCTCTGGGCCGTCCTCTTGGTATATCATCGTCTTGCTGTATCTGATGAAATTTTTCAAATACCCGTTCACGCTCATCCGCGCTAATCCCGGCGCCGTTATCCTCCACGCTTAAACGGAAATGGTGGCGATGGCGGTAGAGCGACAGGCGCACTTTAGGCTGGTGGCGATCGGCAAACTTACTTGCGTTATCAAGCAGGTTAATAATCACCTGTTCTAAACGATCATGGTCACCAACCACCATTGCTGGGTCTGCTTCTAAATCAACCTCTAGTTGGATGCCCCGCTCTTGATGCAGGTGCGCGATGGCGTCAATGCTGTGTCGGGTAAGCGCGGCAAGATCCAGCGGCACCGGGTTAAGCGTTAAACGGCCACTTTCCAGACGGGCAAGGTCCAGTATTTCTTCGATTAAGCGTGAGAGCCGTTGGCTTTCGAGAACGATGACACCCAGAAAATGCTGGCGCTTTTCATCGGGTAGCTGGCCGCTATCGCGCAAAATTTCAGCAAAAGCGCGGATGGAGGTTAGTGGCGTACGGAGTTCGTGGCTGACCATGGCGACAAACTCATCTTTTAAACGATCCAGCTCCCGCAACCGTTCATTAGCGCTGCGTAACTCTTCGCCGATTTGGACGAGCTCTTGGGATTTCTGCTCTAAGCGGCGGTTGTACTCAAGGGTTTGCGAGGTGGTATCCAGAATACTAAGGATCGACTCAATATCCAGCGCCTCGCCGCGAACCACTGAGTTGATCAACACCCGCGCTGAAGAGCTGCCAAGGGCCCCCGCCAATGCCTGCTCTGCACGTGTAATCAACTCAGCGGCAGCGGGCTCGTCTGCCACAAATGCGTTTTTGATACTGCTATGGCTGAACACCCGTCGGGTAGTGTGGGCACCGAGATAGCGAACCAACAGCTCTTTGAGTGCCCCCTGGGTGGTTTGCCCGCGCCATAGTGACGTCGATAGTGATGTTGTTTGTAGATTGGGGTTCATCGCTTCGGTGAACAGCGCCGCCTGGGTTTGCTCCAGGGGCGTTGGGCGGGTAAACAGCGAAACACCGACCAGCAACCCGACGTTGACCAGCATGCTCCACAGCAACGAGTGGGTGTAAATATCCCAATTTTCGAGTCCAAACAACGCATAGGGTTTCAACCAGCCGATTCCCCATGGCCCTTCGGTAAGTAGCGTGGCGTCCAACCAGCCCGACTGGGCAAACCCCGGCAGCAGTAGTGTATAGCACCACACCAAAAAGCCAGCGATTAAGCCTGCCGTGGCGCCTTGGCGAGTCGCACCACGCCAGTAAAGGCCTATCAATAGCGCCGGTGCGAACTGTGCTGCACCTGCAAAAGAGACCAGCCCGATTGTGACCAGACTGTAGGAATCGCCAATCAGCGCATGGTAAAGATAACCCAGCAGCAGAATCAGCACGATAGCGACCCGACGAATTCCCAGTAGCCAGCCGGCAAGTTCGCCTTTGGTGCTGAGGTGCAAACGCCGTGAGCGCAGCAGCAGTGGCATCACCAGCTGGTTACTGACCATTGTGGAGAGGGCGATTGTCTCGACGATCACCATGCCAGTTGCCGCTGAAAGCCCCCCAATAAAGACCAGTAGCGGCAGCCCTTCTAAGCCTGCCGAAAGCGGTAGCGTCAGAACAAAACTATCGGGGTCGCCTGCGCTCGCACCTAGCAGCAGGCCCGCCAGGGCGATAGGGATTACGAACAGGTTGATCAACAGCATGTAAAGGGGAAATAGCCAGCTTGCTCTGGCTAAATGCTGCTCGTCGACATTCTCTACCACCAATACCTGAAACTGGCGGGGAAGCGTTAAAAAGGCCAGGAAGGCGAGCACCAGCATGCCCACCCAACCAGTGACGCCACCAGGAACGCTGTCCAACCGCATGCTATCGACCAGCGCTGGCGTGGCTGCTACCTGAGCAAACAGCGCCGCGGGGCCTTCAAACATCACAAAGACCACGAAAACACCGACGGCCATGAAGGCGACCAGCTTCACCAGGGATTCCAGCGCGATGGCGGCCACCATACCCTCGTGGCGTTCGCTGGCATCCAGGTGGCGAGTGCCAAATAGAATAATAAACACCGCCAGTACCAGAGCCACCCAGAGCGACTTATCCATCCAGAAGTGTTCATCCACCAGCGTGGTGTCGGCCGCTTGTGGGTAGTTAATGAGCACTGCATGGCTAACGGTAATGGCCTTTAACTGCAGGGCAATATAAGGCGTGATACTGATCAGCGCCATTAAGGCCACCAGGGCGCCTAAGCTGGTACTTTTGCCGTAGCGGGCACTGATAAAATCGGCAATGGAAGTAATGCGCTGGCGGGCGGCAATGCGCACCATCTTGCGGACCACGAAGGGTGCCAGCAGCATGGCGAGTGTGGGGCCAAGATAGATGAGCAAAAAGCTGGGGCCATACTCCGCAGCGCGGCCTACGCTGCCGTAGAAGGTCCAGGCAGTGCAGTAAACGGCAATGGAGAGGGCGTATACCGTGGGCGAGCCGATCAGCGATCGCCCCTGCTCGGCCCGCCGGTCGCCCCAGGCCGCGACCACAAACAGCAGTGCTAAATAGCCAAAGGCAGTGCCTAGGATGACGGCGTCAGTACGCATCATCAGCGATCCGCACGGTGTTCCATTAGCCAAGCCGTCAAACCGATGACGACTGCCCAAGCGCAAAACAGATAGAGCGGTAACCAGCCGACGTTAAAGGAGGGTAGACGGTCTACCACGATAATCAGTGGTGGGCAGAACAGCAGTAAGGCGACCGCTACCAGGGCCATTAAGCGTTCGGTTTGTCGCGATTTAGTGCCTGTCTTTTTCATGAGGCGAAATTTTTCATAAGACTAAGCCTTTCATAAGGCACTCGCATCCTGTCGGTCAAAAGCATTGGCTTGTAGCGTTAAAAGCTGTTCCAGGGTATCGACGCCGCGGGCCTCTAAGCGTGGCAGCAGGGCTAGCCAGAGTTCTGCGGTCACCCGAGCATCGCCTAAGGCAGTGTGGCGGGTGCCGGGGGGGAATGCCAGGTCGTAGCGCTGGGCAAGACTATCCAGGTCATGCCCGTCCAAGGCTTCGTCCAGTGCCCGAGAAATCAGCAGGGTGTCGATGACGGGAATATCAAAAACGACGCCTTTGTGGCTGATGGCGAGCAGATCAAACGCGGCGTTATGTGCCAGTAATACCGCTTCTCCTACAAAGTCACGAAAGCGGGTAAGTACGATATCCAGCGGTGGTGCACCTATGACATCGGCATCGGTAAGACCATGAATGGCCGTGCTGGCGGCAGGAATAGGTCGCTGTGGGTCGACTTTTTGATCGAAAGCCTCGCTTGCCAATAGCCGCGCGTTGACCACGCGGCAGGCACCAAGACTGATCACCGTGTCACCTCGACGCAGCTCAAGCCCGGTGGTTTCGGTATCAAACGCCACGACTTCCAAGCTGCGCAGGGAACGACTCGCAAGCGCTTCATCCGGCGGGGGCAGGTCGGCAATCCCAAAATCATGAAACTCGGGGCGTGGTGGTGCGGTTTCCCGCGGGGCACCGACGCGTTCAACGGCAGGGAGCGGAAGGCGCAGGCGGGCATGCACACCATCATCGTCGACCAAGCTCCAGAGGTCGCTGGCGTGTTGGCGCAATACATCGGCCACGCTGGGTGTTAGGGGCAGTGAGTTGAGCGGCTGCTGGCGCCATTCAGCCAGTTCATGTTCGGGGATCGCTTTGCCACGCCAAATTAGGTCTAAATAGACACGCTTATTGCCTAGACATATTTCACCTTCAAAGCCGCTCTCAGGAAGGTGGGTATTCAGATGCTTTACTAATGAGTCGAACAGCGCAATCAGGGCGGGGGCATCGCCTTTAAACCAAGCGGGCATGCCCACCGGGGTAATCAAACGATGCTCTGGGTCTAGGCGTTCATCCAGTGCTTGCCAGAAATCGTTAGACCACATCGGCGTTAAACGCTCGCCCTGATGCTGCATATCGTCGAGCAGTTGGCCGATTTTAGCCACGTTGTCGCCTAACGTGATGCCTTCCTCATGAATAACCCGCTCAAACCGTTGGCGTAACAATGACGTGCTATCGTCGTTTTGATGGCGCAGTTGGATCAGCGCATCGGCAGCGCTGGTTAGGCTGGCGGTATGCTGACGGAGAGGCGTCAACATATTGGCCAATTCGGCTCTTACGCCCATTTCACTCGACCACGATGCCGTTGCATCACCAAACGTCAGCAATGTTTCGCCATCGCTACCCGGCACGCGACGCAGAATAACTTTTAGCCACCGGTTATCACAGGGGGCAAGCAGTTCTCGTGGGGAGCCATCGTTAGGCAGTTGGCTAAGTGCTTGCTGTAAGCTAGCAACTGGAAGCAGCGCTTCAAGACGTTTACCTAAGCCTAGCCCGGTATTGCCGACAAAAAAGTCTTCAGCCGCCTGGTTAAACAGCATTACACGCCGGTGGTGGTCACATAAAAGTAGGGGTGTTTCGAGTACCTGCAGCAGTGTTTCCAGTTCCTGGCGGATGCGTGCCGCGCTGCGGGCGCCATCGGCGTGGGCGGTAGCGAGGCGGCTGCGATCTTCGCGCCAGCTTTCGCGCACACGGCGTAAATCTGGCCCCAGCCCTTTTAGCCAACCCTCGGGCGGGTGTTCGTCACGGGCGTCAGGATTGGCAACCAAGCGTGCCAGCTGCACCTGTAAATGGCGTAGCGGTGTAAACAGCATGCGTTCAAGCACTAAGCCCACCATAAATAGGGTCGCGCCGCCGGAAAAGCTGCCTAGCCATAGCGCTATTCGTGTTACGCCCGTGGGTGCGAGCTGAGCATCCAGCCAGGCGGCAAAAATAGCGCCACCCAATAGGCTGATGCCGCTTAGCGAGAGCCATAAGCCAATCAGGCGCTGGCGTTTGGGCAGCCCACCACGGGTCATGGCTGCTCCTTAATGAGTAGCGCTTTGACTTTTTCCACCAAGGATTGGGTGGAAAAAGGCTTGGTAATATAGTCATCAGCGCCCAGCGCCATGCCTTTTTCACGCTCGACATCGCGGCCGTGGGCAGTGAGCATAATAATCGGTAGTTGGGCGGTGCTTTCTTCGTTACGCAGGCGCTCTAAAACGTCAAAACCGCTAATCCCTGGCAGGCTGATATCAAGCAGGAGTAAATCGGGCTGGCTATCCTGGACACGTGCTAACGCCTGTTCACCATCTTCGGCAGTCACTACCTCAAATCCTGCTTGCTCCATCAAGAACTCAAGCGATAGCACAATGTTGGGTTCGTCATCGACGACGAGCACTTTGGCCATGGTGTTCTCCAGCTTTTATTTGTTTTAACGACGCATACTTGCAGTCTAGATAGATCGAGACAGTCAGCCAAGACGACCTTGGCCGAATGTACTAGCAATCCGCTAGCAGCGAGCAAATGCGATTGGTTTGGTACACTGGTGTCTCTATGCCATGGCATAACAAGCGATGGCTTACTACTGATCTGCTTGCTAAGGCTGTGAATGCGCGTACTACTGTTATCCGCCTACGAAGCGGTGAGTCATCGCTATTGGGCGCAAAGTTTAATGGCGCAGCTTGATGAAGTATCGTGGGCGATGTTGAGCCTGCCACCGCGTCATTTTGCCTGGCGAATTCGCGGCAACCCACTGAGCTGGATGTTGAAAGAGCAGGATACCCTTAGCCAGTCGTATGAGGTGGTGCTTGCCACGTCAATGGTGGATCTGGCGACGCTAATAGGGCTGTTTCCACACCTTGGCCGAGCCAAAAAGATCGTCTATTTTCACGAAAACCAGTTTGCCTATCCTGAGTCTAGCGATCAGATACCCCAGGTAGAGGCCAAAATGGTCAACCTCTACACGGCGCTAGCGGCGGATTGTGTGGTGTTTAACAGCGCTTACAACCGCGACTCTTTTATCGATGGCGCGCGAGCCTTTCTGAAAAAAATGCCTGAAAACCTACCTGCAGCGAAGCCATTGGAAGCGCTGCGCGAGCGGTCTCAGGTTTTACCCGTGCCCATTTCTGATAGCTCAATTTCTCACCAGCAAACGGCTGTGCAAAAAACAGTGCCACAGCGTATTGTTTGGAATCACCGCTGGGAGTATGACAAAAATCCTGATGACTTCTTTGCCGTGCTGTTCGCGTTAAGCGATGCCGGAGTGGCATTTGAGCTGGCCGTGCTAGGGCAGCGCTTCCGCCAAGCTCCGGCCATTTTTGACGAAGCCGAGCAGCGCTTAGCCAAGCATATTGTGGCTTGGGGGCCCCAGCCCGAGGGGAGGTATCGCGAATTGCTGGACAGCGCAGGCATCGTGGTATCGACCACCTGGCATGAGTTTCAAGGCTTGGCGATCATGGAGGCAGCTCAGCGCGGGGCGCTGCCCCTAGTGCCGGATCGGCTTTGCTTCCCGGCTTTATATCCACCTGACTACCGTTACGATGGCACTCAGGAAGGGCTTTATAAGCGACTCCATGCTTGGCTGACAAATCCAACTGCGCGTCCTATGAGCCTTGATACTGCGGCTTGGGAGTGGGCCGCTTGGCGCGAGGCCTATCGCCAGCTTCTTTCAGTCGAGCCGGTCTAATCGTCGTGTCGGCCAGTGCACCACGGCGGTATGGCGACGCATCTTTTGCGCAAGCATCGGGTGCTCACGGCGAATCACCTGCTCGGCAAAATCTGACAGAAAGTGGGATTTAAGCTCCGCGCGGGCGCGGTCGACGCCGCTGTGCTGGTAGGGGGTCGAAGCCAGCAGCATAAAGCCATCATCTGGGATGCGTCCGGCGCGCATATTGGTGTCAATGATGGTGGCTGCCGTGCCAATGGGCACTGCTAAGTCCGGCCCGTAAGGGCCAATAATCAGGGCGGTATTGGGTAGGTGCAGAAAATCAAAGCCCCGGCCGATGCAGATCACCCATTCGCGGTGCTCGATATCGAGCTCCCGCTCGACGCCATGCAATTCGCTAACGTGGGCAAGGTTACCTTCCAGCAGAGGCAACAAATCGCGCTGCATGTCATGGGGCATATCGGGGCAAAGGGCATTCAGTTGACTGCTTAGTCCTTCTGGGGCCCGGCCAATCCACTCGCTGACATCAAGGGTGGTGCCGTCTTGGCCATGAATCACCAGCGCATCGCTGTCGGTTTCAAAGCCGCACACCAGCGGGTAAACCTGCTGGTGGTCGTGGCCAAATAGCTTTCCAGCCTGTTCGGCAATGGCATAGGCGTGGGCTTTCGCGGCTTGGGTATCGCAGTTAAACCCGGCGCAGCCGCGGGCTGGGTTGCCATGGGAAAAGTGGTAGGTGATCAGCATTAGCGTGCTGCGCCCCGCCTGAGCGGCGTCGACTACCGTCTCGGTCAGCAGTTCCCCCAGGTAGGGCCAGCCTAGATCAAAAATGCCGCCCAGGTTACGAAACGGCGTAATGATACCTAACGGCGTGCGCGTGGCGTGGGGTATATGTATGCGCCCATCCATGCACTTCATGACGACGATGGATGTCGGGTGCTGTGCCGTATAACGCTGCCGCGCTAGCCATGCCCCTGGGCTACAGAAATGCTCGGCGTGTTGCCGTGACAGATCCAGTAGCGCATCAATACGCTGCTCAATGGGCTGATCATGCAGAAGCGTGGCAGGGGTAGGCATGGAGGACTCCGTCTAGGCGATTTCGGTTTTGTCTTTATAGTCGCACAGATCCTCAATAATGCAGCTACCGCAGCGCGGTTTGCGGGCAATGCAAGTATAGCGACCGTGCAGAATCAACCAGTGATGAGCATCTTGCAGAAATGCTTTGGGCACATGGCGCAGCAGTTTTTGCTCCACCTCCACAACATCTTTACCTTTGGCGATGCCAGTGCGATTAGAGACCCTGAAAATATGCGTATCCACGGCCATGGTGGGCTGGCCAAACGCCGTATTGAGAATCACATTGGCAGTTTTGCGGCCTACGCCAGGCAGGGCTTCTAACGCTTGGCGGGTGTTGGGCACTTCGCCGCCATGCAGGTTGACCAGCATATGGCAGGTTTTCATCAGGTTTTCGGCTTTGGTGTTGTATAAGCCGATGGTTTTGATGTGCTCTTTAAGTTCGTCGATGCCCAAATCAATGATCGCTTGGGGAGTATTCGCTACCGGGTAGAGCCGTGCTGTGGCTTTATTGACGCCCACATCGGTGGCTTGAGCAGAAAGCAGTACGGCAGCAAGCAGCTCAAAAGGTGAGCTCCAGTTAAGCTCGGTAGTGGGATGCGGGTTCTCTGCCTGAAGGCGAGCAAAAATTTCATGACGCTTTTGGGCATTCATGGCTGGTCTCGTTATTTAAAAGACAATGTTTTAAAAGACAGTGGTTAAAAACAGTATTTAAAAAAAAACAGTGACTTATGCGCAGTGATTAAAAACGCTATTTAATCGTACCGGTTACCCGCACACGGCGATCAACTCGGGTTTCAATGGCTGCCGGACGAGCGCGTGCTGCACTGCGTTGATCGATGGCATTTTTCAATGCGATCAACATGCCCGCCACAAAGAAAGCGCCCGGGGGCAGCACAAAAAACAGAAACTGGTAATCGTCGGCAATCGTCAGTTGCCAATTAGCGGCTTGGGGTCCAAACAGCAGCGCCATGTCGCTGAACAGCGTGCCCTGACCGAGTAGCTCGCGTAGGGCGCCCAGGAGTACCAGCACGGCGCCAAACCCCAGCCCCATCATCAAGCCATCGATAGCCGCTGGAATGACCGGTTGGCGGGAGGCAAAGGCATCGGCGCGGCCTAAAATAGCGCAGTTGGTGACAATCAGTGGAATAAAAATCCCTAGCACCTGATAGAGCGGGTAAGCATAGGCGGCCATCAGCAGTTCGGCGCAAGTCACAAAGGCGGCAATCACCATCACGAAAGCGGGCAAGCGCACCGCGCTGGGGACTTGGTGGCGAATCAGCGAGATCGCCGTGCTGGCGCCTACCATTACCAAAAGCGTGGCAAGTGCCAAGCCCAGCGCATTCACCACGCTGCCGCTAACGGCTAACAGCGGGCAAAGCCCCAGCAGTTGAACCAGCGCAGGGTTGTTTGACCACAGCCCATCACGGGCCAGTTGGCGCCATTGGCTCATCTGCTTGTTTTTCACGAGCGTGGCTCCTCAAATGTTATCGGTAATGGTGTATTAGCGGCGTACTCCAAGGCTTTATGAACGGCGTTAACCACGGCTCTGGGGGTGATCGTTGCGCCGGTAAACGCATCAAACTGGCCACCATCTTTAGTTACCGCCCAGCCCTCTGGTGGCAAACTATTTAGCCCCAGGCCATCAAAGTGAGTGATCCAGTCGCTGCGGCTGCGCTCAATATCATCGCCTAGCCCGGGCGTTTCCTGGTGTTGGGTGACGCGCACACCGCTAATGCGCTGCTGCTCATCAATCCCGATCAGTAGGCGAATTTCGCCGTTATAGCCTTGCCGGGTGACCACCGGAAAAATGACGGCACTGTGTTTATTACTGTTGTCGTTGTCGTTGTCGCTGCCGCTTACCCACCAGCCTTGGCTATCGCTTTTCAACCCCAGTGCTTCTGGGTTAGGAAGCGTAAAGGTGCTTTCTAGCACGCGTGCAACGGGCGTGTTGGCAAGCGTCTGAGGCAGTACTTCTTGAAGCTGACGGTGCTGGTAAGCCAACTGATGGGTCGCTATGCGCTCGGCGGTTAATGCGCGCGTGAGCGCAACGCTACCCGCGGTCACCAGAGCAAAAGTGCCCAATGCGAGAGCACCCCGCTGCATGGCTTGAAAGAGCGTCATGGCTGCTCACCCCGGGAGCTTTTTGGCTGCCCCGTCGGGCGTGGCACGCTGTACAGGTCTAGCAGCGGCACGCACAGATTCATCAGCAACACCGCAAACGCCACTGCATCCGGGTAACCGCCAAAGGTGCGAATAATGATAACCAAGGTGCCGATACCGGCTCCATAAAGTAGTTTGCCGCGGCGGCTGGTGGCGGCGGAAACCGGGTCGGTGGCGATAAAAAATGCCCCAAACAGCGTCGCCCCGGTAAGTAGGTGAAAAAGCGGTGAGGCAAAGTGGCTGGGGTCGCTGAGATAAAACAGCGTGGCCAGCACCACTAGGCTACCCAGCATAGCGGCAGGAATGTGCCAACTGATAATCCGCTTTGCCAGCAACAATACGCCACCTGCTAACCAAGCAAGGGCGACCCAGCGCCAAGCACTCAATGTGCTCTCGGGCAGTGGGTGGGTGGCCCAGAATTCGCTGGCAAGCACGGCCTCGCCTTTGTGCTTAAAGGCATCGAGCGGTGTGGCGCCACTTAGGCCATCTAGCTGGCCAGCTGGCAGCGTTCCTGTGATTTGTGCCCACAAGCCCTCCGGTAGTAGTTCTTGGGGGGGAGCCCAAAGCGTCATATAGGTTGGGAACGACACCAAAAGCAGCGCATAACCTACCATGGCGGGGTTAAACGGATTGTGGCCCAAGCCACCGTATAACTGTTTAGCGACGATGATCGCCGCGATCATCCCGACACCGATCAGCCACCAAGGGCTTGCGGGGGGCAGCGAAACGCCCAGTAAAACGCCGGTGAGTAGGGCACTTGAGTCATTCAACGTAATACGAACGGGGCGATTACGTAACTTAAGAATGGCGGCTTCTAGCCCAAGGCCAAACGCTGCCGCTAGCATTACATTGCTGAGTACCCCAAGGCCAAAGAAATAGCTCATAGTGGCGATGCCCGGCAGCGTGGCGATGATCACCCAGCGCATTAAATTTGCCGTGGGTGGCACGATAGTAGCGTTTGCACTGGTCACCTGTGAGGCGTGCATCATGCTCATGGTGATTCCTTGCTGGGCTGTTGTTCGCGTGCTTGGGTAAGCTGGACCTCGGTGGCGCGTAAATTTTCCTGGGCGGTGGCAAGCTGCATTTCGAGATCATCAAGAGGCTGTTTGGGGTCTTCCTGGGCAACGCGTGCCAGGGTTTTTTCAGCTTTTTTGACTGACGCCTTGGCGGCGGCATGGGCAATTCGTAGCCCGCGCAAGTCGACCTTTTCACTACTGGCTGCTGCACTAGTGGGCGTTTGACGCTGTTGCGATTTGCGGGCCTCTTTACGTGCCTGTTTCTCCGCCTCTTCCCGCGCCAACCGCGCTTGACGAAACTCAAAGCGGTGCTTGGCATGCTCTGCTTTTACCGTCTCGATTCGCTGCAGGCGGATTCGACTTTTTGCTTCACGATAATCGTCAACCAGGGGGATATGGCTGGGGCAGACGTAGCTGCAAGCGCCGCACTCAATGCAGTCGAAAAGATGATAACGCTCCATCTTGGCATCATCGTTGGCGCGAGCGTACCAGTGGAGCTGTTGGGGTAGCAGCGACACCGGGCAAACGCTTTCACACTCACCACAGCGTATGCAGGGGGATTCCACCGGGGCAGGTGGTAGTTCGGCAATAGTTGCAGCTATTAAACAGTTGGTAAGTTTGGTAACTGGCGTATCAAGTGTCAGCAGCGGCGCTCCCATCATGGGGCCGCCCTGAATCACTTGATTGAGCATGGGCTGATTAAGGCCTGCCTGTTCCAGCAGTGCTTTCACGGAGGTGCCTAGTCGCACCCAGCGATTGCCGGGCTGACTGATCGCTTCGCCCGTTAGCGTGACAACCCTGGACACCAGCGGCTGACCATCACGCACTGCATGTAATATTGCCAGCAGTGTGCCAGGGTTATGGCACAGCACGCCTACGTCAGCGGGTAAGCCGCCGCTGGGTACCGTTAGATCCAGCAGTTTTTTGATCAGTTGGCGCTCGCCGCCGCTGGGGTAGCGGGTAGAAATCACCTTGAGCTCAACGGTAATCGGGTGGCTATTCTGTATCGCCTGCCGCAGCGCTTCAATTGCCTCGGGTTTGTTATCTTCAATGCCGATAACGATATGCTGCGCGCCGCACAGTTTGGCGCTTATCTGGGCGCCTTCGAGTACGTCGTTAGCGTAGTGGCGTAGCGTGATATCGTCGGCGGTGATATAAGGCTCACATTCGGCGGCGTTGATCACCAAAGTATGAATGTCATGCTGTTCCACTACCCGCGCTTTAATATGGGTAGGGAAACCAGCTCCGCCGAGTCCGACAACCCCGCTCTCATTCAAGCGCTCAAGTAGCGCATTGAGTTCGCCGCGTTGCCAGTCGAGGCTGGGTAACCGGAGCCACTCATCCTGACCATCGCTATCAATGATGATTTGGATAGCGCTCACCTCGCTCACCGTGCCGCTAATGCTGGCGTGCAGATTACTGGAGATCATGCCTTCGCGCTTGGCAATGACGCTACCTACTTTGACTGTATCGCCCGGCGCGACACAGGGCGTGGCGGGCTGGCCGCTGTGCTGTTGCAGCGGCAGTGTCACTCGGCCAGGTAATGGCGCGTCAATCAGCTCGGCCTGATTCGATCGCTGTTTGCGCTCGGGCGGGTGAATTCCACCGGGGAAATCAAAGGTGTTCGACATCAAGACACCCCTGGTGCGGGTTGGCGGTCACTGGCAATCATGTTTGAAGAGTGCGCTGTTACCGGTTGCCATTGGGTGAGCGGTGCCGTGCGTGGCAGCATATCGATACAGTCTACGGGGCAAGGGTCAAGGCACAGATCACAGCCGGTACACTCATCTTCAATCACCGTATGCATTAACTTAGCCGCACCAATAATCGCATCGACCGGGCAAGCTTGGATGCATTTTGTGCAGCCGATGCACTCTGCTTCGCGAATAAACGCTACTTTGGGCTCACTTTGGGCTTCGCCATCGAGGGGCTCTGATTCGCGGCCGAGTAGATCGGCGAGGGCGTGAATCGTCGACTCGCCACCGGGTGGGCACTTATTCAGTGCATCGCCCTGGTTAATCGCTTCGGCGTAAGGGCGGCAGCCTGGGTAGCCGCACTGGCCGCACTGAGTTTGCGGCAGCAGGGCATCAATTTGTTCCACTAGCGGGTTATCTTCCCGCTTGAAGCGTTCGCTCACCACGCCCAGCAGGGCACCAAAACCCAGGCCTAAGCCGGTTAATACCGCAACGGCGCTAAGCATGCTGATAGCATCGAATGTGTCACTCATTATGCGCTACCTTCACCCTTGTACTAATCCGGAAAAGCCGAGAAACGCTAGCGACATAAGGCTAGCGGTCACCATGGCAATCGCCGCACCTTGAAATGGTTTAGGAATATCCGCTCCTGCCAAACGCTCACGCATGGCAGCAAATAGTACCAAAATAAACGAAAAACCCAGCGCCGCGCCCAAACCATAGAGGGTGGTATGAAAAAAGCTCAGTTCGCGGTTCAGCGACAGTAGCGCTACGCCCAATACCGCGCAGTTGGTGGTAATAAGCGGTAAGAATATTCCCAGTACTTGATGTAGTAGTGGGCTTAATTGACGCACCATAATTTCTGTAAATTGAACCACCGCGGCGATCACCACAATAAAGCTGATGGTGCGCAGGTATGTCACATCCAGCGGCACTAGCAGCCCGTGATAAACCACGAAGCTAGCAGCCGATGCCAGGGTTAACACAAAAGTGGTTGCCAGGGACATGCCCATGGCCGACTCCAATTTATTAGAGACGCCCATAAATGGGCATAGACCCAAAAATTGAACCAGCACGAAGTTATTGACCAGCGCCGTGCTGATCAAAATGATAAATAGCTCACTCATGATGGCGCATTGTGCGAAGAAATTGTGGCGTTGGCGAGCGAAGGTGTATAAACCTTGGCGCAGTGTCTGCCAGCTGCTTTAGCAGCGTAAAGCGCTTGGTCAGCGGCGGTCATTAATCCACTGAATGTCTGAATGCCTGCTATACCCAACTGGCTAATACCGATGCTTACGGTAACATGCGGTGCTACGGGCGACATATAGTGTAGATGCTGCAATTGATCAATAGCGTCACTAAGTGCTTGGCTTTTTTCCAATGCCTGGGTAGCTGATGTTGCGGACATCATGGCACTAAACTCCTCGCCGCCTGTACGCGCGATAAAGAAGCCATGCGCAGTGGCGACGTCATGCATGGTTTGTGCTACCCGCTGCAAACATATATCACCCTCGGGATGCCCATAATGATCATTAAACATTTTGAAGTGATCGATATCGAGCATCATGACCGACAACGGTTGGCCTGACGCCAAGGCGCTATTAACCACCTCTTGCAGGCGCTGATCGAATAATCGCCGATTGGGTAAACCGGTTAAGGGGTCATGAGTAGAAAGCTCGATAAGCTCAGCATTGAGCTGCTGTTGATGCTTGAACTGGTATTGAAAGGCCCGTGCTAGGATGCCGATTTCATCTCCACGCCCTAATAAAGTGCTTGATCCCTTTAAATCCACGCTGGCTTGCTGCGTAAACTGGGTCAGAGTTCTGAGTGGCTTCAGAATAATACGCTCCAGTAGCAGCAGAACAAGGCCAATCACTAATAGCATCAAGCAGGCTGTCCATAAAAGTACGTAGCGAAACGTTTCTAGACTGGCCAAATAACTGGTGCGATTAAGCTGGGTTCCCAATGCTAACTGCTCGTTATGCGGGTAGGTAGTCAAATAGCGCTGCGCCTGGATCGTATTGCCTGAGATGGTGACGGCTGCGTCATTATTGATACCGCCTTTCACCATCGAAAGCGTCGTTGGTAGCCCCGTATAGTCTTTTATGATCGTCAACCATTCATCGTCCATCGGCCTTACTTTGAATAGCCATCCTTGGGGCGGACCGCTCTCATCGGTTCTCACAATGGGGTTGGACGCAACCATTAGCGGCGTTGTGCCCGCATACAGGCTACTTTTACCCTGTTCTGGATCTTCTTTAATGGAAGCCTGCATCGAGCGAATAAGTCCCGACATCCAGCGGCACTCACGTTCTGCGGTATAGCAAGCGTGGTATTGGCCGGTAGCAGGATTGAGACCTGCCAAAAAATGTACATCGCCCTTCGCATTGAAAAAGGCCATTAGCTGGTAGCGCATTTCTTCAAACATCTGTTGGCTAAAATTGGTATCCGTATAGCCAGGGTAGTTACCCTGAATAAATTCATAGGTATCGTCCCAGATCGACCAGTCTCGCGCTTGGGCTAGTAGTTCCTGTTGGCTGATATTGAGGCTGCGTTCAATTTGCGCTAGCTCCTGGATTACTACCGCACGCTCTTCCTTATGAAGTGCGGGAAATATTACCCACTTGCTCAAGGCAGCTAAGGAAATAAGGGCTAGTAATAACACCCCGCCCAAGGCGGCCAGAAAACGAAAGCGCAAAGATCGAGAGAAGCGATGAACCATAGGGGTGCCTAAGCGAAACGGTGACGATGTACGACAGCTGCAAAAAATAAAAGGGGCAAAGGCGTTTAGCCTCTGCCCCTTTGGCATGGCACTTTAGTGATTAAGTGACCCGCTGGCCCGGTTCAGCACCGGTGTCAGGGGAGAGCAAATAGATGCCGTCTTCGTTTGCTGAGGCTAGCACCATGCCTTCCGATACGCCAAAGCGCATTTTACGCGGTGCCAAGTTGGCAACCATAACTGTCAAGCGACCTTCCAGTGCTTCAGGTGCGTAAGCAGAGCGAATGCCAGAGAATACATTGCGTGTTTCGCCACCTAGGTCGAGGGTCAATTGCAGCAGCTTGTCGGCGCCTTCCACGTATTGGGCTTTCGCAATGCGCGCAATGCGTAGGTCGACCTTGGCAAAGGCGGCAAAGTCGATTTCATCCGCGATGGGGTCTTCCGCCAGCGGGCCTTTTGGCGCCTCTTTCAGCTTTTGCTCTTCCACAAGATCTTCCTTGGACGCTTCAATCATGGCATCAATTTTATCCCGCTCGACGCGAGTCATCAGAGGCTTAAATTTGTTGATCGAGTGATCGGTCAGAACCGTTTGGCGAGTGTGCCAGTCAAGAGACGCGACATTCAAGAACTCACGCGCTTCTTTGGCCATCGTGGGAACGACGGGGACTAGATACACCATCAACTGCCGGAACAGGTTAATACCGACCGAACATATCTCAAGCACTTCAGCGTCGCGGCCATCTTGCTTGGCCAGTGCCCAGGGTTCTTTGTCGGCAATATAGGTGTTGGCTTCGTCTGCCAACTCCATAATTTTACGCATTGCTCGGCTAAATTCGCGGGCTTCAAAGTCGTCGGCAATCTCATCACCGGCGGCAATAAAGCGGGCGACCATTTGCGGTTCTGCGCAGTGAGCCGAGAGAGTGCCACCGCCAATTTTTTTAACAAAACCGGCGCAGCGACTTGCAATGTTGACTACTTTGCCGACTAAATCTGAATTTACTCGGGCGGCAAAGTCCTCCAGGTTTAAATCCAAATCATCCACTTTGGAGGTAAGCTTTGCGGCAAAGTAGTAGCGCAAGTATTCCGGATTCAGATGGTCGGCGTAGGTGGCGGCTTTAATGAAAGTCCCGCGAGATTTTGACATCTTGGCGCCGTCCACCGTCAGGAAGCCGTGACAATTAACGGCCGTCGGCGTGCGCAGGTCAGCGCCATGCAGCATGGCAGGCCAGAACAGGGCATGAAAATAGACGATATCTTTGCCGATAAAGTGATATACCTCGGCCTTCGAGTCTTTGTTCCAGTAGCTGTCGAAGTCGATCCCTTCGCGGTCGCAGAGATTTTTAAAGCTGGCTAAATAGCCGATCGGCGCATCCAGCCAGACATAGAAGTACTTGCCTGGGGCGTCGGGGATTTCGAAGCCAAAGTAGGGCGCGTCGCGGGAAATGTCCCACTCGTTAAAACCGGACTCAAACCATTCCATCAGCTTATTACGGATTTGCGGCTGAACGTGGCCGTCGTCAATCCAGCGCTGTAGGAAGTCGGCAAAGTCGGGCAGCTTAAAGAAGTAGTGGGTTGAGGTGCGTACTTCGGGCGTTGCGCCTGAAATTGCTGAGACGGGATTAATCAAGTCAGCGGGGGTGTAGGTAGCACCGCACTTTTCACAGTTGTCGCCGTACTGGTCCTCTGAACCGCATTTAGGGCAGGTGCCTTTAATAAAGCGATCGGCTAAAAACAAGCCTTTCTGGGGATCAAACATCTGCTCAATATCACGCGTGGCAATATGGCCTTTATCGCGTAGACGCTTATAGATCATCTCGCTGAAGTGACGATTTTCAGGGGAGTGCGTCGAATGGTAGTTGTCGAACCCAACGCCAAAACGGGCAAAGTCCATTTGGTGGTCATTGGAAACCCGTTCGATCAGCGCTTCAGGGGTAATACCTTCCTGTTCCGCACGCAGCATGATGGCAGTGCCATGGGCGTCATCGGCGCATACGTAGTAGCACTGCTGGCCACGGCTTTTCTGGAAACGTACCCAGATATCAGTCTGGATATACTCAAGTAAGTGACCGAGGTGAATGGCTCCGTTGGCGTAGGGGAGCGCGCTTGTCACCAAAATGTTGCGCGTGGCGGTAGTAGACATGGTGAAGGTTAATTCCGAGTGAATAAGGGTGCCGATCCGGCGATACCAAAAAAGACGGCGAAGTCGCTAAACGCTTCGCCGATAGCGTTACTTTCTAATAACGGTTAATAAAGCGCTTGCTCTTCTTGAACCACTTCGCGCAGCAGTTCTAAAAAAAGCTTATCAGCCTCAGAGTGCTCAGCAGGGTCTTCGGGTATGTGCACACTGGTGGTGTCGGAAATTTCGTTAGCAATCCGTGCCATGGCCGCGGGGCTGTTGCCTTCGGTCAGTTGCTGCCTGGCGATCACAAGGGATTGCTCAAGAATTTTGGGGTCTTGAAGCAATTTGCGAATAAAGCCACGCAGCTCATTGATGACACGTGTTTTCTGGATTTCTGAACCGGACATGGGAGTCTCCTTAGGATCGCGAATGACGACAGGGCCAAGCGAAGCCAATCAATGCATTGACCATAGCATTTTTTCTGCCAACGGGCATGAGTTGCACGGCATTAAACCTGCAGATTAAAACGCTGGTTTAAAGCGTCAATCGACCGGCTTTGTGCTTGACGGGGTTCGCGTATTGAGCAAGCCAATATGGCCTTAACGCCTCGGGTACATCGGCAAGTCGTGCATTGAAACGCTCCCTGTCTTGTTTAGTAATCGCTTTACGCGCTACTAGTTCTGGCGCTTCGCCCAATGCTTCAAGCGCTAAATAGTGGCTGGGGAAGAGGCGGTACCCGCCAATCACCTGACGATCAATCTCCGCGGCCACTTCGTCTGGCGTCGCCATATCAGCGCCGACCGGCGTGCCAAAGTGCAGCCGCACACGGCCCTTAGAGCCGGTAATGCCTGCCACAATGGAACGGATATCCTCAAACTCACCTTTGGCATAGCTGCCCTGCGTATCAATATCGTGTAGTTCCTGGGCCTTTTGCACGTCGCAGGGGTCATATTCATAGCTAATCGATACCGGCACGAGCTTCAATTCGGCAATCGCATCACCAAACACCATGTCGCGCTCTGACGCTTTCCTGGCCATGGTTAACATCTTGATAATAGCGGGCTCGGTATGGTCGATACCGTTCTTGGCGCGCCCTTCGCGCTGCGCCATCCAAATCGAGTGTTGGTCTTCGGTAATGGTGTGGCGAATATAGGCTGACAGCTGCTGGTACGCGGCTAGCATCGCCCGCTTACCCCGGGCGCTGCGTGGCACAATAAAGCTTTTATTCAGCCGCATCAGGTCGGTGACGTAGGGCTTTTTAAGCAGATTGTCACCGATAGCGATGCGAACGGTGTCGCGGTTTGCCTGATACAGCGCATAGTTGACGAACGCGGGATCCAGCGAGATATCGCGGTGATTGCCAATAAAGAGATAGGCGCCCTGTGGTTCGAGTTTGTCGAGCCCCGTGACTTCAAATGCATCCGTAGTGGTACGAATCATGCGCTCCATATAATGAGCAATACGCATTTGAAATTCGTAAACCGTCGACACATCTTTGACTTCACGGCGTATAGCACGGCTGGCAAAAGCACGTGCCAGCGACGGCGCCCAGCGCGCTAAGCGCGGAAGTCGAAAACGTGTGAGCGCATCCAGCAGCTCGTTGTCCCGTGATAGCCTAGCAAGCACATCGGCCACTTCATGATCCATAAAGGGCCGAATGTCGGCCCACGGGTCTGTCTCAGTAGAGGCGTTGGTAGCGTTATTGTGATGAGTCATGCGAACCGTTGGATGATAAATAGTGAAGATCGATTAATAACATCGAGGCGAACGTATATAGAACCATTGACTGCTATAGAGCCACTTACTGCACTGCGGGTTCCCGCTGCGTCTCGCCGCCGAGCCACTCTATCAAGCGCGGAATATCGTCCGATAGCGCCTGCGCCATTAAAACAAAATCCGTTTCCAGCCGCGCAAGGGCGTCATCACCGTCATCAGCATGATCGGCTTCCTCAATCAGAGCATCGCCAAAGCGCAATGATTTGAGCGCTAAATCATCATGCAACACGAAGCTTAAGCGGCCTTCCAGGCTAATCGCGAGCTTGCTGGCCTGACGGCCGCTCTCTAGCAGTTGCTGAATTTCATCGCTGTCTAAGTCGACTTGGCGCGCGCGTAGTACGCCGTCATCGCCTTTGGCCTTGAGCTCTACCTGGTCGCCAAGTTGCAGGTCGGCAGGGCGACTCGCGGCATCCCCAAGCCAGGTAGTCATGGCGCGGATAGGCAGCGTTTGTGAGCTGAGCGGGGTGACTTTTAAGCTGCCCAGCGTTTCACGCAATAAATCTAGAATATCTTCAGCGCGGGTACGCGAGCTGGCGTTAATGCCGATCATTTGCCCCCGGGTATCCCACCACAAATCGATTTTCTGGCTGCGCACAAAGGCGCGGGGCAATAAATTCTCAGTGACCTGCTCTTTGAGTGCGGTCTTCTCTTTGCGAGTGACTTTGCGGCCTTCGCTGGCCTCAATGTCGGCGACCTGCTCATCGACTTCTTCTTTGACCACAGAGGCGGGCAGTAGACGCTCTTGGCGCAGGGCGGAAAGCAGCCGATGTGCTTGGATTTCGTGAACCAGTTGGCCGCCGCCCATACGGCCAGCAGGCGCTGTCCAGCCCAGGCGGCGCGCATCGGCGTTGCCGAGTGGTTTGGCGGAATGCTCGTCTAAAGCGCTAGCCAGCGCATCGCTGGATATTTCGGGCGCATCGTGCAGGCGGTATATATGCAAGTGCTTAAACCACATAGGGCCAATCCTGTTCAAAAGGTGGCACATTATGGCGAAAGCGGGGCCTTCCTACCAGCATGCAACGGGCAATCCATGTTATTGCACACGTTTCAAACTTGTGTTTGATTGAGTTGTCGGCTAATCGATATAAAGGAGCTGTTATGACCGCATCACTTTCACGGGTTCAATTGCGCGTTCGTGGCTATCACTTGGATGGCTATGGGCATGTGAATAACGCTCGCTACCTGGAGTTTATGGAAGAGGGGCGTTGGGATTACTTTGATCAACACCCAGCGATGATCAAGGAACTCCATCAGGCTGGCCGTGCGTTTGTAGTGGTTAACTTGAATATTGATTATTTAGCCGCGGCGCGTCACGGCGATGATATAGAAATTATGACGGGTATCGTCGACGTCGGTGAGCGCAGCGGCCTCTGCCATCACCGCATCGTGCGCAAAGACGGTACCGTCATCGCCCAGGCAGATTTGACCTTTGTGCTTCTGGATATGCGGGCTAATAAAGCCGCTGCCATTGAGGGCGAGGTGCGCGATGCGTTGGCTTCATTAACGTTGGCGAAAGAGGCATTTACCCCCTAAACGGCTTTGGTGAGCTCTCTGGCTGCCCTTGCTGCTTTTGCGGTGGTATGATGGTGGAGTATTTGCGCGCCGCTCTAATTTTCTTTTAAGGGCGGTGTTTTTAAGCGCTTTCAACTCTCGCAGTGCCAATGCAGTGCAAAGGATCTGACTTTCATGGGTGACATCGCCAGAGAAATCTTGCCCGTCAATATTGAAGACGAGCTCAAACAGTCGTACCTCGACTATGCGATGAGCGTCATTATCGGCCGCGCGCTTCCTGATGTGCGGGATGGCCTTAAACCAGTTCACCGGCGTGTGCTGTTTGCCATGCATGAGCTGAGTAATGACTGGAATAAACCGTACAAGAAGTCGGCGCGTGTCGTCGGCGATGTCATCGGTAAATACCATCCGCACGGCGATAGCGCGGTTTACGACACTATCGTACGTATGGCGCAGCACTTCTCGATGCGCCATGTGCTGGTCGACGGCCAAGGTAACTTCGGTTCTATTGATGGGGATAATGCGGCGGCCATGCGGTATACCGAGGTGCGCATGGCGCGCCTCTCTCATGAGCTGCTCGCTGACCTTGAGAAGGAAACCGTCGACTGGGTCGATAACTACGACGGTACAGAGCGTATTCCCGCCGTATTGCCCACTAAAGTACCCAATCTGCTGATTAACGGTTCTTCGGGTATTGCGGTCGGTATGGCGACCAATATTCCACCGCACAATATGCGTGAAGTGATTGACGGCTGTTTGGCGTTAATCGACGACTACACGCTGACGGTGGATGACTTGATGGAGTACATCCCCGGCCCTGATTTCCCCACCGGCGCGATCATTAATGGCCGTGCGGGCATTTTGTCGGCGTATCGCACAGGCCGTGGACGTATTTATGTGCGCGCTTGCCACACCATTGAGCACCACGACAAAACCGGTCGCGATCACATCATCATCACCGAGCTGCCTTATCAGGTGAACAAGGCGCGGTTGATTGAGAAGATCGCTGAGCTAGTGAAAGACAAGAAAATCGAAGGCATCGCCGAACTGCGCGATGAGTCGGACAAAGACGGCCTGCGTGTGGTGATTGAAATCAAGCGCGGTGAGTCCGGCGAAGTAGTGGTTAATAATCTGTTTGCCCAGACGCAGCTGCAAAATGTGTTCGGGATTAACATGGTGGCGCTGGAAAACGGCCAGCCACGTATCCTCAATCTTAAAGAGATGCTGGAAGCTTTTATTCGCCACCGCCGCGAAGTGGTTACTCGGCGCACGCTGTATGAGCTGAAAAAAGCCCGTGAGCGTGGCCATCTGCTGGAAGGCTTGGCGGTCGCTATCTCGAATATCGATGAAGTGATTGAGCTGATCAAAGCCTCGCCCAACGCGGCAGAAGCGCGTGAAAAGCTGCTGGCCAAAACCTGGCAGCCAGGGCAAGTGACCGCCATGTTGGATCGGGCTGGGGCGACCTCTTGCAAGCCTGAAGAACTGGAAGAGGGCTTTGGCTTAAATACTGAAGCGACTTCCTACCGGCTGTCACCTGCTCAGGCGCAGGCGATTCTTGAGCTACGCTTGCACCGCTTAACGGGTCTTGAGACAGAGAAGCTACTTGATGAATACCTCTCTATCCTCGAGAAGATCGCCGAGCTTACCGAGATTCTGGCATCTGCCGACCGCTTGATGGAAGTCATCCGCGAAGAGCTGCACGCGGTGCGTGATCAGTTTGGCGATGACCGTCGCACGGAAATTCAGGCCAGCCATCTGGATCTCTCCATTGAAGACTTGATCGCCGAAGAAGACATGGTGGTGACAGTGTCGCGCTCCGGCTACGCCAAGACACAGCCGCTGTCGGACTATCAGGCCCAGCGCCGTGGCGGCCGCGGTAAGTCTGCCACCGCAATGAAAGACGAAGACGTAATAGAGCACCTGCTGGTAGCGTCTACACACGACACCGTGCTGCTGTTCTCTAATCGCGGCAAGGTGTACTGGCTGAAAGTGTATGAAATGCCCAACGCCAGCCGTGGCTCACGCGGTAAACCGTTGGTCAATATGCTGCCGCTGGAAGAGGGTGAAGCGGTTAACGCCATCTTGCCAGTGCGCGACTACAATCCTGATAACTACATCTTCTTTGCTACGGCCAAAGGCACTGTCAAGCGGACTAGCCTTGAGCAGTTCTCCCGGCCGCGCAGCGTAGGTCTGATTGCGATTGACCTTGAAGAGGGCGACCGCTTAGTGGGTGCGGCGATTACTGCCGGTAATGACCATGCCATGCTGTTGTCGTCTAACGGCAAGGCGATTCGTTTTGAAGAGGGCAAAGCTCGCGCCATGGGACGTACTGCTCGCGGTGTGCGCGGTATGCGCCTGGCCGGTGATGCGGAAGTGATCAGTCTGATTATTCCCAAGAGCCAGCAGATCGACGCCGAAGCGGACGCCGAAAGTGAAGCGCAGGATACCAACCAAGAGAGCGTGGTGTCCGAAACGGCTGATGGCCAGATCTATATCATGACCGCCAGTGAAAATGGTTACGGCAAGCGCACGCGGCTGGAAGCGTTCCCGCTACGTGGCCGCGGTGGCCAGGGCGTGATAGCCATGCAAACCAGTGAACGTAACGGTTCGCTGGTGGCGGCGATGCAGGTTTACGACAGCGATGAAATGATGCTGATCACTGACCGCGGCACGCTGGTGCGTACCCGTGTTGAAGAGGTCTCAACCACCTCGCGTAATACCCAGGGCGTGATGTTGATTCGTCTGGGTAAAGAAGAAAAATTAGTCAAAACCGTTCGCGTTGATGAGCCCGCCGAAGTCGATCTGACCGCTCTTGAGGAAGGTGCCGAAGAGGGTGCCGAGGCTAGCCTTGATGAGCGACCTGAAGACGTTCAGGCGAGTGAATCATCCGATGACGCACAGGAACCGGGGACTGATGACACGTCATTATAATTTCTGCGCAGGGCCAGCGGCCCTGCCAGTAGCCGTACTGGAACGCGCCCGGGAAGAGTTGCTGGACTACCATGGGCGTGGCCTTTCCGTAATGGAAATGAGCCACCGTAGCGACGAGTTTGTTGCCATTGCTGAGCGTGCAGAAGCTGATTTTCGTGAGCTTCTAAGCGTGCCAGATAACTATAAAGTGCTGTTTTTGCAGGGCGGCGCCAGTATGCAATTTGCAATGCTGCCGATGAACCTGCTGGGACAGGGCGGTAGCGGCAACTTCATCCAGACCGGTATCTGGGGCAAAAAAGCGCTTAGCGAAGCAAAGCGCCTTGGTTTCGCTTGTCATGTTGCTGCAAGCAGCGAAGCTAATGGTCACATGGCGGTACCCGCGCTGGATAACATCAGCGTTAGCGATGACGCGGCCTATTTGCACTACACGTCGAACGAAACGATTGGCGGCTTGGAGTTTGACTATACACCCCATGTTCAGCGTGCCGATGGCGCTAGCGTGCCGTTGGTCTGCGATATGTCATCAAATATCCTGTCTGGGCCGATCGACGTTAGCAATTTCGGCGTGATCTACGCTGGGGCGCAGAAAAATATCGGCCCCGCAGGTTTAACGCTGGCCGTCGTTCGTGACGACTTGCTAGGCAAAGCCCAAGCCAACATTCCTTCGCTGTTTGATTACAAAATGCTGGCCGAAGCGGGTTCGATGGTGAATACACCGCCCACCTATGCCTGGTATTTGGCGGGATTGGTGTTTCAGTGGCTGAAAGATGACATTGGTGGGCTAGCCGCGATGGACGCCATTAATCAGCGCAAAGCCGATAAGCTGTATGAGGCGATTGATGACAGCGACTTTTATAGAAACCCGATTGCTAAGCACAATCGCTCGCGTATGAACGTACCGTTTGTCTTGGCCGATGCGGCGCTGGATAAAGCGTTTTTACAACAAGCCGATGCGGCGGGGCTGCTCAATTTAAAAGGCCACCGCAGCGTGGGCGGTATGCGGGCTAGCCTATATAACGCAGTGCCTGAGTCTGCGGTAGATGCGCTGATCGCATTTATGGCCGATTTCGAACAAACAAGGGGCTAAACACCATGTCCGACACGTCGATCAATCTGGATGAGCTGCGCCAGCGAATCGATCAGCTCGATAGCGATATTCTGAATCTCATCAGCGAGCGCGCCAGCTGTGCCCAGCAAGTGGCGCATGTGAAGCTGGCCGAAGATAAAGATGCGGTGTTCTACCGCCCTGAGCGAGAGGCTCAGGTGCTACGGCGCATCATGGCCTTGAATAAAGGCCCGCTTGATTCAGAAGAGATGGCGCGCCTGTTTCGCGAAATCATGTCGGCGTGTTTGGCACTTGAACAGCCGGTTAAAGTGGCTTACTTGGGCCCTGAGGGCACTTTCACTCAGCAGGCGGCGCTCAAGCACTTTGGTGAAAGTGCAGTCAGTCTGCCCATGGCGGCGATTGATGAAGTGTTTCGCGAGGTAGAGGCGGGCGCTGTGCATTACGGCGTGGTGCCGGTGGAAAACTCCACCGAGGGGGTGGTCAATCACACCCTGGACACTTTCATGGACTCCTCCATCAAAATTTGTGGCGAGGTGGTGCTGCGTATTCACCATCATCTGCTGGTCAGTGAAACGACCCGTCGCGATAAAGTCTCGCGTATCTACTCGCACCCGCAGTCGTTTGCCCAGTGTCGTAAATGGCTGGATGCTCACTATCCCCATGCGGAGCGAGTTCCGGTTTCCTCTAATGCGGAAGCGGCTAAGTTAGTCAAAACCGAGTGGCATAGTGCGGCGATTGCAGGTGATATGGCAGCCAAGCTTTATGGGCTTGAGCACATTGCCGAAAAAATTGAAGACAGCCCGGATAACTCCACGCGATTTTTGATTATTGGCAACCAGGATGTGCCCATGGCAGGAGAGGATAAAACCTCTATTGTGGTTGCCATGCGCAATCAGCCGGGTACTTTGCACGCGTTACTGGAGCCGTTCCATCGCCATCAGATTGATTTAACGCGCCTTGAAACACGTCCTTCGCGCACTGGTGTGTGGAACTACGTCTTTTTTATAGACTTTAAAGGCCATCGTGATGAGCCCAAGGTCGCGGCGGTGCTTGAAGAGGTGCAGCTGCGGGCGGCGGACTTGCGTGTGCTGGGTTCCTACCCGATAGGGGTACTGTGACGTTAATGGTTGGAAGCAGCGTAACAACATCATCTTGTCATGAGTCGCGCTTATTAATTGTTGGTCTGGGATTAATTGGTGGTTCGCTTGCGGCAGCTCTGCGCGCTTCAGGATTTAAGGGGCAGATTGTTGCCTGTGACCCTGATAAAGATGAAATTGCTCGCGGTATAGAGATGGGTCTGATCGACTCAGGTGGCACCCACCTTGCGGAGCAAGTGAGTGGCGCTACTATGGTGGTGTTGGCTGTGCCGGTGCTGGCGATGGAAAGTGTAATGACTCATTTGGCGGGTGCCCTGGCATCTGCGTCACCGAGTGTGGTCATTACTGATGTCGGTAGCACTAAAGCCACTATCCGCGCCTGCGCTGAGCGAGTATTTGGCCAAGTTCCCACCAATATGGTGTTAGGGCACCCCATCGCCGGTTCAGAGAAAAGCGGTGTGGCGGCGGCGAATCCACGCCTTTATGTGAATCATAAAGTGATACTTACGCCCGAGCCCAACGTAGATGCCGATGCCTTGCAGCGCGTCCGTAGCTTGTGGGAAGCCTGCGGTGCCGATGTGCTGGAAATGGACGTTGAGCGCCATGACCAAGTGCTGGCGCGCACTAGCCATTTACCTCATCTATTAGCATTTTCATTGGTGGATACGCTGGCTCGTCAGGATGAGCGGCTAGATATTTTCCGTTACGCAGCGGGCGGTTTTCGCGATTTTACCCGTATCGCGGGAAGCGACCCGGTAATGTGGCGGGATATTTTTATTGCCAATAAGCAGGCGGTTTTAGCATCGTTGGATGATTTTGAAGCAGGGCTTTCTCGCTTGCGTCATGCGGTAGAAACCGGTGACAGCGATGCGTTAATTGCCACCTTCGATCGGGCGAGCCATGCCCGGCACTATTTCGACTCTTTATTGAACAAAACCAGCTATCAGGCGGAATACCATATGCAACCACAAGGTAAGGTCACCTACCGTGTGCAGCCGGGCGGTCAAGCCCAGGGGCGCCTGCGCGTGCCCGGCGATAAATCCATGTCACATCGCTCTATTATGCTGGGCGCGCTGGCAGAGGGTGTTACTGAAGTAAAAGGCTTTCTGGAAGGCGAAGATAGCTTGGCGACGCTGCAGGCGTTTCGTGAAATGGGCGTGGCGATTGAAGGACCGCATCAAGGTAAAGTCACCATCCATGGCGTTGGCATGCACGGTTTAAAAGCCCCCGCGGGGCCGCTCTATGTAGGCAACTCAGGCACCGCGATGCGGTTGTTTTCAGGGCTGCTCGCAGGTCAGGCGTTTGATAGTGAGCTAACCGGCGATGAGTCGCTGACCAAGCGCCCTATGGGACGCGTGGCTGACCCGCTACGTCTAATGGGAGCCACCATTGATACGGCTGAAGGCGGCCGCCCACCGCTGAAAATTCACGGCGGCGCTAATCTAAAGGGCATTTATTACGATATGCCTATGGCCAGCGCCCAGGTGAAATCCTGCTTGCTGTTGGCGGGGCTCTACGCCGAAGGCGAAACCCGTGTACGTGAACCAGCGCCCACACGCGACCACACCGAACGTATGCTCAATGGCTTTGGTTATGCGGTTTCTCGAGAAGGTGATACCTGCTGGCTGCAGGGTGGCGGTAAGTTAACGGCTGGGCCGATCGATGTGCCTTCGGATATCTCTTCAGCAACGTTTTTCTTAGTCGCAGCGGCTATCACACCGGGTTCTGATATTACCCTTGAGCATGTAGGTATTAATCCCACCCGGATCGGCGTTATCAATATTCTGAATTTGATGGGGGCCGATTTAACGCTTGAAAATGAGCGTGAGGTAGGGGGCGAGCCGGTGGCGGATATTCGTGTTCGCTATGCGCCACTTAAAGGGATTGATATTCCCGTTGATCAAGTGCCGTTAGCGATTGATGAATTTCCTGCCCTCTTTATTGCTGCCGCCAACGCAAACGGCGTAACCCGCCTAAGAGGCGCAGAAGAGCTGCGTGTTAAAGAGTCCGATCGCCTCCAGGCAATGGCGGATGGCATGGCCATCTTGGGTGTTAAGCACACGCTACTTGATGACGGTATCGATATTACCGGCAACGGTAATGCCGAGGTGGCCAGTTATGGCGGTGGGCGTATCGATAGCCTGGGTGATCACCGTATTGCCATGGCGTTTGCGATTGCATCTCTGCGGGCGAGTGCAGAAATTGAGATTGAAGACTGCGCCAATGTGGCGACCTCTTTCCCTGATTTCGTTGAATTAGCCACGCGCATTGGCATGGGCGTTAACGTGGAGGGCGCGCATGAATGATCGCGCTTCAGCTGTTCCAGTGCTCACCATTGATGGCCCAGGCGGGGCAGGTAAAGGCACCATTAGTGGTTTAGTAGCAGAACGCCTGGGCTGGCATTTGCTGGATAGTGGCGCACTGTATCGGCTGACGGCTCAAGCAGCGGTTAAGCACAACGTAGCCGTTGACGATGAGGCGGGGCTTGCCCGCTTAGCGGAGCAATTGGATGTCGCCTTTCCAGTTGAAGATGGTCAGCCACGAACGCTACTAGAAGGTGAAGATGTTGGTCAGGTGATTCGTACCGAACAGGCTGGGGAGCGTGCCTCGCAAGTAGCAGCGCTTCCTGCTGTGCGTCAGGCATTGCTGCAGCGCCAGCGCGATTTTTGCCAAGCGCCAGGGTTGGTGGCCGATGGCCGCGATATGGGCACGGTGGTGTTTCCCGACGCCACGCTAAAGATTTTTTTGACGGCAAGTGCCGACGAACGGGCACGTCGGCGTCATCTGCAGTTGCAGGAAGCCGGGGTGAATGCTAGTCTTTCGAGTCTTTTAAAGGAGATTCAGGCACGCGATGCACGCGACACGCAACGCAGCGTGGCCCCTCTCAAGCCGGCAGATGATGCCATTACGCTTGATACCACGCGTCTGAGCATACCGGAAGTGGTTGAACGACTGACCGAACTGCTCGCCCAAAGAGGGCTGGTAAGCGGCGTGTGATTCTCCCTTGCGGCGCTTTTGGATAGGTGTCACGACGTGGCAGGGCACTAAACTCACATCGGTGAGCCCGGTCAGGTCTAACCAGCGTTAACACCCCCAAAGGCTGAGTGACATTAGGCCCGCACTTGCTGGTGGTGCGGAGAAGGCATTTATGCCTCAACAACGTAATTACGTAGGAACACCATGAGCGAAAGCTTTGCTGAGCTGTTTGAACAGTCTCTTAACGACATCAACATGGAGCCAGGCGCTATTGTCGCGGCTCAGGTTGTCGACATTGACGGTGACTGGGTTACTGTCAACGCTGGCCTAAAATCTGAAGGTCAGATTCCGGCGTCACAATTCCGCGATGAACACGGTAACCTGAACATCGCTATCGGTGACGACGTGCACGTTGCATTGGAAGCCGTTGAAGATGGCTTCGGTGAAACTCGTCTGTCCCGTGAAAAAGCCAAGCGCGCAGAAGCTTGGAAGGTTCTGGAAGCAGCCTTCGAGAAAGACGAAATCATCAAGGGCGTTATTAACGGTAAGGTTAAAGGCGGCTTCACAGTTGAAGTTGACTCTATCCGTGCCTTCTTGCCTGGCTCGTTGGTTGACGTTCGTCCGGTTCGCGACACTGCGCACCTGGAAAATAAAGAGCTGGACTTCAAAGTCATCAAGCTTGATCCGAAGCGCAACAACGTCGTGGTATCACGTCGTGCGGTTCTGGAAGCAGAGAACAGTGCCGAGCGCGAAGCGCTGCTGGCAACGCTGCAAGAAGGCCAGCAGATCAAGGGTATCGTTAAGAACCTGACAGACTACGGCGCTTTCGTAGACCTGGGTGGTGTTGACGGCTTGCTGCACATCACAGACATGGCGTGGAAGCGTATTAAGCATCCGTCCGAAATCGTTGCCGTTGGCGACGAGATCAACGTCAAGGTTCTGAAGTTTGACCGTGAGCGCAACCGCGTTTCACTGGGTCTGAAGCAGTTGGGCGAAGATCCGTGGGTCAACATTAAAGAGCGTTACCCAGAAGGCATGAAGGTACACGCAGTCGTCACTAACCTGACTGACTACGGTTGCTTTGCTGAGCTGGAAGAGGGTGTTGAAGGTCTGGTTCACGTGTCTGAAATGGACTGGACCAACAAAAACATCCATCCGTCTAAAGTCGTTCAAGTGGGCGATGATGTTGACGTCATGGTGTTGGATATCGACGAAGAGCGTCGTCGTATTTCTCTGGGCATCAAGCAGTGTACTGCTAACCCGTGGGAAACCTTCAACACTGACTACAACAAGGGCGATCGCGTTTCAGGTACCATCAAGTCGATCACTGACTTCGGTATCTTTATCGGCCTGGAAGGCGGTATCGACGGTCTGGTTCACCTGTCTGATATTTCTTGGACTGATACTGGCGAAGAAGCCGTACGCAGCTTTAAGAAAGGCGACGAAGCTGAAGCCGTTATCCTGTCTATTGATCCTGAGCGTGAGCGTATCTCGCTGGGCATCAAGCAGATGGATTCTGACCCCGTTGCTGAGTACTTGTCAGTCAATGATAAGGGCAGCATCGTAACGGGTCGTGTCATTGAAGTTGATGCTAAAGAAGCTCAAGTTGAATTGGCGACTGACGTTATTGCTGTGCTGAAAGCTTCTGAAATTAGTGCTGATCGCGTAGAAGACGCGCGTAATGTACTGAATGAAGGCGACAGTGTAGAAGCCCGTATCGTGAGTGTTGATCGCAAGAGCCGTCAGATTAACCTGTCGGTAAAAGCGAAAGACCAGGATGATACGCGTCAGAACCTGAAGAAGATGCGTGAGCAAGAGCCGGAAACTGCGGGTGGCCCGACTACAATCGGCGACCTGATCAAGCAGCAGATGGGCCAAGACTAATTATCGATTAGTTATTGGTTGATAAAAGCGCCGCCCTTATGGGCGGCGCTTTTGTTTGTAAGTGTTGAGCCTTCTAATAGATGACACATAAATTCACAAAGCAATGATGAGCTATTAGGGTTATAAAACACTTTAAATAGCAGTTGTGTTTTTAAAAAACGATTAGTAATTGAGTAAAAATCAACTAGACTGTTGTCAGTTAGTCTTTTTACAGCAATAATGTCCCAGCATTCTGAACTAGTGGGTGCCAAGGTTGTCAAGTTAGCACCTAAGCCAGTTGAACCCCTTTCAGTTGGACCCCGTTCAGTTGGATACGATACTAAAGGAACCCCGATGTCATTACTTAACGAATATATTCAAAAAGAACAGCAGCTGAAGCAGCTTCAAGAAGACCTACAGCGCTTAGAAGGCGATCAGCGCCTTAAAAGCGAGTTGGAGTTCAAGGCCAAACTTGAAGCGCTTATGACTGAGTTCGGCAAGCGTCCTAGCGACGTCATTGCTTTACTAGATCCCGCTTCTGATCAGCGCAGCGTTAAAACGACGGCTAGTGGCAATGCGCGCCGTAAGCGTCGTCTTAAAATTTATAAAAACCCTAAAACCGGGGAAGTCATCGAAACGCGTGGTGGCAATCATAAAGGTCTGCGTAGCTGGAAGGATGAGTACGGCGATGAAGCCGTCGAATCCTGGCTGGTTCGCATGGAAGATTAAGAAATTTAATAACCGGCATTTCTTTACAGAAGTGCCGGTTTTTTATTACCCCAGCTCAGCGGTGCCTCAAAGACGTTATCTTTCCTACTGACTTATAAGCGGGAGCCGAAGCTCTAAACAATGTGCTTTCCATAAGACCTGAGGCGGGTAACCGCTTACGTGGAAGCTATTCTGGCTGTAAAGCAAGTGCGCGATGGTATGCTTCAACGCATCATAAAGATCAGCTAAATCACCAAAGCGCGTACTTGAATAATAGTGGGTTGGAATGTCGACCCGCCGATAAGGCACCGGTAAGGCAATGTCTTGAGCGTTATCTGCTGGTTCAAGGTAAAGGCCTACGTCTGTGCGGTAAGAATGAAAATAATCATTATTAAGCGCACCCACTTTGGCCGATAGTATATCAGGCAGTGAAATGGTGGTTGTCGATAGGCGTAATCGCGCCTGTAAGCAGGCTAGCTGCTTGTTGTGGTAGCGTGCATCCCCTAGCCCTTTAATATGCTCGGGAGCTTGATAGAGGCGCATTAGGATCATTTGCCGGTCACTGGCTTTTTGGATGTCAGTTTTGAAGCCTGGATTAGGCATTGAACGTGACAACGTGCTTTTTAGTGATTGCCGAAAATTACGTGGCCTAAGCTGATAGCGACGCTGGAATGCGCGTGAAAAGGACGAGTGATTATGATACCCACAACGTATCGCAATTTGCGCTATATTGAGAGGCGTAAGGGCTAACAATACAGCCGCCCGTTCTAATCGTCTTTTTTCGCGGTAGGCGCTAGGCGAAATGTGAAAGCTTTGGCGAAATTGGCGCCGTACTTGGGAAGACGAATAACCAATATGGTTAGCAAGATCTTCAATACCGAGTGGCTTATCAAGTGTGTCCTGCAGCCAGATCTCAGCTCGTGTCATCGCGTTGAACATTATCTGGCCTCTCATGCGTGAATCGTACAGGTCGTGCTTATCTCGCCTGTAGTGCACTCTCCCAGTGCGTTAGTGTTTGGTAACCTAGCTGAATAGCAAATGTTCAGCATCTAGATGAGAGTTGAATCTCTGTTCAGGCTACTTGTGGCTACGTCGATGCTAAGCATCAATTTTTGAGTTACCGCTGACTGTGGTGTATTTGATAAAGTGTTTGTCACCATCGTGTGCCTAATGATGTTGCCTTTATGCTGGTAACAGGGTGGCAAAGGCAAGTTTGCTCGTTATCTTTACGCGTTTGTGCACAGTTTTTGCAAAAAAAATGCTACGTTTGTAGCCATGTCGACCATTTCAAGTAAGGTGTAAATGAAACATCGATGAAATATCAAAAGGTTCAAAAGCCGATAGATGAGCGTGAGAAGCTGCGTAAATTCCGTGAATTAGACGATGCCTTTGCGCAGGCGTTACGTCAGTTAGACGATCCTGATAGCGACTTTGATATACCGACGGGGCCGCCGGTAAGGTCGCTTGCGGCATTGGAGCAAGATGATGTAGAAACAAAGCAGAAGGAACAACAAGAAGAGCAGGAGCGTGTGTTTAAACAGCGCTTTGAAGCTTTGCTGAATGAGTATGGTATTGACCATGGCGATCTGGCCGAATTGGTCGAAACACTGCTTGGCTATGGGTTATGGCAGCAGGATCAAGTACCAGGTAGGGAGTAAGTGCTAAGTAGTTAGCACCTCTACAATATCCTACGTGTGGTAGTGCTAACGGTAGCGGTAAACGCGCAAACTCGGCAGAAATACATCTGGCTCAAGCTTTTCATCGCGCCTTCGTGCCCGTGTGCGAGTGGTGGGGGGCTGTAAAGCGGGCAGGTTTATGTGTGGCAGCCGCTGGTTATTGTCTGGCACGAAGATCGGCATGGCCGCATTCAGTGCTCGCCTTGTATGGCCATCATCGAGTGGCTCGGTAAAAAATAGATTTGCCCGCATAAGGGGAGCCTGCGTTTGCACCTGGGCGAGCACTTCGCCGCTTGGGATGCCTGCTAGTTTGCGTAGTTGAATACGGATATGCGGTGCATCGGTATCAAGCTTTAAAAGCTTTTGCTCAGCCTCTTGAACGGTCAACCGCTTTATAGAGCGACCACTGCTATACCACGCAAAGCGAACCCGTGACACGGGCGCTTGTGCGATGGGCAGTTGACGCCAACTCTGCTTGAGGTGCAGGCGGGCAAGCCCATTGCGCCGTAACGCTTCATCAACATAGGGATGGCGTTGTGGCAGGCGGCTTTTGGCGTCACTCAAGGTTTGTGGAAAAGCCTGTTTAATATGTTGCAGCAGCTCAGCAAAACTTTTTTTGGCTTGATTAACGGCGTCTATCGCTGTCAGTAATTCATCATTAGCAGCCACAATGGCAATGTAATTTCGCGTTTCGCGGCCATCCTGATCTTGTTCATGCCACATATCGAAAAGCGCTTCGCGTAGCCAGTGGCGAGAGGGTGTTGCTTGATGAAAGACCCACGATGCCGGTTGCTGCCGTTCAAAAAGCGAAACAGCGGTCTCAATCATGTCAACTAAATAGTCAAACTGCTGCTCCAGCTGAAGCAGCAGATGATAGGCCGAGGGCGATGATTGATCAGGCATTGTTGTAGCCATGTGGATTGCGGGACTTAAAACGTTGGTTGCTTGGTGCGTTATGAGAGCGGCGCATCCTTATCGGCTTGCGCCAACAGTGTTTCAATATCAGCTTCATCCATCGCCGATTCGCCCGATATACGGTGCGACTCATCGGCCCACGCACCTAAATCTAACAGTTGGCAGCGTTTGCTGCAGAAAGGCCGATAGGTGCTCTCAGGTAGCCAAGGCACGCGCTTAGCGCACTGAGGGCAACTAACTTCAAGCGGGGAATCGTTTGCAGGGCGAACCATAAAAACTCCAATTGCGTTAACAGGGGCGATATCTCAGTCGTTAAGCAGCTGACGGTAGCGTTGATCCAGCCGCACCACTTGCTCCATCATGCTGGCATGGTCACCGCTGTTATCTATCACGTCATCTGCTTGTGCTAGTCGTTGTTCGCGGGAAAGCTGGGCGGCGAGAATAGCATGCACTTGGCTTTCGCTCACCCCATCGCGTTGCTGGGTTCTCGATAATTGTAGCGCTTGTGGTACATCGACAACGACCGCTCGGTTGGCTAGCGAATTTTGGCCCGACTCAAATAGCAGCGGTGATACCAGTAGCACATAAGGCGCGCCTTGTGTTTTAAGCTGCGCTAAGTGTTGCAATAGCCGTTCTCTTATTTTGGGGTGTGTGACTGATTCTAGCCATAGTCGCTGCTCTGGATCTTTAAAAATAATATCGCGTAGGACCACGCGGTTAAGCGTGCCATCCTGATGCATGACCTGATCACCGAAGCGGTTTTTAATGGCTAATAGTGCCGGTTCGCCAGGTAGAACGATTTCTCTGGCGACATCATCAGCATCGACCGAGGCAGCACCGAGCGTTTCAAAGGCGCGCGCAACAGTCGATTTGCCCGACCCAATGCCACCGGTTAATCCGATAATCATCTGCTGCCTCACTTAGCTAGGTTTTTAATAGCTCGGTTTTTAATAGCCCAATTTCACTAGCTCAGCTTTAATAGCCAAAATAACGATAATTAAACGTTATATAAGCAGACTGAGATATAGCGCCATTAGCTCATCGCCAACTAATAACGCTACCCAACCAGCGAGGGCAAGAAAAGGTCCAAAGGGTAGCGGTTTACCACGTAAGCGAGGCGCGCAGGCCTGAGCAGTCAAACCAACTACCGCGCCAAGCCCTGCGGAAAGTATCAAGATAAGCGGTAAAAATCCCCAGCCTAACCAGGCGCCTAATGCTGCCAGCAGCTTAAAGTCGCCAAAGCCCATGCCCTCTTTACCGGTGACGAGTTTGAACAGCCAATAAAAACTCCATAGAGAAAGATAGCCCACCATCACACCAATAACGGCATCGGGGAGCATAAACGGCTGAAAGAGTAGCTGAAAAAGTAAGCCTGACCATAGCAGCGGGAGCGTAATGACATCCGGCAATAACTGGGTGCGAAAATCGATCACGGCGAGTGCTAACAGCATCAAGCAGGCCCCGTAAATAAACAATGACTCTGCAGTGAGGCCATGGAGTGCCAGTACCGCTAATGCCAGTAGGCCACCGGCCATTTCCACCAGCGGATATTGGAGGCTGATGCTCGTTTGACACTCTGCACACCGCCCGCGGCGTTTAATCCAGCCAATCAGCGGTAGGTTGTCGTGCCAGGCGATCGGGGTTTCGCAGCGAGGGCACAGAGAGCCTGGTGTGGCCAAATTGAAGCGTGGCGAGTGTTCGTCATCCAGTTCAAGCGCTGCACGCGCCTCACGGCGCCAATGGCGCATCAGCATGACCGGTAGGCGCGTGATAACAACATTAAGAAAACTGCCTAAACAGAGCCCTAAAAGTAAAACGATAAACCACACGATAAGCGGAGGGTGGTGCATGTAGCTCCTTAGGTTTCTTAAACGTAGCGTTATTGGCAGTTTGAGGCTTAGAGTGCAGACCCTAAGTCGAAGATAGGTAGATACATCGAGACAACAACGCCGCCGACCAGCACGCCCAGTACCACGATAATAACGGGCTCCATTAGCGAAGTGAGTGCATCGACTTTATTGTCGACCTCTTCTTCGTAATAATCGGCGACGCGGTTCAACATGGCATCCAGCGAGCCCGCCTCTTCGCCGATACTAACCATCTGGATCGCCAGAGGAGGGAAGCGGTTAGTCATCCGCATAGCGAAATGCAATTGCTGCCCGGTCGCCACGTCTTGGCGCGTTTGAATCACCGCGCGTTCGTATACTTTATTACCTGTGGCCCCGGCGGCAGTATCTAAGCCCTCGACTAACGGCACGCCTGAGGCAAAGGTGGTAGCTAATGTACGCGAGAAGCGAGCAATAGCAGATTTATGCATAATATCGCCGATTACCGGTAAGCGAAGCAGTAAGGCGTGCATGCGGTAAGCGACCTTAGCAGAACGCTGAATGCTAAATTTGAGCAGTAGTACCGCGCCAATCACCGCCCCCAGCGCCACAAGCCAATAGCGCTGGGCAAGCTCGGACAAATTCACGGTCATCTGGGTAAGTGCGGGAAGCTCCGCGCCGAAGCTCTGAAACATGCTTTCAAATTCAGGCACCACTTTGATTAACAAGAGCATAGTCACCGCGATGCCAATGGTCATAACGGCAGTAGGGTACCAAAGCGCTTTCTTTACCCGTGCTTTGAGCGACTCTACTTTCTCTTTATAAGTCGCAACACGATCAAGCATCTGATCGAGCGCACCTGACTGCTCACCAGCATTAACCAGATTAACAAACAGCCGGTCAAAGTGTTTGGGATGGCGGCGTAGAGCGTCGGAGAAACTAGAACCCGACGACACATCGCTCATCATATGCTGTACGAGAGCAACCATGGCGGGTTTTTTTAGGCTTTCGGCCACTACTTGCAGCGCTTGTAGTAAGGGGATGCCCGCTCGAATCATGGTGGCCATTTGGCGCGCAAAGACCATGACATCATTAGGATTAATACGACCGCTGCCGCCCAGGTTGCCCTTTTTAGAAATGCGCCGGATAACGATGTTCTGCTTGGCAAGCTCAGCCGCTACTTCAGCTTTGCTGCGGCCAATCATTTCGCCGCTTAGCGGCCTATCTTGAGGACCTTTACCTACCCATTTCCAGCGCGATAGTTTGATGGCGGGCGTTGGGCGTCGACGTGCCGTTTTAGCCATGCCTTACTCCTTGCTCACTCGGTTAACCTCTTCCAGGCTGGTAATGCCCTGCATGACTTTCAACAAACCACTGCGCCGAAGGCTGGGATAACCCTCTTTACGTGCCTGATGATCAATATCTAATGCATTAGCGTCGCGCATAATTAACTGGTTCATCGCGTCAGTAATGGGCACCACTTCATAAATGCCAATGCGGCCTTTATAGCCTTGAGTGCAGTGTTTGCAACCTACTGGCTTATAGATACTCGCTTGCTGTATTTCATCATTATTAAACCCCTCTTTACGTAGCGCTTCATGAGGGATATCAATAGGTTCCTTGCAATGCTTGCAAAGTTTACGAGCTAGCCGTTGGGCAATAATCAAACTAACGGCGCTAGCAATGTTAAACGAGGAAACACCCATATTAGCCAAGCGTGTGAGTGTTTCAGCAGCAGAGTTGGTGTGTACGGTAGATAGCACTAAGTGGCCCGTTTGCGCGGCCTTAACGGCAATTTCAGCCGTTTCAAGGTCACGAATCTCCCCCACCATCACTACATCAGGGTCTTGGCGTAGAAACGCCCTTAACGCACTAGCAAAATCGAGGCCGATTTTAGGCAATACGTTCACCTGGTTGATACCCGCTACTTTGATTTCAACCGGGTCTTCGGCGGTACAAATATTGCGCTCAATTTTGTTCAGAATATTGATGCCGGTATAGAGCGAAACCGTTTTACCGCTACCGGTCGGACCGGTGACCAGAATCATACCTTGGGGCTGCTTCAATGCCTGCTCGTAGTGGCTACGCTGCTCATCGGTGAAGCCCAGCTGCTCAATACCTAACTGAGCGGCGGTAGGATCTAAAATCCTGAGCACCAGCTTTTCGCCATAAACAGTCGGCAATGAGTTAACGCGAAAATCAAGCGAGCGGGTGCGTGATAACTTGAGTTTGATCGCGCCATCTTGTGGTAGGCGGCGCTCCGAAATATCAAGGCGAGCCATGATTTTCAGGCGGGCTGCAATGCGGTTGCGCATGGCAAAGGGGGGGCGTGCCACTTCTATCAGCATGCCGTCCACACGAAAGCGCACCCGATAGAGTGTTTCGTAGGGCTCGAAGTGGATATCAGACGCGCCACGGCGAATGGCATCTAACAATATCTTATTAACAAACTTAACGATGGGAGCGTCCTCGCTATTTTGCGAGGACTCTTCAAGCGGGACTTCGTTACCATCGCTATTTTGTACTACGTTCAGTGAGCTTACCGCATCGTCAATATCATCAAGCTCATCGAGCATGCCGCGTTCGTTTTGCGCAAGGTAGTTATTCAGTGCGACTGTAATTTGGTCAACAGGCGCGAGCACGCCTTCAACGCTAAGGCCCGTAGCAAACTGTAATTCATCCAATTGCGTTAACGTGGCGGGATAGGGCACTGCAACGGTAAGGCGATGGCCATGGCGCGCTAACGGTAGAATGTTAAGGTTCTGCAGCACCTTGATGGGGTAATCAGCGGCAGGCGGTAGTGTATTTAAGCGCAACGCCTCTAAATCAACGACCGGAAGCCCATACTCCCAACCCGCCGCCACGGTGGCTTCGATGGCATCTACCAAGCCGCTCTCGATGACATGCTGAAGTAGCGATATTTCCAGATCTGACGCGGTTGTTTCCGCCGTTGCGGCTTGGGCATCGGTCAGCAAGCCGTGTTTCACCAAGCGCTGAGCAATGCCGCGCAGGCCACCACGAGCAGCGGCGTGGCTTAAGGTCGACTCAAAAGGGGGTTGGCTCATCAAAAAACCTGTTTTACATCGGCGTAGGCGAACTACTTGTACCATAAACTAGCGGTTGCAGGCACTACATGACTGGTCATACAAAACTGCTCAAGTAGTAGATGGCTGAGCCGATAGCGTTTAGAGAATCTGTTGTAAAAAAGCATCACGTAAGCTAGTGTAACGCTTATTAACGCTAACTCTTTTTAAGGAAGCTCATTCCTTAGAAAAGCTTGCTCTTTCCCCGTAGGAGATGTCTTCATGCAGAAATCTGCACAACTCAATACCCGCAGCAAGAAACAGGGCGGTTTTACGCTGATTGAGCTGATGATCGTGGTCGCGATTATTGGTGTATTGGCGTCTATCGCTGTACCGCAGTATCAGAATTATGTGGGGCGGGCGCAGGTGAGTGAAGCTATTAGCTTGATGTCCCCAGCTAAAACGGCTATTTCAGAGTACTACATCACACGCGGTGAGTTTCCTGCTACTAACGAACAGGCTGGGCTATCTGAGCCAGACGAAATGGCAGGAAAATATGTTGCCAGTGTTGATGTTTCGCCTGGCGAGCCTGGTGTGACCGTTATAACAATGAAAGGTGATTCAGTAGTTACTGAATTGCAGGACGCGACACTAGTATTTGAACCTTCCGCTAGCGTGGATGGTGGAGTGGTCAATTGGGAATGCCGTACTGGAGGCGGCAGTCAGATACCGGCAAAATTCTTGCCTTCTGAATGCCGTTTAGATAATGATGACTAATTAAAAGATCATACATAAAGGGCCTTAGAGCCCTTTTTTGATTTCCATACTTCCTGCTTAATCACCCGGTACACTGTTAGTTCTGAACTTAAACGAGGAGCTTACAGTGACCCCCATAAAATTGATTGTTCTGAGTACGCTTGGCGCACTGCTACTCAATAGCGCCGCCTTTGCACAACCCGATCATGCCCCGGCTCATGGCGCTCGTGACAAGGGACAGCATCATGAATTTCACCGCCCTGGAAATACACGAGATGACCGGGTTGATTTACCCCGTATCAACGAGCGTGAACTTCGCCAGCTATTGCGCCAGCATGATGCGCCGCGAGCCGAAGCATTGCCGCCGGGCATACAGCGTAATTTAGAGCGTGGTAAGCCTTTGCCGCCGGGTATCGCCAAGCGCTTTGATGGTCGGCTAGCCTCTCAGTTACCGCAATATCCAGGCTATGAATGGGAGCGTGTGGGTGCTGATGTTGTCTTGATCGAAGCAGCCACCCGCGTTGTGGTGGATGTTCTGGTCGATGTTTTGCGCTAACAAGCATGATGGAAAGTCGGCACGACTCGAAAATTACCTCTCGGCGGCTTATGGTAGAGGCTCTTAGCATCATGGCGTTCTAAATGGAGACTTAATGAGCGACTACACATTAGCTGCACGTCTTGAGCGAGCCATTGCCATCGCCGAAGAAGCCGGGCAGATGATTATCCAGGCGCGGGAGCGGCAAGGTTTTTCACAACGGTTGAAAAAAGACAATGAGCTCGTTACCGATGTGGATGTAGCGGTTGATCAGCTCATTAGCCAGCGGCTTGAAGAGCATTTTCCTGGTGAGGCAAGGCTGAGTGAAGAGCTCGCCCCCGAGAGCGCTGTGCATGTGCAAGCGCCGCAGCTTTGGGTAGTGGATCCCATTGATGGCACGGTCAACTTTGCGCAGGGGTTGCGCCATGTGGCGGTATCAATAGGCTGGATGGAAGAGGGCATTGCTAAGGTCGGTGTTGTACACGCACCGTTTTTAGGCGAAACCTTTAGCGCGGCAGAAGGCGGTGGGGCTTTTTGCAACGGCCAGGCCATCCAGCCTAGCCGTGCTGATTCACTGGCTCACACCCTGGTAGGAACGGGATTCCCCTACCGCAAAGAAGGGCGCAAGCACCTTTTAAAGCGGTTAGAGGCGGTGCTGATTGAATGCCAGGATATCCGCCGTAACGGCGCGGCGGCACTCGATCTGTGCGATGTGGCCTGTGGCCGCTTAGATGCGTATTACGAAAGCGTCTCGCCCTGGGATTTTGTCGCAGGCTGGGTCATTGCACGCGAAGCCGGGGCGCGGGTAGGCCACTTATATGAGCCGCCCAAATCGGTACCCGAAGACCTCTACCCAGAACACTTGCTGGTCGCTGCGCCGGGTGTCTATGACGCCATGGCCTATCTGCTGCTCGACGCTGATCAACACTAACGAGAAAGGCTGGATCGCGTTAAGCTGATGAATGACAAATACTTGAAAAGAAAGCGCTATAAGGGCTTTTCATTTATGCAAGAAACCGCTAGTATACGCACCGTCTTGAGGCAAATATGTAGCAGCCAATAAAGACAGCGGAGCGTGGCGCAGCTTGGTAGCGCGTTGCAATGGGGTTGCAAAGGTCGCAGGTTCGAATCCTGTCGCTCCGACCAAGAACATAGAAAACGGTCACTTAGCTAATTGCGACAGTGGCCGTTTTTGTTTGGTTAGATTTTAGGTAGTAAATAGGTGACATTCGTCAGGAACTCTTTTCTGAGGCTTCTTCATTATCGTATTTTAATTTAAATGGTAAATTGCTTGTGACGCTTTCGTTTAGCTACAACTCAGACCTCATTGGTGGTGGATTGATGGTGCGTGAAAGCCGTGCAGTTGCAGCGCTATTGCTGGATGAGGTAGACGAAGCACACTGGCATCAAGCTATCATCGTTGAAAACCGGCTACAGAAGAATCGCCCAGCGACAGCCAAGCGTGCAGCGCAGGCCATCCGTAAACGCTTAGAGAAACTGGAACCCTCTTTTTGGAAAGCCCTGCACGATGGAGACGATCAGCTAGCGTCACAGGTATCGTTTTGTGCTGCCATGGCACGCAACCTGCTGATGGTGGAGTTTCTTGAAAGCGTGGTGGCCGATGCGTTTTTAACGCGGTCTGAAAAGCTTCAGTCCTATCAGTGGGATGAGTTTCTTGCCGAACGTGCTAACCGCGATGCAGCGATTGCTACCTGGGCAGAAAGCTCAAGGCGCAAAATGGGTCAGGTAGTGTTTCGGATGCTGACAGAGGTCGGCATATTGGATTCCAGTCGATCGCGTCGACTTCAGTCTTTCTTGCCCCGCCCCGAGCTGAAGATGCTGCTTGAAACCCACCGCCATACCCGATTGCAAAATTGTCTTCAAAAATTGCGCTAAGCATTTATCTGTTGGAAAAACTCATTATTGAACTAATGAAAACTAAGTAGACCTTGCGGCTATGACTGTAAGCAACGTAATCTTGCCCGCAATATGCCCAAAACAAGCCCGACATAGAGACGCTCCGCATGTCACATAATGAGCAGCACCTATCACCTACCAGCGTTATGTTCCATGAGGATGACCAGCTTCGGGCACGATTAAACCAAGTCGCCGAGAAAATCGCTCGGCCGGATTTTTTAGCAGGCCAAGGGTTAGGTAACGAAATTGGCTTCTGGATTTTTGATTACGCTCCAGAGCACGAGCTTCAGGTACGTGCCTATCTGAACTTCCTTCCTTCGTTAATGGCGCGCCAGTACGCCCATGTCAAGGTGGCGCAGGTTAACTTGCTTCAAGTGCTCAAAGACTATCTGACTGAGCGTGGCTTTCTTGATAAAGCCATTGCCATGCAGAAAAACAAAGGCGATGCAGCGCTGCTTAAGGCGCTGCGTGGGCCACTGCACATGGATAAGTTCGCCCCTTATCTGATCCGACATTCTTTGTCGCATGATCCTGATATCGTGCTATTAACCGGTGTCGGTAGCCTATGGCCAATGGTACGAGCGCATAGTTTGCTGAACGCTCTGCATGGCCCGTTAGGGCATAAGCCCTTGGTGCTGTTTTACCCAGGCCGCTACGATGGGCAAACGCTTACCCTGTTTAATCAGATTAAGAGCAATAACTACTATCGCGCTTTTGCGCTCGTGCCCTAGCACTGGAAACGAGCACCAGATAGCAAACCGTGCAGAGTGTTACGTTCACACGGTAATTGCTGTTACCAAGCTGCGGGATCTTCGCGGTTTAGGTAACAGTCTATTTTTAAAAAGTTTGTAGGGCTTATACATTTACAGGACTGATATGCGCATTCAAGAGCTTTTCCTCAAGCCGCTCAGCCGGTCAATCAATGGTGTTGTAAAGGCTGATCAGCGTGACCAGGAAACCATCTACCAAGAGCTAGATGAGTACGTGGTCACCAATGAGTTAGAAAAGCACTTCCGCGCCTTTTTTGAATCCTACACCACCCCGCTAGACGACCCCTCCATTGCTAACCGGGTAGGCGTCTGGGTTAGCGGTTTCTTTGGGTCGGGTAAATCCCACTTTTTGAAAACGCTCTCTTATCTGCTTGAAAACACCGAAGCTTTTGATGCCAACGGCCATGCCAAGCGGGCGGCGGATTTCTTTGATGAGCAGAAGCTGGTGGACAGCTCCATACGGGCTGATATCACCAACGCGGTACGCGAACCCGCCCATGTGGTGCTATTCAACATCGACAGTAAGGCCAGCTCTAACGACGATGGCAACCCCATCCTCAACGTCTTTCTGCGCGTATTTAACGAGTACCAAGGCTTTAGCTCGGATTACCCGCACATTGCCCACATGGAGCGCCACCTAGAGAAGCGCGGTGTGTATGAGACCTTCAAGCAGGCGTTTAATGACGCCAGCGGCATGGCGTGGGAAGAGGAACGGGACGGCTATCAGTTTTACCAAGATGACATCGAGCAAGCGATTAGCGTTGCGTTAGAGCTTTCCCCGGAAGCTGCCCATAAATGGTTTGAAGAGTCAGAAGCCAATTTTAGTGTTTCAGTGGAAAACTTCTGCCACTGGGTGAAAGAGTTTTTGGAATCCCGATCATCCACCCGGCGCATGGTATTTATGGTGGACGAAGTCGGCCAGTTTATTGGCAGCGACACGCGCCTTATGCTCACCCTGCAAACGCTCACCGAAAACCTGGGCACGATTTGCGGTGGTCGCGCTTGGATTGTGGTGACGTCTCAGGCGGATATGGACGCAGTGCTAGGCGAAATGACCGCCTCAAAAGCCAACGATTTCTCTAAGATCGCCGGACGCTTCAAAACCCGCTTATCGCTCTCAAGTTCCAACTCTGACGAAGTCATCCGCAAGCGCCTGCTGGTGAAAACCGACCCGGCACGCGCTGAGCTGGAAGGTGTGTTTGAAGCCAAAGGCTCTATCCTGCGTAACCAGCTGACCTTTGATCGTTCCGGCCCCACGCTGAAAAACATTGAAGGCGTGGATAGCTTTATCGCCAATTATCCCTTCGTGCCGTACCACTTCCAACTGGTACAAAAAGTCTTCGAAGAGATCCGCAAGGTAGGTGCCACCGGCGCGCATCTCGCTTATGGTGAGCGCTCAATGCTCGATGCTTTCCACATGGCCGCCAAAGCCGTGCAAGAAAAATCGATTGGCGCGCTGGTGCCGATGCACTGCTTTTATACGGCGATAGAAGGCTTCCTTGATACGGCCGTAAAACGCACCATCGACCAGGCCAGCGAAAACCCCGTGTTAGAGGCGTTTGATGTCGAAACGCTGCGCACGCTGTTTATGATCCGCTATGTGGATCTCGTCAAAGGCACGGTCGACAACCTCATCACGCTCTCGCTGACTCAAATTGACGACGACCGAATTGCTATTCGTGAGCAATTAGACGCGACCTTAGCGCGACTAGAAAAAGAGAGCCTGATTACGCGTAATGGCGATGAATACCAGTTCCTCACCAATGAAGAGCGCGACATTACCCGCAAGATCAAACAAACCGAAGTCACCAGCAGCGACGAGAACAAAGAGCTTTCCAGCCTGATCTTCAAAGACCAGCTGCGTGACCGCAACAAATACCGCTACCCGGTCAACAAAACCGACTACGGCATTGGCCGCTACCTGGATGGCCACACCCTGGATGGCCGCTATCAAAGCCAGCTAAGGGTGGAGGTGGTCTCACCGCTGGATGTGGAGTACGTACAGCTAAGCGAAGCGGGCTGCATCCACAAAAGCGGCGATAACGGCGGACAGGTGCTGATTAAACTGCCCGACGATAAGCGCTTTACCGACGAACTGCGCACGCTGTTAAAAACCGACAAGTTCATCCGCTTGAACCTATCGGCCAACGACCACAGCGTCGAGCGCATTCTGGCCGACCGTGGCCGGGAAAACCAAGAGCGTAAAAAACGCCTACGTGTTCGTCTGGAAGAAATGCTATTAGATGCAGACGCCTATGCGCTTGGCCAAAAGCTGGAACTCAACCGCAGCCAGCTAAGCACCCGCCTGGATGAAGCCTGCCGCTACCTGCTGGAAAACACCTACAACAAGCTGGGCCAGCTGACGGTGCTTAACCCAGAGCCTATGCGTGAACTGCAAGCCGTGTTAACAGCCGATGATATTGGTACGCAAAACCTTAACTTAGACGGGGAGGAGGGCAACGCCCAGGCAGTAAAAGAGGTGGAGCAGTATATCTCGCTGCACAGCGGCGAACCCGTGCCGCTTAACCCGCTTATCGAACGTTTCAGCAACCGACCTTTCGGCTGGCCGGAAGGCGAAACGCTGCTGATTCTAGGCCGCCTGCACGCCGCTGGCCGTTTGACCTTCCACACCGCAGGCCCCGCGCTCAGCGGTAAAGAAGCCTTCGAGCTGCTTAATAACGCCCGCCGACGCAGTGAAGTACGCATTCAGAAAAAGCGCCAAACTGAAGATGCAGTGCTGAACAAAGCCCGCAACCTCACCAAAGACCTGTTTGGCCAGCTAGGCCCCGCCAGCGAAAAAGAGCTATTCAGCTACTATGTGGATCGCTTATCTCGCTGGCGCCGGGAGCTAGACGCGTACAAAAGCAAAACCGATGTGGGCAATTTCCCAGGGCGAAAAGCCATTGAAAGCTCGCTGCTGGAAGTAGAGCGCCTACTGCGCCTAGACGACAGTTTCGACTTCTTTAAAGCAGTGGCCAGCCAGCAGGAGACGCTGCTCGATTTAGAAGAAGACTACCGCGACCTAAGCGACTTCTTCACCAAGCAGCTCACCACCTGGCAGCAGCTGGAACAGGCGCGCGTAAGGTTTGGGGTTAACCACCTGGAGCTAGAAAAACACCCCGAGGCCCAGCAGGCACTGGCCGAGTGTGAGTGCATTTATAGCGCCGATGCCCCCTACGCCATGTTGAACAAAGTAGATGGCCTGGTGCGAACGTTGGATGACATTAATACCCGCTTGGTCACCGAAAAACGCGAACACGCCATTGCCCGTATCGACACGCGCATCGCCAAGGTGAGCGCTGAAATTGCCAAAAGTGGCATTGGCAACGCCGAACTCAGCAACCGCTTGTTGCACCCGCTGCAGCAGCTCAAAGCGTCGGTCAATCAGTCGGTCAGCATCGCCCAGATCTACCAACTGCAAACAGAAACGGCCGTTGAGCAAGAAGAAGAGAGCCTGGATGCGCTTCACAACGCCCAGGCTGAGGTAGCCAAGCGGCAGCCGCCCGTGCCTACGCCTGCTGGAGGCGACTCCACCGCGCCGACGGCCACCCCAGGCAGCCAACCGCCCGCAGGGCACACGGCGGCAAGAGATAAAACTTACGATCCCCACACCGCAACAGCCCCAGCAGCAGTCAATGCCCCCAAACCCGTGGCAAGGGTACGCGTCAGCGACGTACTCAGCCGCGTGCATAGCGGTGTGTACCTGGAAAGCCAAGCGGAAGTGGATGCGTTTATGGAAGAGCTGAGAAAAGAGCTGGAAGGGTCGCTTTCAGCGGGCAAACGGGTACAGGTGCGGTAGTGTTCGATGATGTTTGTTGACAGTGGCAACGATTAACGCCAAGCCTAAGCATCCCGGTTGGCAGGGTGTCGACGAGCAGGTTACACTTTAAAAATAACCCGTTCAGCCGCGTCGGGTCTGAGCGATACCGCAGAGGTGAGTCATCATGCATGCCAACGTCAAGCAGCTGCGCTTGCAAACCAAAGCTTTGATTGCCGCTACCCAGCGTGGCGAGACCGTAGAGATCACCTTTCACGGCAAGCCCTGTGCCCGCCTGGTGGGGGTGGCGTCTGCCACGCCTGAAAAGCGCTCGGCCCCCAACCCGGCGTTCGGCCTCTGGGCGGATCAGGGCGAGGCAAGCGCCCAGGAGATCGACACCCAAGTCCGCCGTTTGCGCGCGCCGCGCTCCTTCGAGGGCACCGACTGATGCTGGTGGACACGGATGTACTGATCTGGAATCTGCGCGGCAACCCCGCCGCCGCCCAGCGCCTGGATGACGCGCCGGGTTTCTGGCTCTCTGCCGTCACCTATATGGAACTGGTGCAGGGCATGCGCAACAAGCAGGAGCTAAGGCAGCTACGTCAGGCACTGATCTACTGGCAAGCAAGCATCCGCCATCTGGAAGAGGGGATATCCTCGCGTGCCATGTTTCTGGTCGAAAGCTATGCGCTCAGCCATAACATGCAAATGGCCGATGCCCTGATTGCCGCCACCGCGATGGAGGCAGGGGTTCCTTTGCTCACCGCCAATGACCGCCATTACCGCTATATCGATGGCCTGGAGATCGACGTTTTTCGCCCTGAATAGTTTGCCCTGAGTAAATCATCACTTGGCGCAGTAATGCCCACAATAAGCTACCGTCGCGTGTTCCAGGACGCGGGACAGTGAGACGGAAAGCAATATAAAAAATCAACAGGCCACTCATGACTGCCACAACCATTGAACAGCGGCTCAGTGAGCCAGAAGGCAAGCAGCTTGAGTTCAAGCGTGATCTGTCATCGCCCAAGCCGCTGATGAAAACCCTGGTCGCTTTTGCCAACACCGCAGGTGGCCAACTGATCATTGGCGTTGATGACGACGGCACCGTGCTAGGTGTGGATGACCCGCTGGATATGGAAGAGCGCCTGACCAGCATGATCGCGGATGCCATTCACCCCCGGCTATTACCCAATATTGAATTGGTTAGCGTGGGTGAACATACCCTGGTGTGTATTGAGGTGTTCTTGAGTAGCGCGCGCCCACACTTTTTCAAGGCGCTAGGCGAAGAAAAAGGTGTGCTGGTGCGGCTCGGGTCCAGTAATCGGCAGGCGGGGTTGGCACTCATTCAGGAAATGCAGCGCCAAGCGAGCGGCACTACGTTTGATGTTCAGCCCATGCCCGAGCTGAGCCGTGACGACCTTGACCAAAACGCCATACAGCATGCCTTCGGCAGCGAACAGCCGCTTGATGACAACACGTTACGCACGTTACGGCTACTGGTGCCGTATCAAGGCCGCCTAGTACCCAGTGTGGGTGGCATTCTGCTGTTTGGCCGCGAGCGCCAATGGCACTTTGAAGACGCCTGGATTCAGTGCGGGCGTTTTCGCGGCACCGATAAGGTTGAGATTTTCGATCAGGCAGATATCCACGCGCCGCTACCCCAAGCGGTAGATGACATCGAACTGTTTCTTAAAAAACATGCCTTCAAGCAGGCAGAGTTTGGGGCTATGCGCCGCCGCGATGTGTGGAGCATACCGCTGACCATCTTGCGTGAAGCAATTATTAACGCCTTGGTACACAGCGACTACTCCCAACGCGGTAGCCCTATACGCATTGCGTTTTTTGATGACCGTATTGAGATTGAAAGCCCAGGGCTACTGATGCCCGGCATGACCATTGAAGACATGAAACGCGGCGTTTCCATGATCCGCAACCCGGTGATTGCCCGCGTATTTCGTGAGCTTGGGCTAATTGAACAGTGGGGCAGCGGTGTAAAGCGTATTTTCGCGGAAGCCCATACCCAAGGGCTACCAGAGCCGCATATTGAAGAAATTGCCAACCGTGTGCGGTTGAGTATCCGGCTGGCAGCGCCGGTTCCTATAGAAAATCCAACATCAGTGACCCAGTCAGTGACCCAGTCAGTGACCCAGTCTGAGAATATAGAACCACTGCTCCCGCTGCTGAAAATATTAAGCGATGGCCCGCTATCATCAGGCGAGCTACGTCAACACTTGCAGCTCAAGCATCGTGCTCATTTTCGCCAACACTATCTAACGCCTGCGCTTCAGGCTGAATTAATCGAAATGACGCTGCCCGAGAAGCCCAACAGCCGCCTTCAGCAGTACCGCCTAACCCCTAAAGGCCAGCGCTTTTTGCAAGACACCCTCAAGGATCCAACATGAACACCGCCAACATCAAAAAATACGCCCCCAAGGCCCGTGCCCGTTTTATCGACACCATGACGCGCCAGGCGGCCCGGGTGGGCATTAGCCCAGATGGCAAAGGCGGTGCTGTGATTGCCCCCCTGGAGCACAAGGGCGATGTGTTGGTGATGACCGCCCAGGATGGCCAAACCCACACCGTGCCCGCCCACCTGAAAGGCGCACGGGAAGCGCTGGCCGCGTGGGTGCAGCGCGATGGCTTTACCCAAGCGATAGAGCAGGCTGCCTACAGCTGGTTCAACCGCCTGTGCGCCATTCGCTATATGGAGATTCACGGCTACCTAGACCATGGCCGCCGCGTTTTAAGCGGGGCAGTGGGCGAAGCCGGGCAGTTTCAGATTCTGGAGGAATGCTTAGAGGTGGTTTTACCCGGGCTGGATACTGCCCGCGTTCGCGAACTCAAGCTCGATGGCACCCAGGATGAAACCCTCTACCGCGAGCTCCTGCTGGCCCAATGCCACGCCCTGCATGAGGCCATGCCGTTCCTGTTCGAGCCGCTGGACGACGCCAGCGAGCTGCTGCTGCCCAACAACCTGACCAAAACCGACTCACTCATCCGCGAGCTGGTCGAGGCGATTCCCGAAGAGGACTGGCAAGATGTAGAAGTCATCGGCTGGCTCTACCAGTTCTACATCAGCGAGAAAAAAGACCTGGTGATCGGTAAGGTGGTGAAAAGCGAAGACATCCCCGCCGCCACCCAGCTGTTCACCCCCAACTGGATTGTGCAATACCTGGTGCAAAACTCGGTAGGCCGCCAGTGGCTGCAAACTTACCCAGGCTCGCCACTCAAAGGCCAGATGCCTTACTACATCGAGCCCGCCGAGCAGGAGCCAGAAGTGCAGGCCCAGCTGGATGCCATCACTCCGGCCAGCCTCGACCCCGAAACCATCAAGGTGCTCGACCCCGCCTGCGGCTCTGGCCATATCCTGGTCGAGGCCTATAACGTGCTCAAGGCCATCTACGCCGAGCGCGGCTACCGCACCCGCGACATCCCCAGGCAGATATTGGAAAACAACCTCTTCGGCCTGGACATCGACGACCGCGCCGCCCAGCTGGCCGGCTTTGCCCTGCTGATGAAAGCCCGCGAAGACGACCGCCGCATCCTCACCCGGTTGGCCGACAGCGGCGTGCGCCTGAACGTGCTCGCCATGCAAAGCAGCCAGCACCTGGACGCCAACACCCTCTGGCAAGACCTCAACCTCACCGGTGCTAGCCAGCAGGGCCAGTCTCAACACCTGTTTGAGAGCGAGCAGCAAGACCTTGCCAGCAACGACGCTAGCTACCAACTGATCGCTGACCTGATCGAGCGCTTTCAGGATGCCAAGACCTTCGGCTCCCTGATTGAAGTGCCAAGCGAGTTGGATGCGCCGCTAAAAGCCCTGTTGGAACAGCTGGAAGCCCTCACCGCCAGCGGCGATACCCTGCAAAAAACCGCTGCCCAGAGGTTAAGACCGATTGTGCAGCAGGCCTGGGTATTGGCGCAGCGTTATGATGCTGTGGTGGCGAACCCGCCGTATATGGGGCATAAATATCATACTTCGGAATTAAAAAAGTTTGCCAAAAAGCATTACAAAGAGACAAAATCAGACCTGTACTCAGTATGTGCTGAAAGGTATCTTTTATTTGTTAATCCTAATGGCAATATGGGGCTTATGACACCCTTTACATGGATGTTTTTGAAGTCATATGAGGCGCTTAGGAATAGGTTTTTGGATACGTGCACTCTTAGCTCGTTAGTGCATCCTGAATACCATGCTATTTGGACTTCAGCTGCCGTTCCTATTTGTGCTTATACTGTAAATAAAAGCCATATACCTTCTTACGGGGCAACATACATCGGGCTTACTAAATTTTACGGCGAAAAACTACAACCAATTAAAATGCTGGAGGCTATAGAAGACCCAAAATGTGAGTGGTCTTATTTTGTAAAACCTGAAGAGTTCAAGCTAATTCCTGGCTCCCCTTTGGCATACTGGGCGCCAAGAAAAATTAGAGAAATTTTCGCAGAAAATAAGTCTCTTGGTGATGTGTGCGACTCATCCGCAGGAATGTTAACAACTGACAATGATAGATTCCTCAGATACTGGTGGGAGGTTCCTGATAAAAGCATAAAGTGGGATGCCGCTAGTAGTGAAGAGGCCAAGTCTAGCAAGCTAAGATGGTTTCCTCATAATAAAGGCGGCGCTTTCAAAAGATGGTACGGAAATCAAGAATATATTGTTGATTGGCAGAATGATGGGGAAAGAATAAAGCAAGAGGTCATAAGGAAGTACCCCTACCTAAATGGAAATCCAAATTTTGTTGTCCATGATGATGGATACTATTTTAAAGAAAGCATTTCTTGGTCGGAGATAACATCAAGCTTGCCCTCGTTCAGATACTTCCCGGAAGGGTTCACGTTCAACTATAAAGGAATGAGTGCATTCTGCCGAGAAAATCACTCTTACCAGCAGGTTATTTCTTATTGCAACAGCAGTTTGGTTACATATCTATGCAAAATGATAAACCCTAGCTTATCTTTTGGAGTGGGGAATTTCAGAATTCTTCCAGCGCTGTTTCTTGAGAATGATTTGGTAAAAGAAATAGTGGATGAGCTTATATTGATAAATAAAAAAGACTACGATTTATATGAAACTTCTAGAAGCTTCGATTGCCACTTCTTGCTTCAAGGCTTTGGCGATGATAACTCCTTGCTTCATCAAGCATATGCCCACATAAGGGATTTACACAAAGATTGGTATCACAGGACTAAATTGCTGGAGGAAAAAAACAATAAACTTTATGCCGACTTCCTTTATCTGGAAAATGAAATAGATCATGAGGTATACCCGAGCCAAGTCACTCTTCATTCAAGCCCCTTTTATCGATATGAAGGGAAGCTTGGAGCTTCAGATGGAGAAATCAGGCTGCAATCGGAAGATACAGTCGACTTCCTTTCATATGTAATTGGATGCATGATGGGCCGCTACTCCCTGGACAAGCCCGGCCTGATTCTCGCCAGCCAAGGCGAAACCGTCCGCGACTACCTCGCACAGATCCCCGAACCCAGCTTCGCCCCGGATAACAACGCCATCATCCCGCTCACCGACCAGGAATGGTTCCCCGACGACGCCACCAACCGCTTCCGCGATTTTGTGCGTACTGTATGGGGTGAGGAACATTTGCAAGAAAACCTCGACTTCGTCGCCGAAAGCCTTTGCCTGCACGCCATCAAGCCCAAGAAGGGCGAAGCTGCACTGGAAACTATTCGTCGTTATCTGAGCACCCAGTTCTTCAAAGACCACCTGCGTACCTACAAAAAGCGCCCCATTTACTGGCTGTTCTCCTCCGGCAAACAGAAAGCCTTCGAGTGCCTGGTCTACCTGCACCGCTACAACGAAAGCACCCTCGCCGAGATGCGCACCGACTACGTCATCCCGCTCACCACCAAGCTCGCCAGCTACGTGGAAAAGCTAGAACAAGACAAAGAAGCCAGCACCTCCGCCGCTGAAGCCAAGAGTATCGAAAAAGAGCTGAGCAAGCTCTACAAGCAGCAAGCCGAACTCAACACCTTCGATGAGAAGCTACGCCACTATGCCGACCAGCGTATCTCGCTGGATCTGGATGACGGCGTGAAGGTGAACTATGGCAAGTTTGGGGATTTGTTGGCGGAAGTGAAGCAAGTGGTGGGTAAGTAAATGAATAGTTCAACAGAGAGCCATCCTTCTTTGCAGAGGCGCATTCGTTATAGCACAGATGAGGTTTACAGTCGGTATCTAGGCATAAGCCTTCCAGTAGCTAACGTGAACAAGTTTTGCGAGGGGCGTTTTGGCCGTTTTCTTGCTGATAAATTGGGTATTAAGAAGCTGCCTTATAACATTACCTTGGTAGATTTGGTTTCTAGTGGTTGCATGACGCCAAATCTTGTAGTTAATTTGCCTTGCTATTACTTTGAAAGCTGGCTTAATTTTCCATGCTGTCCAAGGCAAAATTCTGACGAAGAATATGAGGAGATAGCTGGGCTATATAGCTACGAGGCTGTGTTGTCGAGCATTGATAATATTGAAGATATTATTCATCCTTATGACGAATTGAAAAGCGATTTTGTGGAAAGGTATAGAGCAAACTTGCCTCTGAAGTATATCTCTTTTCAGCATCCAAATGGTAGGCACTATAAAGCTGGAGAGTTTTATTTTTCTTATTGGCAGGGGATGGCACTAGCTAGTTCTATCCATAAAATTAATAATATTGAATTACACCTATCTCAACAAGAGGGTGTGAAGAGAGCAAAGGAGATAATAAAATCTAGCGTCGAAGAGTTCTGTGAGCGATATGGCGATTCGTTAGAAAGAGTTTCGTGGTATAGAACGGCTATTGCCGTAGAGCAGTTTTCTAATATCAATGCTACGTACGAAGATATTATTTCAGAACTTGGAAAGTATAGAGAAGTTGATCAAGGAGTTTTGATTAATGATCTTAAAAAATTGCTTTGCTTGTATAAAGAGTGGAGTAATTTGGTTGACAATATAGGCTGTACAGTTGTTGCTAAAGGCCTTGAGGTCTTGAGGAAAGACACATATCTCGTTTTTGAACAGCTGTGTGTTTTTGGAGTTGATAAATATAGTTTGTTCGAACAATTTTCTTATGGCCGTCACTCTTGTGAATGGGCACAGTTGCATGAAGTTGTCTACTTTGAAGACTATAAATTTAAAATTTTCTTTGAGAAGAATCTTGATTTATATTGCAAGAGAGTTAAGCCTTTGGGTTATGGGTGTAATTCAAAAATTTTTGAAAGTTTTTCTAAAATACAAGGCTTTTATCCTTGGGTAAGATCTCTATACGACTTACATGAAAAAATGAAGTGGGATGGGGAAGTTGATTTTTCTCACTCAAGAATCGTAGATTGCCTTATTGTTGCTTCGGTTAGGACTGAAATAGTTATCAGAGAGATGCTGAGAGTAAGTTTTAAGGGTTTAAATGACTATGATGCTGATGGTAATTTATCAAAAATTTTATTCCGTATAGGAGACTATATTGGAGAAGAAGACGGGGAAATTCTAAAAACAGTAAAATCTAAATCAAAAAGCACAAGACTTGATTCTCGACCAGAAGACATTTTTTCGGAAATAGACTCTATTGGCTTTAAAAAATGGTCGAAAAGAGATTGTCTTTTTTTTAAGTCAATATTGAAATTTGTGTGTGCTAGGAATTATTTTGCTCATCATGCTTATAAAGATGAAGAGTTTGATAGTTTTGCAAGTGAGCTGGCAGCTGAAACATTAATGTCATTAGTTGAAACGTTGTTGTTTTTTCATAGAATTTGCGACAAGAAAAATCGACTCGCTTCAGGTGGTGACCAAGTATGAACCTAAATCAACTCCTGCAAGGCTCAAAACACGCCTTCTTCACCGACCACGATCGGATTGTCTTCTGGTATGACGCCCTCGGCCACTTTGCCGAACCGCTGAGTGAGCTTGCGCTTGGCGGCTTTCAGGTAATCATAATGGCGGGGCAATCGTCCCTCGGCATGAAGTTGAATCATGGAGAATTTAAGACCTGTTAGCGGAAGTGAAAACTGTGACAGGTACAACATTGGAGCGCTAGTTATGAGAATTGGCAGAGTTTTCACTAACCAAGTTGGGCCACTGGCCGATGGCGCAATTTCATTTGAAAACGACTGGACTGAAGAAATTGAGACCAAGGTTTTGCTCACTGGGCCGAACGGTTGCGGCAAATCTACGCTAATACGTGGGTGTGCAATGCTTTGGGTCGCGCTTGGGTATTGGCTTGATCAGCGTAAGGCATTGCCGCAAAAGCATGAGGCGAAGCAGTGGCTTCAGCGTTGGGGTGGCATAGCGCTCATATTGGATGGTATGGAAGATGTAACAGGCAAACCAGAGGTCAAGGTAGGCCTGATATTCGGTTCCATGTCGTGGTGTGAGCAATTAAAGGCTCAAATGCCGGATATATTCTGGGTGGGTGAGGCGGTCGAGCGATCCGGGAAGCCTGGGCAGCCGAAAAGGTCGCTGTACCTACCTAAAGAGCCCTGGGTTGATGAGTGGTCGCAAAAGCGCAAAAAACTGATTCTGTCATCGGAAAAGATTGCAGCTCCTAACATGATGTATCTGGATGCGGAGGAACGGCGTTGGGTGACGCCCAAGCGAAATATTGCTGAGCCATTACCCGATGTTATGACTCAGCGGTGGTTGACCAAGTATGTGGTAACAGATGACTGGAAAGGCCAGCTTGAGGCCTCACTGATCAACCTAAAAACCACCCAACTGCACAAGTACCATGAAGTGATTCGTGGCCTTAACCAGTTTTTGGTAGGCAAGGAAATAGACCCCGATATTAAACCCGGCGAGGGCCGTTTAAGAGTGCGGATTAAGGGCGAACGGGGTGTGCATCATGGTATTGATGAGCTCAGTGCCGGTGAGCACCAAGTGTTGATTCTGCTTTTCCTGATGTTGCGCTGGCTGCAGCCCGGTGGTGTTGTGTTGATTGATGAGCCGGACTTGTACCTGCATCCCTCATTGGTTGATCCGTTGCTGGATGTATTGGAAAGAACGGCACAAGAGCTTGAGGCCCAACTCATCATCACCTCTCACTCTGTGGATATCTGGCGGCGCTACGAAACCTCAGGCATTCGCGTTGAACTCAAAACCGGCCGGGGTTAGGGATGAAAGGAATCAATAAGAAGATCCGTGAGATCAAGGAGCAGAAGGTCGGTAATAGTGAGCGACGGGTTTTGGTTGTTGAAGGCAGTGATGACGTTGACGCATTCGAGTTGATGCTGACAAAGCTCGCGCCAAGCTTTAGTTCTGGCTGGGTGTTAGCGGAGGCAGGAAAGAAGTCCGCCGTACTTGAAATGGTTCGCCGAGAGCCAGCATGGTTCGGGATAGTAGACCGAGATGAATGGGCCGACGAAAAAATCTTACAGCTTGAAGCCGAGCTGCAAAACCTAGCTGTATTGCCTAGATACTGCCTTGAAAACTACCTCATTGTTCCTTCTGAGCTTTGGGAGGCGCTACCCCCTAAACAAAAGGCAAAGATTCCCGGTGGGCACCAGGCGTTGCAGGATAAGATTCTGGAGGATCTGGATCGGTGGGTTAGGCATGGTGTGCTTTGGTCTGTTGTGAACCCTCTGTGGGAGGGGCTTCGCTCGCTTGGCTTTAAGGAAAAGCTGTTGGCGGTTGATATTGCTGAAGATGACGCTGAGATAAAACGAATTCTCCATGAGTGGCACCAGTTTCTGAATCCGAATGATATTTGGGATCGTTATTTGAATCGGTTGAATGTGGTGGCAGAGAAATCGGATGACGAAAAGCTGACGCTGCATGTGCATGGGAAGGAGTTCTATAAAACAGTAGTGAATCCAGCGTTGAATCAACTGTTGGGCCAAAAGAACGCAGAGGAACGGCAATTTTCGATCATTCGAACACTTCCCCAAGCGGAAGACCTTCGACCTATTTTGGACAAGCTTGGGCTTAATAAATAAATTGGGGCCTTGTTAATGAAACTAAACAATATCAAAGAGCTTATTGATAACGAGGGTGAAATCACCGTCGGTCGAATAGGGCCGGTTCGATGTGGTGCCTCTGCCTGTGATGAATCTAATTGTCTTGCGATGTTAGCTAGGCGGCCTGGCGAGTCCTTTGAGGATTTGCTTGAGCGACTTGATTCTGCGATTGAGGATGCTATCGAACACGACATCATCGTGGATGAAATCAATCAATAATGCGCTGACGTTAAGGAGCCACTATGACTAACCCCATCGGCCGCTGGCGTATCACCTGGATGGAAATGTGGGATCAGGACTTTGTCGATTTGATCGAGCCGGGGCACTTCCGGTTCGATGACAATGGCCTTGGATTTTTTGTCTTCGGTGCCGTTGAAGGCCAGATTGATTACCGCGTATCAGAGGGTGGAAAACGTATCGATTTCAGCTGGTCGGGTAATGATGAGGGCGATGAGAAATCTGGCCGGGGCTGGTTTAAGCTTTCATCCTCGCGTATTGCCAAAGGGCGCTTTTTTATTCACTGCGGGGATGAGTCAGCGCTGGAAATTGAACGCCAACCCTGAAGCGAAGCAAGCCGTTCTCCCGCCGCTATGTGGATAGGCGAGCAGCCGTGGCGAGCGCTATTGTGCTAGTTCCAGGGTCAATGTACTGTTCCATTGCTACTAATTTTTATATGATTAGTAGAAAATCCTGGTCGTCGCTCATATACTAATATTAAATAAATTAGTAGTTGGAGCAATGTGATGAAGGTGCCTGTCTCTCCACCACCTCAGGAAAGGCTGCTTGAGCTGCTCAAAAGTGGTGATGTCGCTAAAATGGCGTTGCTCTTTGGTCAGGCTGTTGGGCCGACGGACAGTAAAGGCCGTTACCTACACTGGGACAAGCTTAGGCACTTGGCCATGCCGGAAGGCTATGACGCTGAACTTTACTGGCTGGCCATGCGCAACGCGCGGGAGAAAATTTCCAGGGATCTGCCTTTTAAAGATAAGCAGGGGGCACCCTTTCGGTTTTGCATACCGGATACCGTGATGCGTGACATTCTCTGGATCAGTGAGAACGCAACGGGCGCTATCAAAGCGGACAGCCGGATCTCAGATCCGCAAACAAAGCAAACCTACCTGATCAACTCGCTGATTGAAGAAGCTATTAATTCCAGCCAACTGGAAGGGGCTTCAACCACCCGCCAGGTGGCCAAGGACATGCTACGTTCGGGAAGAACACCCAAAGATCATTCTGAAAAAATGATTCTTAACAACTATAATGCCATGCGTTTTATTCGTGAGTACAAGGATGAAACGCTCACGAAGTCAATGATATGCGAATTGCATAAGATTGTGACTGAAGATACGTTACCTATAGAAGACGCTGATAAAGCGGGTGTTTTTCGAGGGCGGGATGAAGATATAAGGGTGTACTCACTTGATGACAAGTTGTTACATACGCCGCCATCCTATAAAGAGCTTGATGGCCGTATTCAGCAGCTATGTGACTTTGTTAATGCGGAAAATGAGAGCGAGGCTAGCTTTATACCGCCTGTTATCAAGGCCATCGTTGTCCACTTCATGATTGGGTATGACCACCCCTTTGTTGATGGAAACGGCAGAACCGCGCGCGCGCTTTTCTATTGGATTATGGCCAAGGAAGGGTATTGGCTGATGGAGTATATCTCCATCTCACGGGTGTTGAAGCAGGCACCCGCACAATACATGGCGGCTTATCTGCATACAGAAACGGATGGCAATGACGTTACATATTTCATTATTCATCAGCTTGAAGTCATTAAAAAATCGATTGCTGATCTACATGGCTATCTTACTGATAAAGCCGGTGAGTACAGAGAGGCTGAAAAAATCCTCAAGAAATCAAAGCTCAATGGCTTGCTCAATCATCGCCAACTGGGGCTTTTAAAAAATGCGCTGGATAACCCCGGGATGGAGTACACCATCAAATCTCACCAGAATTCTCATGGGATTGCTTACCAGACCGCGCGAACCGACTTATTAGCGCTATCAGATGAGTACCATCTGCTGAAAAAATACAAAGTCGGTAAAAAAGACGTTTTTATCGCGCCTGCCAATATGCTGAACCTGATAAAAAATGACTGATCTATCTTGGGGGCAGCGCAGTGAGTGGCTAGGCAGCGCTGCCGTCTTTACTGACCTGAACGTGATAACATTTTAGAGTCTAGGTTTTAGAGTCTAAGCACACGTCGCTATCCATGAAATGGCAGTGTGATTGGCAGCAAGTTTTATGTTTATTGGGCAAGGAGGCTAGATGCAGCTCGACCAACTCCAGCAGGGCTTACAACACGCCTTCTTCACCGACCAACATCGGATTGTTTTCTGGTACGACGCCCCTGGCCACTTTGCGGATTCGCTTAGCGAGCTTGGGCTGGAAGGCGTTCAGGTGATCAATATGGCGGGGGAGTCCACCCTGGGCGTGAAGCTACGCCTGGAGCTGGAGGAGCCGGAAATGCCCACGTTGCTCTACTTTCCCTACGCCGAGCCAGCCCCAGAAGATGACTGGCTGTTGGATATCAAGCTGTACTCTGGCCGCTTCTACGCCGACCGCGTTTCGATGATTTTCAACGAGCTGGGCCTAACACGCCATGTGCTGCGCGAGCACTTGGCGCAGCGGCAGGCGTTTTTAGCCAGCCGCAAACGTATTGAGGCCCTGAAGCGTTTGGTTACGCCTTCCCTCAGTGAAGATGAGCTGGATTTGGCGATGCTGGCCGTGGTGGTCGGGGCAACGTCCCTCGATGTTGCCACGCTGCTGTTTCATCTGGCTGAAGAAGCGGTGGCCAATGAGCTGGGGTTAGAGACGAACCCAGCGGCGTTGATTGAAGCGGAAAAGTACGCCTTGGTGCCTGCGCTGGTGCACGCCCTGCAAGCCGAAGTGGGTTACCCCGCCAGTCAAGCAGAGCTTAGCGGCGAAGCGCCGCTTAACTTCGGCCAGCTAATGCTGCGGTTATTGATTACCGGCTACTGCGAGAGCATTTCTGATATTCCTGACTGGGCGCGTCAGGTGGCCATTCCCTCTGTTAATGCGCGTGCATCTTCGCGGGCGCTGCTCACTCGCTGGCGGGATAGCTCGCGCTTTTACCCCGCGTTCGATGTGATCTCCGGTTGGGTGGCGGATGCCCAGCGCATTGATGACAAGCTGCAGGGTGTGCCGCTAGAGCAGCTAAGCCATGTGGCGACGTTTGAGGTCGTGGAGAAGCAGATCATTGTCGATCTCTGCCAGGCGATTCCCTCGGCGGATGCCCGCGACCTGAAGCTGTTCGACAGCATCATTGTGGCGCGCCTGGACGGCTACTGGGCATCTCGGCATAAAAACGATGCCCGCCGCGAGCGCTATCGTCAGCTGTACGCCGCGCTTACCGCGGCGATTGCGCTGTTTAGCCTGCGTCATCAGCATGCCAAAGGCTTTCATTACGAGAGCGTTGAAGCGCTTTATCACGCGTACCAAACAGACCTCTACCGTTTTGATACCGCCTATCGCCATTATGCCGTGGCGTCTGATGCCACTGGCGTTGAGCTGCTAAAAAACCTGGATGCCGCCGTTGAGCGCTGTTATGACGAGTGGTTCCTGGGCCAGCTCACCCGTAACTGGAGCGAGCGGGTAGAAGCCGAGCAGCGGCTCACCCACTGGAAGCTACCCAATATCCCCAGCCAGCAGCATTTCTACCGTGACTGGGTGCAGCCCCAGCTAGCCGCTAGCCGCCAAAAGCGTGTGGTGGTGGTGATTAGTGATGCTTTCCGCTATGAGGCGGCGGAAGAGCTGCGTGAGCGCATTAATGCTAAGCGCTACAGTGAAGCGACGTTAAAAAGCCAGTTAGGTGTGGTGCCTAGCTACACCACGCTGGGGATGGCCTCGCTGTTACCGCACCGAGAGCTCAGCTATCAGCCGGGCAGCGATACGGTGCTGGTGAATGGCCAATCCACCCAAGGCACGGCGAACCGCAGCAAGTTACTTAAAGCCGCGCTAGGCGGGGAGGCGTTAGCCGTCACCGCCGAGGACGTAAAAGGCTGGAGCCGTGAAGAGGGGCGCGAAAAGATCAAAGGCGTGCAGCTGATGTACGTTTACCACAACGTGGTGGATGCCCGTGGGGATGCCGCTAACACTGAAAGCGAGACGTTCGCAGCGGTGGAGGATGCCATTGATGAGCTGGATCAGCTGACCCGTAAAATTCTCATGCACCTGAACACCAGCACGGTGCTGGTCACCGCCGACCACGGTTTTCTGTTCCAGCGCAGTGCGCTGGATGCTACCGACCGCACGGCGCTGTCAGACAAGCCAACGTCGGCCTTCAAAAGCAAAAAGCGCTATGTGCTGGGCGAGTCGCTGCCCGACAACCCCAGCGTGTGGCACGGCCATACCCGCGATACGGCAGGCACCGCCTGCGACACCCAGTTCTGGATACCCAAAGGCGCACACCGTTTTCACTTTGTCGGCGGGGCGCGCTTTGTGCATGGTGGCATCATGCCCCAAGAAATCGTTGTGCCGGTGCTCACGATACAGCAGCTGCGTGGCGAAAAAGCCGAGAAACGCAGTACCCGCAAGGTCGAAGTAATCTCACCGAAGGCATCGTTGAAGATGGTCAATAACATTCAGCGCTTCGACCTGCTGCAAACCGAAGCGGTGAGTGAACGCTTGCGGCCTGTCACCCTTTCAGTCGCGATTTATGAAGGCAGTAACGTGGTCTCCAGTGAAGAGGTAATCACCTTCGATAGCGCCAGCGACAAAATGAACGAGCGCATGAAGTCGGTACGCCTTTCGCTCTCGGGTACATCGTTTGACCGTAAAAATGACTATTTCCTGGTGCTACGCGATAAAGACTTAGGCACCGAGCGAGAGCGCTACCGGGTAGTGATTGACTTGGCGTTTACGGATGATTTCTTTTGAAACAAGGGTATGTATGCAGTTAGCTAAAGATAACATGGGCGTCAATATTAATGGGGTGCAAGTCAGTTGTAATGATAACGGCTTTTATAACGCACACGCCTTGCACAAATCTTCATCTGGTGAAAGAGCTAAAGGGCCAGAAGAGTTTTTGATACATTTCCCTGAATATGAGGCAGAAGCTAAGCATCTTGAAAGAAAGTTTGGTAGTAGACCAGGACTGTTTTTTTCGCAGTGGTTGTCAGTCGTATATGCTTCATGGATATCAATTAAGTTCTTCAATTTAGTGGTAAATAAAATTGAAGAAAATATTGTGACGCAAGCATATACGTTAGGTGTACAGAGTAATGAGAGCGAAGATATTAGGCACCAAGTCTTTAATAAAGGCTTACTTAGAGGGCAAGAAGTTGAAAGAGAGAAGCTGAATCAAAAATTTGCAAATATGCCTGATCATCCTGTGCAGAAAAAATCGATCAATACGCTTGAACTTTGGAAAGAGGCTACATCACAAGAAGAAAGCACTCCCTCTGACTTTGTGAACTATATGCTTTTGGCTGCACAAGTGTATAGAGATTTAGGTCGAGATGATGTTCTCTCAAACTATGACTGGAATGCTGAAAGCTACTGGGTAACGCCGGAGTTTGCTTTCTACATACTATCTTATTTTCCTTTTGGTTCGTCACAGCGAGCTAATGGGCTAAGTTACTTGAACAAGATGTCCAATGGACGAGTGTGGGCCAACTCTGTTGGATAGTAGCGTGTACTGACAAAATAATGGAATTTTTCTTATGGACAACGAATCGCAATATGATCTCGACACGCTACTCAACACTCACTTTGCTGGCCGCGTGGTGCGCAAAGACCTTACCCAGCGAGTGAAAGAGGGCGCCAACGTGCCGGTGTACGTGCTGGAGTACCTGCTGGGTATGTACTGCGCGTCTGATGATGCGGAGGTAATTGCGAAAGGCCTGGAAAACGTCAAAGCGATTTTGACCAATAACTACGTTCGGCCTGATGAAGCGGAGAAGGTGAAGTCCATCGTTCGGGAGCGGGGCAGCTTCAAGGTCATTGATCGTGTAACGGTGCGACTGAACGAGAAGAAAGACCGCTATGAAGCAGCGTTTAGCAACTTAGGCATCAAAGATGCTGAGATCTCTGCAGGCATCGTAAAAGAGAACGAAAAGCTGCTAGTGGGCGGTATTTGGGTAATTGCAACGCTAAGCTACTTCCATGAAGAGGGGCAGACAACATCACCATTCGGCGTCAGCCTGCTCAAGCCGATTCAAATGCCACACATGAATATGGACGAGCTATTTGTAGGGCGGCGTGGGTTCACCAATTCACAATGGCGTGAAGTATTGATCCGCTCGATTGGCATGGAACCCGCTGAGCTAGACGAGAGCGTGCAGTGGCACTTGCTCGCCAGGATGATCCCGTTTGTCGAAAACAACTATAACGTTTGTGAGCTAGGGCCACGCGGTACCGGCAAAAGCCATATCTATAAGGAGTGCTCGCCCAACAGCATTCTGGTCTCCGGCGGGCAGACCACGGTAGCTAATTTGTTCTACAACATGAGCTCGCGGCGCATTGGTTTAGTCGGCATGTGGGACTTGGTGGCGTTTGATGAAGTAGCGGGTATCTCGTTCAAGGATAATGACGGGGTGCAGATCATGAAGGATTATATGGCGTCTGGTTCGTTTGCCCGTGGGCGTGAGCAGATGGAGGCATCGGCCTCGATGGTGTTTATAGGCAACATCAATCAGAGCGTTGAGTCGATGGTGAAAACCAGCCATCTGTTGACGCCATTCCCTGATGTGATGATCGATGCGGCGTTTTTTGATCGCTTCCATGCATACATTCCCGGCTGGGAAATTCCCAAGATGCGGCCATCGTTCTTCACCCAGCGCTATGGATTTATCGTCGATTATCTGGCTGAATTTTTTCGCGAAATGCGCAAGCGCAGTTTCGCCGATGCGATTGATCGCTATTTCTCCCTGGGTGACAACCTCAATCAGCGTGACGTGATCGCGGTTCGCAAAACGGTTTCTGGACTGCTTAAACTGATGTTCCCGCATGGTGAGTATGCGAAAGAAGAGGTGAAGAAGTGCCTGGAATACGCCATGCAAGTGCGACGCCGGGTGAAAGAGCAGCTGAAAAAAATTGGTGGCATGGAGTTTTACGATGTCCATTTCAGCTACATCGACAAGGAGACCCTGGAAGAGCACTTTGTTTCAGTGAAAGAGCAGGGCGGCGGTGGTCTGATTCCAGAAGGCCAAGGCAAGCCGGGCGTGGTGCATACTATTGGCCTAAGCGACAAGGGTATGCCAGGTGTTTACCGCATCGAAATGCAGGTAACCGCAGGCAGCGGCAAGCTGGCGATGTCGGGACTATGGAATTCCACAGGAGCCAAAGAGCAAGTCAAAATGGCTTTTGATTACTTCAAGGCCAACGCTAGCCGCATTAGCGGTGCCCGCAAGGTCATGGAGCATGATTTCCACCTCCATGTGGTCGACCTGCAAAATAGTGGTGTTCTTCGTGATCTCTCACTAGCTAGTTTGGTGGCGTTTTCATCAGGCCTTGTCAGCAAGCCGACGCAAAGCCAAATGGTGGTGCTAGGCGATATGAGTCTGGGCGGAAGCTTAAAGCCCGTTCAAAACCTTGCAGAGTGCCTGCAGGTCGCCTTCGATGCCGGCGGTAAGCGAGTCACCCTGCCGATGAGCAGCGCCATGGATATTTCCACCATCCCCGGCGAGCTATTTACCAAATTTCAGACCAGCTTCTATGCAGAGCCAATCGACGCAGTCGTGAAGGCGTTGGGAGTTGATTAAGGATAATCTATTCATTTACACCATGGATGCGTAGTGTATCTCTTGCACGTTTTCGTTCGGTTCTTAGCTCAAATAAAGCCGATGGAGTGACGATTACCGTGCTGCTCACATTCTTCCAGGGCAAGGGCATCCAGTAGCTTATTCAGGCGAATGGGTAGCCCACGTAAATCCAGTTGATCTAGTGCTGTACGAACGTTCCTAGGCTTTGTACGAAAAGTCTTATCTGCTAACTTTTCCTATGCAATAGCCGCATAGGGGAAAACGATGGTCGGACATTACGAGATATCTGATGACCTTCACTTTGTCACCCGGCCAACAGTCAGAGTCTCGCCACTTCATCTCTACCTTAGAAAGAATCCACCTGCCAGGTAGAACGGGTCGGCCCCGTAAGCGTAGTCGTTACATAGTGGCGGATAAAGGTTATGACAGCGATGAGCTACGCCGCTATTGTGACAGACACGGTATGAAGCCCGTGATAGCTCAGCGTAATATGCATCGAAGAGCCCGTCCTGGATTACCAAGGCGGTTTGATAAACAAATATCGGCAACGCAATGCGGTAGGACGCTGCTTTGGTTGGCTGAAAGAGTTACACCGAATCGCCACACGCTATGAAAAATTAGCCAGTAGCTTTAGAGCGATGGTATGCGTTGCGTGCATCGACCGTTGCTTGCGAGCCAACTTTTTGTACAAAACCTAGCTTTTCTTCCGCCGACTTCGCACAAATGCCATAACAATGGCTCGAAAATGTATGATGAAAATAATAGGGCTGAACGGTGGGGTACGCTGGAAATATAAACAAGTTTACTACGCGCCTAAATGTAGGCATTCAATGCCATTATGGTCAGTAACTGCTGCTTCTAGCGCTTGGCAAAATGCTTGAAAGGCTTCACTGGAATGGCCAGGGCGCTGGTGAAGCTCTATTTCCACATGCCCAAGATCAGGTAATCCATCGGCTTCTGTCACGATACGACAACCTGGCGGAACACTGCGCGGTGTCTTAACGGTTAGCGCAAGCCCATTTTGCACAGGGACATTAATGCCGGTCGGGGATTGGCTAATGTAGCGAAGCTCCCAGGGTTTTTCCTCACGTCCGAGTGCTGACAACGCATGCGCACGAAAAATGCAGCCTTCAGGGTTTAAGGCCAATGGAAGTATTGGCCATTGCGCCAACGGTACATGTTCAGCAATCACCCACACCATTGGCTCCCAACCGAGTAGTTGCCCTGATTGAGTGGGCTTATGTCTAACCGACAGCACGACATCCAACAACCCTTCCTGAAAGCGCTTCACCAGCGCGTCGCTGATATCACACTGTACCTCTAACTGAATATGGGGAAACTGTGCCGAAAAGCGGGGCAGCAGATCTGGCAAGTAGGTAGCCGCTTGTTCTTCAGAGGTGCCTAGTCGAATGATTTCGCCATGTGTCCCTCCTTTAAGTAAGTCTTTGGCTTCATCTTCTAACTTGAGTATGTGGCGTGCGTAGGGCAGCAAACGCTCTCCGGCGGCCGTTAGCAACACGCTACGGCTAGTGCGCTCAAAGAGTGACTGCCGCATCTGATCCTCAAGGCGCTTTATTTGCAGGCTCATCGCCGATTGGGTTCGATGCAACACCTTACCGGCGGCGCTAAACCCTTGGCATTCCGCCACGGTGACAAAGGCGCGAAGTAAATCCGTATCCATAATTCATGAGCCTTTTAAATGGGTCGTATCTCAACTATTCATTTCTATTATGAGTCATCCATCACTACCCTGTCCAAAACGTTATTCAACGTGACCTTATTCACCAGATTATTCGTTAATTCGACAGGAGTATTTTTCATGCAAGCGACTGCGGTTGCTCCATCGGCGAATACATTAGATGGCCTTATCGATCTCAAAACGTATCCCATTGATGCGTTGGACAGCGAAACCGGACGTGCGTTAATCGCACAGTGTCGCAGTCAGCTAGGTGAAGATGGCTGCGTCGTGCTTAAAAACTTTGTTCCTGAGGAGGCTCTAGCACGTCTTGAACGGGAAACAGAGCGGCTGTCGCCGGATGCTCATTACAACCAAACGGAGACGAACCCGTATAACAGTGAAGGAGACCCTTCACTGCCGGCCACACATCCCAAAAATCGCTTTGACGATCGCACAAATGGTTTTGTGGCAGGGGATCGTATCGGTAGTGACACTATTATCCGACAAGTGTATGAAAATAAAGAATTTCAACGCTTTATTGGGGCCGTGGTGGGAAGGGAAAAAATTCACCAGTACGCCGACCCGTTGGCGGACTTAGTGGTAAACGTGTTGCGTGAGGGCTGCCAGCACCCTTGGCACTATGACACCAACGAGTTCATTGTCACGATGATGACGCGTCAATCTCATGGTGGCGGCCGTTTCGAGTACGCGCCGGGGATCCGTAGCCCTGAAGGTGAAAACTTCGAAGACGTTGAGAAAGTCATCGACGGGGATTGCTCACAACTGAAAACCCTTGATCTTCAACCGGGTGACTTACAGGTGTTCTTTGGTCGCTACTCTCTCCACCGAGTGACGCCGGTTGAGGGAGATAAAGAGCGCCACACCGTCATTTTTGCCTACGCCAAAGAGCCAGGCTTTGTGGGTCGGCCGGAACGTGCTCAGCGTATCTTTGGCCGCATGGCACCAGTTCATGAACAAATCCTTAAAGACGGCATGCAGCGTAGCGATAGCCTAGCAGATTAGGAGTCGTTTAGACGTTCCCCGCGACTCCAACCAACCCTGAGGCGAGAGATACCATGAGTATTGTCGAAAGCGAAAACCTTACCGATAACGAACCTGATCAGATTCCAGTGGTGCCGTCGGCGCCGATGGGCAACGGCGATAGCATTCCCACCGCCTTTGATCCTAAACAGCTGCGCGCTGGGCGGCTTCAGCGTCTGCGTGCCATGATGGCGGAAGAAGGGTATGCAGCACTGGTGCTGTTTGACCCGAATAACCAGCGCTATGCGACAGGGTCGCGCAATATGTTTGGTTACTTCCTGCGTAACTCCACGCGATACGTTTATGTCCCGCTTGAAGGGCCAATTATTCTATTTGAGTATCCCGGTAGCGCGCACGTCTCCACCTGGCTTGAGACCATCGATGAGGCGCGCACCTCTAAGGTGGTGTGGTCAGCGGTGAATCAACGCGATGGCATGTCGTCTGACCCTTTTGGTGTGGAAATTGCCGAACTGGTTAAGGAACACGGCAGGGGTAATAAGAAAGTGGGCCTTGACCGTTGCGCGCTTAATCTCGCGCGTGCATTAGAAGCGCAGGGGCTTGATGTCTACGATTGCATGCAGGATACGTTGCACTGTCGTCGCATCAAAACGCCTGAAGAAATCGCTTGTTTGGCTCAGTCGATGGCCGCCAGTGAAGCCGCCGTGGCGGAAGTCGAAGCCGCGATTAAACCGGGCATCACTGAAAACGAGCTGTTTGCGATCATGTACGGCGAGGTGATCAGAGGCGGGGGCGAGTTTATCGAAACCCGTCTTCTCTCTTCTGGGCCGCGTACAAACCCTTGGTTTAATGAAGCCAGTGACCGCAAAATTCGCCCTGGCGAGCTGGTCGCACTGGATACCGACACCATCGGTTGCCACGGTTACTACTCGGATTTCTCGCGCACGTTCCACGTTGGTCCAGGCAAACCTTCGGCCTATCAGCGCGAAATATATCGCATGGCGTACGACCAGGTACACCACAATATGGGCTTGCTTAAACCGGGCATGAGCTACCGTGAAATTGCTGATAAAGCCTGGAAAATCCCCGATCGCTTTATCGACCGCCGCTACCCATCGATCATTCATGGGGTGGGGATGCATGGTGAAACGCCGCTGGTCGCCCACCATATGGATTTTGATAAGTTCTCCAAGGACGGTGTTCTAGAGCCAGGCATGGTGGTGTCGGTCGAAAGCTATATTGGCGAGGTCGGCCCGGCTGATGGTGTCAAACTCGAAGAAGAGGTATTGATTACCGAGACCGGTATCGAAAAGCTCTCACGCTACCCCTTCAACGACGAGCTGCTAAAATAAGGAAGTGTAATCCCGTGATTGATTCATCGCTGACGACTGTTCCCCACTGGATAGGAGGGAGCCCCGTAGAAGCAGCTCGTTACTTCCCCGTGGTAGATCCAGCCTTTGGTAAAACGGTGCGCCAAGTGGCAATGGCGGACACACAAACGGTCAATTCAGCCGTGAAAATGGCGCTAACGGCGTATCCCACTTGGCGTGATATGCCGCCTAGCAAGCGCGTACAGGTCATGTATCGCTTCAAAATGCTGTTAGAGCGTGATGCTGAGGCGCTGTGTAAGCTGATTAGCGAAGAACATGGCAAAGTGTTGGAAGATGCCATGGGAGAACTCAAACGTGGCATTGAAAACGTCGAATACGCATGCGGTATTCCTGAGCTATTAAAGGGCGAGTATTCCCATAACGCTGGACCGGGTATTGATACGTGGTCAAACCATCAGCCGGTGGGGATTGTCGCGGGCATCACACCGTTCAACTTTCCCACGATGGTGCCGCTATGGATGTTCCCCATAGCGATTGCATGTGGCAACTGTTTTATTTTAAAACCGTCAGAGCAAGTGCCCTCCGTGGCGATCAAAATGGCGGAGCTACTTGAAGAGGCAGGCCTGCCAGCCGGTGTGTTTAGCGTCGTACAAGGAGACCGTGAAGCCGCCGATGCGCTCATCGAGCATCCAAAGGTTAAAGCGCTGTCGTTCGTTGGTTCTACGCCGGTAGCCAAAGCAATATACCAGCGTGGTGCCGCCCTGGGTAAGCGCGTGCAAGCATTAGGTGGGGCGAAAAATCATGCGGTCATACTGCCTGACGCTGACCTTGAGAATGCGGCTAATACCTTGATTGGTGCCGCTTATGGTAGCGCTGGTGAACGCTGCATGGCGATTTCGGTGGTTGTTTGTGTGGGAAATCAAACCGCTGATGTGTTGGTAGACAAGATTGCTGAAAAAGCGAAGCATCTCAATATTGGACCCGGAACAGAGCCGGGGTTGGATATGGGCGCGTTGGTAAACCAAGCCCACCGTGATCGGGTGGCAGACTATATCGGTCAAGGCGAATCAGCTGGTGCAGTATTAAGACTCGATGGTCGCAAACATCCGCTAGTGGAAAACGCCCCTGGCTACTTTATGGGCGCGACGCTATTTGACCACGTCACTTCAGCGATGCGTATTTACCAAGACGAGATTTTTGGCCCCGTCTTGTGTGTCGTTCGCGTGGATGACTTTGATCAAGCCATTGAACTCATAAATGCTCACCAGTATGGAAATGGTACCTGCTTGTTTACCCGCGCTGGTGAAGCAGCACGCCGCTTCACCGATGAGGTTGAAGTCGGCATGGTAGGTATTAATGTGCCGCTACCCGTACCGGTAGCCTTTCATAGCTTTGGTGGGTGGAAAGAGTCGCTGTTTGGCGACTTGCATGCCTATGGGCCCGACGCTGTGCGCTTTTACACTCGGCGTAAGGCAGTCTCACAGCGCTGGCCGACGGAAAGTGCCCAAGAGACGGCACAGTTTAGCTTTCCCTCCCACTGAACCTACCTTTCCCCCCTGCCCGCCGGATACTTACTCTGGCGGGTGAGCTGGCCGTTGCTAGCGATAACCCGCCATAAGCTCCCTGACCAGTGGGGTATCCGCATCACGATGTGTGGGTAATTCAAAGCGTGCTTTGGCAATCGCGGTACGGGAAAGATCCGCCATAATCAGCACTTCTTCATCGTCGGCTTGCGCAAGCGTCTCACCACCCGGGCCGAGAATGCGCGAGCCGCCCCAGAAGTGGCTGTCACCCTCCGGCCCAAAGCGGTTCGCCATAATGACCGGTGTGCCATAGGTCATGGCGTAAAACCGGGTATTCAATGCCCAATTTTCTTCATTGGAAAAGTCCTCACTGACGATGCCGCTAGCTGAGTTAATCGGCGCGCAAAGCACCGTCGGGCGAGCGAGCAGGGCGGCATGCACTAATGCTGGGTTCCATAAGTCGGCACAAATCAGCTGAGTGGCCGACCAGCCAGGGCAAATATCGGTATGCGTGAGTTCACTGCCATGGGTAAACCACTTGCCTTCTTCCAGCCCGCCATAGGTGGGCAGATTAAGCTTGCGATGCACGCCCATTAGCTGGCCGTGCTGAAAGATGGCCAGCGCATTGTAGTACTCACCGGGGCTCGCCTCTTCCACAAAGCCGACCACTACCTGCATAGAGCCGCACACGTCGGCCAACGCTTTGAGGCGAGGGTCTTCGAGCGGCATCGCCACTTGCATCACGCGGCTGGCTAGCCGATAGCCCGTTAGCGAAAGTTCGGGGAAGACCAGAAGCTCCACACCATCACGCTGAGCCTCGGCAATCAGCGCCAAATGGCGCTCGAGGTTATGATCCACGTCGCCAAGCGTGGTGTTAATCTGTGCTGCGCCTACTCGAAGCTTATTTTGATAATGCATTGGCTCCCCCATTGAAAAAGCCGCTCCATTGGAGCGGCTTTTTGGCGATGTTGTGACAGGCATTATGCCAGTGCCATGCACTAGCGCCTAGCAGTGTTAGAGCAGATCGTTCTCTTCGAGAAAGCTCTTTGCAACGTCTTCAATTGACTCGCGCTCGACATCCACACTGGCATTGAGTTCGGCCATGGTCTCGTCATCGAGCAGCGCCGAGAGTTTATTCATCTGGTCGGCAAGCTCAGGATTAGCTTCCAGGGTTTCCGTACGCACCACCGGAGCGAGCGCATAAGACGGGAAAAAGCCTTGATCGTCTTCAAGAACATAAAAGTCAAAGGCAGGAATACGGCCGTCGGTGGCAAATACGAGGCCGACGTCGACTTCTTCATTGCGCAGTGCTTGATAGACTAAGCCTGTATCCATGCGGCTCACTTCGCTGCGACCAACACGAAAGTCGTAGGCTTCCATTAGCGGGCGCCAACCATCTTCACGGGCGTAGAACTCGGCATTGAGCGCAAAGGTTAGACCCTGCTCATTATTGACCGCGTCGGCCAGGTCAGAAAGCGTTTCAATGCCACTTTCCTCGGCGGCAGCTTCGCGCATGGCGAGCGCATAAGTGTTGTTGGCCTCCGACGGTTCAAGCCAGGTAAGGCCTTTCTCGGCGTCGAGTTCCTTGACCCGTTGGTAGGTTTCTTCAGGGCTTAGGCTTTCGCTGATGTCGTTGTAGTTGATCAGGGACGTGCCGGTGTACTCCCAATAAAGATCAATCTGACCATTTTCCTGCGCTTGGCGAAGAATGGCCGAGCCCATGCCAGAACGGCTATCAACATCGTAACCGAGGTTGTCCAGATACTGTGTCGTCATGGTGGCCAGTATCTGCTGCTCGGTGAAGTTCTTACCGCCAACGCTAATGTCGTTGGCGTTTGCGAGCGAAACGCTGCTCGCCAAGGCAATACTAGTCAGTGCTGTCGTAAATGTTTTCATCATCGAATCCTTCTTTTGTTAGAAAAGCTTCATGAGTGGCGGGGCTTAAGCGCGACCGGGATTGACCCCGCGAGGGACAACTAAAAACGCAATAACCGCGATTAGCGCATCGACCACGATCGCCAACAGCGCGGTGGGAATGGCACCGGAAAGCATCATGATAGGGTCGTAAAGATCAATGCCGGTAAATATCAGCTCACCGAGACCGCCAGCACCGATCAAAAACGCCAGGGGAACCGTGCCTACATTGATGGTTAGCGCCGTGCGCATCCCCGCAAAAATCACGTAGAGGGCATTGGGCAGCTCGACTTTGAAAAGTCGCTGCATGGGTGACATGCCAATCCCCGCAGCAGCTTCCATCAGTGCTGGGTTAACACCTTTTAACCCTGCATAGGTATTACGCGTAATCGGCAGCAGTGTCGCCACAAAAAGGCCAAACACCGCTGGTACCGTGCCAATGCCCAAAAAACTCATGGATAGGGCGAGCACGGCGAGGGTCGGGATGGTAGTACCGACGTTGAGTACCTGCATCAGTGACTCGGCTACCCGGGCCATGCTTGGTCGGGAGAGCAAAACACCCAGCGGGATAGCGACGATAATCGCCAGGCTACCCGACATCAACGTGAGCCAGATATGCTGCACCATCAAATACTGAACGTCAGGCAGATACCAGACAAACTCATCAATAACGCCGCTGGCTTGGCTCCATACACCGGCGAGGAAAATTGCCACCAGCACCAGTGCCTTAAGCGCCCCTTTTATGGATCGAATAGGCATGGTTACTCCTTAATGGCCGCCGATGGCTTGCGATCATCTCCCTGGCGAGCGCGGTAGCGTGCACCTAAATGGCTGGTCATGGCGCGCTGGGTTATTTGGCCGCACACCGTTCCTTCTTGGTTGACGCAGGGCAGCCAAGTTTGGTCGTGAGCAAACATCAAAGAGGCGGCTTTGCGTAGGTCATCGTCGAGATCAACAACCGCAGGAACAGCTTGGAAGTGATCGCGGCAATAGCCTTTAGTAGTGCGGGCGACGGAGCGGCTAATAATCCCGGCGGGCTGCTTCCGTTCATTCACCATCAAAATAGCGTTTTGATAACCGTAGTCGTCAATTTTCGCCAACGCTGTCTCTAACGTATCGCTTGGCAAGACGGTGCCGATTTCGTCGGTAACAATCTCACGCACTTTTACCAGGTTTAACCGCTTAAGCGCACGGTCTTCACCGAGAAAGGATTCCACAAAAGCGTTTTTGGGCGCCGCCAGCAAGTCATCGGGCGTGGAGTACTGAACCAGCTTCCCCTCACGGAAAACCGCTATGCGGTTGCCCATTTTGATAGCTTCATCGATGTCGTGGCTTACGAACATGATGGTTTTGTTGAGATCCTGCTGCATCTTCAGGAACTCATCCTGAATGACGGCTCGGTTGATCGGGTCGATGGCGCCAAACGGTTCATCCATCAACATCACTGGCGGGTCGGCGGCGAGTGCACGGGCCACCCCAATGCGTTGCTGTTGGCCACCCGATAACTCACTGGGGAAGCGCTTAAGAAAGGCATCCGGCTCCAGCGCGATCATCGCCATCATTTCGCGTGCCCGTGCTTTGTATTTGGCCTTATCCCAGCCCAAAAGCTTGGGCACAATGGTGATGTTTTCCTCGATGGTCATGTTGGGAAACAGACCAATTTGCTGGATCACATAGCCAATATTGCGACGCAGTGTCTGAGTATCGAGGCCGGTTGTATCCTCGCCATTGATAAACACTTTGCCAGCAGTGGGCTTAACGATCCGGTTGATCATCTTCAACGTGGTGGTTTTGCCGCAGCCCGATGGCCCCAAGAGGACACAGATTTCCCCTTCAGGCACTTCCATATCGATATGGTCAGCGGCCACCACCGCGCCTTTCGGCGTATCGAACACCTTGGTCAGGCTATCAAGTCGAATCATATGGGTGTCTCTTATAGTAGCAATTACATCAAGAAAGAGGCGTTAGGTCGCCGCAGCCTCACGGCTCATTCCTTTAGGGGTTAGGCGCTTTTGTAAATACAGTAGTGAATAGTCAACGATAATGGCCAGCAGACTCACAGCAATCGCACCGACGATTAGCTGGCGTGGATCCGATTGAGAAATGCCCCGGCTAATAAAGGTGCCTAATCCACCGGCGCCGATGTAGGCGGCGATCGCCATGACGCCAATATTGAGCACTACGGCCGTGCGTACGCCAGCCATGATGACCGGGATGGCGAGTGGAATTTCAACCAAACGCAGGCGCTGATTGGGGCTCATGCCAATGCCTCGAGCGGCTTCTCGTAATGCCGGATTAACATTATTAATCGCCGTGTACGTGTTGCGGATGATAGGTAGCTGGGAGTACAGCAATACCGCGATCACAGCTGGCACATAGCCGATGCCATGCCCGATGAGCGATAAAACCGGAATCATGATGCCAAAAAGGGCGATTGAAGGGATGGTAACGATGATGGACGCTAGATAGAGCACACTTTGTGCGACACGCTCATTTTTAGTAATGGCGATGCCGATTGGCACTCCCGTCAAGGTGGCAATGCCAACGGCAACGCCAACAAGGGCAATATGCTCGACTGTGCGTGACAGCAGCAGACCTGCATTATTCAAGGCGAAGTGAAATAGCTCCAAACGCTGCCTCCTGATTATTAATAGTTATATAAGAGCCGTTATAAAAATGCTCATGTACGCTAATGGTGGCTAGAGCGCAGTCCGTCAGGGCACATATCTCTTGATGTGTTTAGAAGAAAAGTAGTTTAACAAAAGGGACGCGTGATTATTGAGTATTAGTATGATGATGGGTAATAGGCACAATCAGGGAGCGTAATAGTTAATTTTTATGAATCAGTGCACTTTACTTACGCTTCGGCTGTTCTAGTGGCTAAGCCCTTCAGTTTGATTGGGTGGCTAGGCTAAATTATTTAGTAGTGTTTTTTTTATTAATGGAAGCTGATCAACGGAATCTCTTTTTTGCTCCGATAGGGGCCGCATTCTTGGAAGTATAATCTTCACGCAAATATTCGCAGCGAACAGATTGAAGCGCAACAGCGAAAGGTGACTGGCCTTGGAGAGTAGGCATGTAGCACAGGCGGTTAGCCAATGAACAAGAACAGAGTAAGAGGCTCTGCTGAGCAGGGCGAAAGATTTTCCCCGCAAATTATTATCATGACTTATTGGTATGGCCTCTTTCGTTTGAAAACCATGCCGCTATATACCTAGTGCGTTTACGTCGCTACCAGAAAAATCCCAGCCAGCGCCCCGATCAAGCGTTGGCCGAAACCTTTATTGTAGACAGCAGGGTGGCGATGCATGTCAAAGCGGCTGAAGAGCGCTCTCCTTTGCGGTGAGCTGAGCCACTGCCTTGGGTAGCTCGCTGGCGTGATGGATGACGATGGCACCTTTCGGCGTCTCCTCCTCTTCGGGAAAGCGATTGAGGTGAATTACCTGCATGCCAGCGGCCAATCCAGCGACAACGCCGACGGTGGCATCGTCGATCACTATGCAGCGCTCGGGTGCTTGGCCCATGGCCTCGGCCGCCTGTAGGTAGAGTCTCGGATCGGGCTTCCACACACCCAAGGTATAGGCGCTGAAGAGGTTGTTGCCGAAGTGCCGTGCCAGGCCAGCACTTTCCATGGCGCAGCGAATCTTTCGATCCGGGCCGTTGGAAACAACCGCTTTGGGGTGGGCGGCAAGGATGTCCAGAACCTCGGGTATTCCGTCGATGGGCAGCAGCTCGGCGCGCATACGTTGCTCCATCAGGCGGCGCATCTCACTCTCCATTGCCGGGAAGTGCTCTTCGTTCAGGGCACCGTGGCGCTCGCCAAGGCTGTCAACGATGGTACGAAAACGCACGCCGCGGAATTCTTCCATGTATTGACGGGCGGAGAAGGGCAGGCCGAAGGTCGGCAGAATATTGCCCATCACCTCGGCGAGAAGGATCTCGCTATCGACCAGAGTACCGTCGGAGTCGAAGAGCAGGCAGAGAGGTAAGGACATAGAGGTCTCACGATGTTGAACAATGTAGCGCCGGCTCACTTTAACAGCAACCGGCGTCGGGGTAGATCAGACGAAGTCCGGCACCAAGGCACGGGGGATCGCCAGAATTAACTGAGGGTAGACAATCAGCAGCAGGATCACCGCAAGCATCACTGCCAGATAGATCAACGTGGTACCAAGCGCTTTGAGCAGTGGAATACCACCGATCTTTGCCGAGATCATCAAGCACAGCCCGTAGGGTGGTGTAATGAGCCCAAGGCCCAGTGCCATCACGCCAATTACCCCAAACTGCACCGGATGGATGCCCGCTTGCATAGCTAACGGCTGGAAGATCGGTGCCATGATCGCCATGGCCGGTAGCGAATCCATGAAGGTGCCGATGAGCAGCATTACGGCAGTCATCACCAGTAGCAGTATTATCGGATCTGAGATGTTGACCCCAGCCATCAGCTTGGGTGGAATCTGGTAGAAGCTGATTAGGTAACCAAAAATCGCCGCTCCCACCAAGCTGAATAGCGATAGCGAGCAGAGCCTAACGGTCGCCGTGGAGGAATCCAAGACATCGCTGAACGTCAGCTCTCGATAGACAAGAAAACCTAGTGCCAGTGCATAGAGCACGGCAATCATCGCCGCTTCGGTGGGGGTGACAATACCCAACGTAATGCCGCCAATGATCACCACTGGAATGCCTGCTGCCATCAGACCGTCCTTACCTGAGTGCAGCAGCTGGCGGAAGGTGGCACGCGGTCGAATCGGTACGTTATAGCGGCGCACGTAGCCTAGGTTTAACAAGAGCTGGGCTACGCCGATCATGATCCCGGGTAATATGCCGCCGAGGAAGAGGCCAGCGATGGACGTGTTGGTCAAGGCACCCCAAACAATCATGTTGATTGAGGGAGGAATGATGATGCCCATCACCGACGAGGCTGCTGTGACGGCTACGGCGAAGTGTGTCGGATAGCCTTCGCGCTTCATGGCTGGGATTAGCACCGTGCCTATGCCTGCGCTGTCGGCAGTAGAGGAACCGGAAACGCCCGCGAACAGCATGCTGACCATGACGTTAACGTGGGCCAGGGCGCCCTTAAAGTGACCCACTAATAGCATGCACAGCGTGATCAAACGATCCGTGATACGTGCTGCATTCATTAAGTTACCGGCCAGCAGAAAGAGCGGAACGGCTAGTAGCACGAATGAGTCCATGCCGCTGTACATGCGCTGGAAGAGCACCCAAGTGGTCAGCCGCGGGTCGAGGAAGATTAGGCTGAACGAGGTAAGGATGAGCGCCATGGCGATGGGCACGCCTACCACGATGAGCACGGAGAGCAAGCCGAACAACAGCCAGGGCAATAGGAAAATCCAGTCGGCAGGCATCATGGGCGGGGCTCTCCCTGTTCAGTGTGTGTCTTACTTCTGGGGGCCGGCTCAAGGCTTTCCACGCTGTGACCAGACGCGCTGCTGACCTTCAGCGTCTCGATCTCGCTCGGCGTATTGAGTGACGCTTCCATGGCATCCAAGCCGTGAAGAAGTGTATGCAGTAGGCGCTGTATACTGAATAGCAGAATGAACACCCCACTGACCAAGAAGGTGGAGTAGACGTAGATCATTGATAGCCCCGAGGCGGTGGCGCTACGGCGCAGCCCGGATAGGGCAAATTCGTAGCCGTGGAAGACGAAGATAATACCGATGGCCAAACACGCCAGGTCGCGAATCACCCGGGTAGCGAGATCGGCCCGTGAGCCGTGGGGGAAGGCTTCAAGCACAAAGTGGTCGGCGTGAAGCACTCCCACTGCGGCGCCCAGCATTACCATCCACTGGAAGGCGAAGCGGCTGAATTCCTCGGTCCAATAGAGATTTGGCATGAACGCCAGATTTCGGCTGATCACCTGGTAGATGACCATTAATATGAAGCCGAACACTAGCGACAGCAGAATCCAGTGGAGCACACGCTCCAGAAACCGGTTGAGCTGTGCCAAGCCAGCGAGCAGTCGGGACATGGTGATTACCTATGGCAAGCGAGGCGCCGGCCAGGCCGGCGCCGGGTGGGTTATTCCGCGTTGATGATCATCTGGTGGTACTCGGTCAGTCCCATGTCGGCGATCACGCTCTCTAGCGGTCCCGCGACGGCTTCCATCATTTTCTCGCGATCCATTTCGTGCAGGGTGGCACCCTCTTCAACCAGCAGGTCGAGCGCTTCGGCATCTTGTTCTAGTTGCACGCTGCGAGCGTAGCTAGCGGATTCGGTGGCAGCCTTCATAACCTGCTCTTGCTGGGATTCGTCGAGACGATCCCAGGTTGCCTGAGAGAGTGTCAGCAGTCGCACCGTAATATCGTGCTCGGAGAGGCCGATGTGTGGGGCAACTTCGTGAAAGCGCATGCGGTGAATCCACTCTGCTTCATTGAGCAGTCCGTCAATGGCGCCCAGTTGCAACCCGGTGTAGATCTCGCTCCACTGCATGACGGTGGGGTCCGCGCCGAGTGCCTCCCAAGCAGTGATCAGTGGTTGGGTGGGGTTCGTGCGGATCTTTAAGCCTTCGAGATCATCAAGGCTCTCCAACGGCTCGGTGCTAACGACCTGGCGCTTGCCGCCACCGTAGAAAGCCAATACGCGCACGTCGGTTTCCGCAGTGATCTGGTCAGCAATTGCGCGGCCCACTTCGCCGTCAAGCACCTGGCTCCAATGATCTTCATCACGATACAAAAAAGGAATCGAGAAAACGTTGGCGGTGGGAGAAAAGTCGGTGATCAGGCCGGGGTTGATGATCGACACGTCCAGTGCGCCAGCCATCTGCTGTTCAAACATTTCAGTCTCGTGGCCGAGCACTGAATTCCCCATGATCTGGACGCCCATCTCGCCATCGCTGGCCTCGGCAAGCAGCTCTTTGAAGCGCTCGGCGCCCAATTGGTAAGCGGTGTCTTCGGTACCGCCGTGGCCGAAGTGAAGATCTAAGGCCTGGGCCGTGCCAGCGAACCCTAGAGCGGCCGTCGCCAGCAGGGCGGAGCCTAACAATCCACGAGTTGAGGTGTTTTTTAGATCGATCCATTTCTTAGTCATAATTCTACCTTTTTGTTATCGCCGCTTTGAGCGGCGTTGAGTTGCAGCATGGGACAGAACGCTAGGCGTGAGTCCCAGCAGCACGGTTGGGCAGGGTTGCGTCTGACGTAGGCCTGGCGGCCCCGCAGGAGTCGCGAATCTGCAGTCGGGGCGCTAATACCACTTGCTCCCGTGCGCCTTCCGGGTTGGCGATGCGTCGCAGCGCTAAGCGTGCCGCCTCTTCGCCGATTGCATAAGGATGGGTGGCGATGCTGGTCAGTGACGGTTCGCTCAGGCTGGCTTCTTCGACGTCATCCGTGCCGATCACCGCGCAGTCGACGCCTGGCACTAACCCTAGGCGCTTCAGGCCAAGCATGGCACCGAAGGCCACCATGTCGTTGTGGCAAACGACCGCTGTGGGCGCTGGCGATTCAGCCATTAGCTGCGTAATCATGTCGACGCCATCGCGGCGAGTCACGGTGGAGCGCAGCAGGCGCTGGTAGGTGAGCTGATGGTGTTCTAATGATTCCCGGTAGCCTTGCCAACGCTCGCGGGTCGCCGAGTGCTCGCTGTGACCGCCAAGGAAGGCGATGCGTTGATGGCCCAGTCTCACAAGGTGATCCATGGCTTGGCAAACCCCTTGGTGAAAGTTGGCGCCAGCATAGTCGAAGGGCGGCTCGGCCACGTGGCGTAGTACCTGCACGCAGGCCATGCCCCAATTGTCGAGAGTGTCGATCAATCCTGGGTCGGTGCCCTCCGCTGGGCATAACAGGATGCCGTCGACGCTGTGTTCGCGCATGCGCTCCAAAAAGCGCTGTTGGCGCGCTGGTGAATCCTCGCTGTTGGCCAAAAAAGAGACATAGCCTTCGCGGTTCAGTGCGGCATCAATACCCGCCACCATAGCGCCAAAGAAGGGATTGGCGATGTCGTAAACTACCACTCCAAGTGTCGAAGTGCGGCTGCCGCGCAGGGCGGCAGCGCCGCGGTTATAGACATAGCCCAGCGCTTTGATGGAATGCTGCACTTTTAGACGGGTTTGCTCGGCGACCAATGGGCTCTCGCGCAATACCAATGACACCGTAGAGCGGGATACCCCAGCGTGGGCGGCGATATCCTTCAGAGTCACACTAGCAGTATCGCGCTGGTTCTGATGGGGTAAGGCATCAAGGTGCATGGTAGCTACCTGTATAGTTGTTTTTAGATTGATCTAAAAGTTAGCTGAGATGATGAGCTTCTACCAATCGTCTTTAGTCTAAGAGTGCCCAATTAAGCACCCCGGCGCGCCTCCCAGGCCTCTTCGTTGACTAGGCTAATAGGTCGGCTGCCGGATAGTGCCAAGGTGAGGTTGTCAACCGCCCGTTGAGCCATGGCGTCGCGGGTTTCGTGGGTCGCCGAGCCGATGTGCGGCAGCGCTACCACATTGTTCATGTGAGGTAGAGGTGACTCCTGCGACAGCGGTTCCCGAGTGTAGACGTCGAGGCCAGCGGCGCAGATGCGTCCTTCCTCCAGCGCCTCAATCAGCGCTGCCTCATCCACTACTGGGCCACGGGCAATATTGATCAGAATCGCCGAAGACTTCATACGGCTGAGCTCATGAGCGCCGATTAGATGATGGGTGGTGTCGGAGAGTGGGACAGTAACGCATACGAAATCGGACTCGGTGAGCAACTCGTCAAGTGTACGGCGTTCGGCGCCCAACTCTTCTTCCAGGGCTGGCTTGGGCGAGGCCATGGCGTAGCGCACCTGCATACCGAAGCCCAATGCGCCGCGCCGGGCCACAGCTGCGCCGATGCGCCCAAAGCCCACGAGGCCGAGAGTCTTGCCGTGTACGTCGCTGCCGAAGTGCTCAGGTCCGATACTCTTCTGCCAGTCGCCGCGCCTGACAAAGTCGGCCAGTTCCACAACCCGGCGGGCGGTGGCCATGATCAGCGTCTTGGGCCCGATCAAGCATGGTCTCGGCGAGCTCGCGGGCGCTCGATGAGAGCGCTGTCGGCGTCCGTCGGTGCCAAGTGGCTGGCGGCACTGCCACGGCGATAGTATTCCACGTGAGGATCTGCACCGCCTTGGGCAAGCTCCTTGAAGACAAGGCCTGTGGGGTGTTCGGGGTCGGTGCGCAGATGGCGGCAGTCGAGCCCCTCGGCCTCCAGGGCTTGGCGAATGAAAGGCCCAAAGCCATCGTCGCCGACCCGGCTCAACCAGCCCACATGAAAGCCTAGGCGGGCTAGGCCGATGGCCACGTTGGTGTCGGCGCCTGCAATGCGACGCTGAAAGTATTCGACGTTGGCCAGCTTACCGGGCGCTTCGGCGACGAGCATTGTCATTGCCTCGCCGAAAGCAAGAATTTCGGGAGCGGCATAAGGTCGAATCATGACGATCTCCTGTGTCGTGGGTGGAAAGTTAGAGGTGGCGCAGTCGCGACAATTGTTTAGCGGTAATGGTCGTCAAATCCTGACCCTGTAAGGGGTATTCGATAGCGCGGGGGACTTGAGTTGGTAAGTGGGCTAGCAACGTATGCCAAGCAGCGAGTTCACCATCGTCGGGCACGCTAGCTCTGAGGTGTCCTTGATCGGACACGACTCCCTTGCAGTGTAGATAGCGCACGAAAGGCCCCAGGCGCTGCGCCGCGGCCAACGGGTCATTGCCAGTCCAGTGCCAGTTGCCAATATCAAAGGTCATGCCTAGCGGGCAGCCCGCTGAAGCGGCGTCTTCCAAGCAGGCGGACAAGGGTTCCAACGTGCCGCCTTCGAGGGTCTGGTCATTTTCTATCAGTAGCGGCGGGGCGGCCGCGAGGCGTTCCCGCAGCGCTGCCCAATCGACCTGACTCCCACCGGGGTAGTGGCCCATGGGGATTTTGACCGCGCCCGCGCCAAGTTCGGTGGCCTCGATCAGTTGCTTATCCAGACACGTAGCGAACCGGTCGACCTCCCAGAGCCTTTCGGGTGCGGAGTAAACGATGGCAAGGCCTAGGTCGGCGCAGGCCTGACCTAGGCCGATGAAGTCCGCGAAGTCAGGCGGCAGCAGCTCACGGCGGATCTCTACGCCGTCGGCGCCAGCCGCGGCGAGCCACGACAGCACTGCGGTATGGCCGTGGGCAGCGATGGCCTCGTGGCCATAGGCAGAGGTGGCGACCAGGGTGGCGGGTGAATCTGTAGTGCCAGAAAGCAACAGTGGGAACGATACCATTCGAGAGCGAGAAAATTGAAGGGACATGAGGAGTCCTGAATGAGTGGATTAGCGGCAGGTAGAGCCACGTGGAATCAGACTGGCCTGAAAATGTACGCGGCGTGCTGGCATGGTGCGGCCACCGGTGTCACGGCGACGCATTAGGCACTCGACTGCAGCACGACCGATCGCCTCGGTGGGCTGGGCCAGCGTGGTGATGCCGGGGCCAACGAGTTCGCACCAGTCGAGCTCGTCGATGCCCAGCAGCCCAGTCTCGCCAAGTCGGGCGCCTAGGGAATGTAGTGCCCGGGTAGCGGCCAGGGTGGCGTTGCCGTTGGCACAGAGCAGCGCCTTGGGTAGCGTGCCGGGACGTGCCAAAAAGTTGCCGATAGCACGGTTCAGAGACTCAGTCTCGCCGAGTGTCTGGCAATGAACCTCACCGGCCAGGGCGCGCGCAGCGACCCCTTGCTGGAAGCGAGTAAGGCGTGCCTGGCGTGGACTGGCCAGGCCCGGGGGTTCGCTCAGGTAGAGCAGTTCTCCATAACCCCTGGCTTGGAGGTGGTCTAGGGCTAAGTCGAGCGCACGAGCGTTGTCTAGGCCCACCACTTCAGCCTCTACCTGGCTCAACTCTCGCTCAAGGAGGACTAGAGGGGTGCCCTGTTCAACCAGCGCCTGCAGTTCGCGGTCCAGGCTGCCGACAGCGTTCATTACCAGACCCTCTACTCGGTAAGAGGTGAGTAGGGCGAGATGTTCGCGCTCTAGTGCCGAGTCATTGTCGGTGTTGCAGACCATCAGTGAGAGGCCGCGCTCGCGGCAGGCTTGTTCCACACCGTGCATCACTGCCACCGAGAACGGGTTCCGAATGTCTGCCACAAGCATGCCTATGATCCGCGAGCGACCACCCTTGAGGCCACTGGCCATCCGGTTGGGGTGGTAGCCTAGGCGCTGGGCCGCGGCGGCGATGCTCGTCTGCAGGTTCGGAGATAGCCGCTCACGTTCTCCACTGAAGTAGCGGGAAACGCTGGTCTTGGAAGCCCCTGCCTCGCGTGCAACCTCAAGGATTGTCGCGTGTTGATGAGTAGGTGTTGTCATTTTATCTCTACTTATGGGACCGTTCCCATCGTAGGCTCCAGATGTTAATAAGGCAAATGCACGTTGTTTAAGTCGTTCGAATGAAATTAGGATTGCATCAGCGTCTTAATGGAGTATTAGCTCTGTCCTCTCACACGTGATAATGATAATCTCATTATTATTAATAGTTTATAGCTATGTAGCAAGGTAATCCCCCGAAAAACCAGGGTGCTCAGAAGTAGAATGTTCCGTAAGCTAAACGAAGGGAGATTCTGCATAAAAAAATCACGTTTTTCAGACAGCCAAATACTGTCGATCCTTAAGCAAGCCGAAGGCGGTGCCCCGGTTCCGGAGCTATGCCGTAAACACGGTATGAGCAGCGCGACCTTCTATTAAGTGGCGAGCTAAATTCGGCGGTATGGATGCGTCCATGGTGGCACGGCTGAAAGAGCTAGAGGATGAAAACCGACGGCTCAAGAAAATGTATGCCGAGGAACGATTGAAAGCGGATATCCTCAAGGAAGCGATCGAAAAAAGTGGTGAAGCCGTCTCGTCGCCGTGAGATGGCGCAGAAAGCCGTCATGGAAAAGCACGTCAGCATCCGCCTGTCCTGCTGGATGTTTAGCCTCAGTGAAAGTTGCTATCGATACCAAGCGAAGCTCAGCGGCGAGAACGATCAAATCGCCGACTGGTTGATCACGCTGACGCATAACCAGAGAAACTGGGGCTTTGGCTTGTGCTTCCTGCACCTGCGTCATGTGAAAGGCTTTCGTTGGAACCATAAGCGGGTCTACCGAATTTACCGCGAGCTGGAGCTGAATCTTCGGAACAAACCGAAGAAACGGTTAATCCGCGAGAAGCCTGAGCCTTTAAAGGTGCCCGAAACGATTAATGACAGCTGGCCTATGGATTTTATGCATGACCAACTGAGCGATGGTCGTCGCTACCGCCTACTGAATGTGACCGACGACTTTAACCGAGAAGGTCTTGGTATCGAAGTAGACATCTCGTTGCCCACTGAACGAGTTATCCGGGCGCTAGACCAGATCATTGAATGGCGTGGTAAACCACACTCTATTCGTTGTCACTACGGGCCAGAATATATCAGCGGTAAGTTATCGGCATGGCCTGAACTCTACTTTTGAAACCCTCTGAAAATAGGGGGATTACCATTGTCTTGGTTTCTCCTGTGAAGTTAAACCTTCTGTGAAGTTAAAACAGTATAAATGTCCTTGGCCTAGCTGCCTTACGCGATACACGATGACTTGACGGTCATCATGGTTCGTTTAAATAATTTCAAGTTAAATTTTATGTAGCCATCTCGGTATACTTTATTAGATAGTCGTCTTGATGTTTTTTCGATGCAAGGCGTGAGAACGGCGATTTAGCTGTAATATTTCTTCCTTAACTAACGTTGATGAACGCGCAGCATACCGCGCTGACCTGCCATTGCTAGACGGAGATGTTTAATGTCAATTCGCAATTTAGATGCGTTGTTTTCTCCCACCACGATCGCTTTGATTGGTGCCAGCAATCGCCCAGGCTCAGTAGGTGCTGTGCTGGCGCGTAACTTGTTTGATGCCGGATTCGAAGGGCCGATCCTGACCGTGAATCCAAGAGAGCGGGCTATCCGCTCGGCTCTCAACTACCACACGGTAAGTGAGCTGCCGCTAGCGCCTGACTTGGCCATTATTGCGACGCCACCAGATACGGTCCCCGGGCTTATTCGCGAGCTTGGGGAGCGTGGGTGCCGGGCTGCAGTGGTGATTACCGCGGGCTTCGGTGAAGGTGAGCATGCCGATGGCCAAGTGCTCAAACAGGCGATGCTTGATGCGGCAAAGCCTTACTTGATGCGCATTGTTGGCCCTAATTGCTTGGGGGTCTTGGCACCGCACCGGGGAATCAATGCCAGCTTTGCGCATATCATGCCCCAAAAGGGGAATGTCGCCTTTGTGACGCAGTCAGGCGCGGTGGCTACTTCTATCCTCGATTGGGCGTCAGCGCGGGGGGTCGGCTTTTCGCATGTGGTGTCCCTCGGTTCGATGAGCGATGTCGATTTCGGCGATATGCTCGACTACTTGGCCCTCGACCCCAAGACGCATTCCATTCTGCTTTATGTTGAGGCCATTACCGAGGCACGCAAATTCCTATCGGCGGCCCGCAAGGCCTCACGTAATAAGCCTGTGGTGGTGGTTAAAGCAGGGCGCAGCGATGCTGGCGCCAAAGCCGCACTGTCACATACTGGGGCGCTGGCGGGTGCTGATGCCGTTTACGATGCAGCGTTTCGGCGCGCAGGTATGCTGCGGGTCAATACACTTGATGAACTGTTTCAAGCCGCAGGCACCCTGGCCACCGGTATTCACGTTAAAGGCGACCGGCTAGCTATTCTCACCAATGGAGGGGGAATCGGTGTGCTGGCAGTGGATGAGCTGGCCGAGATGCAGGGTCGCTTGGCCGAGCTTTCTGAAGCAACGCTAGCGCGTTTGGATAGTGTGCTGCCACCCACGTGGTCGCATGCCAATCCGGTCGATATCCTCGGCGATGCGCCGGGGGAACGCTACACAAGCGCACTTGAAGCCTTGCTTAACGAGAAAGAAGCGGATGCGATTCTTGTTATGAACTGTCCCACCGCGGTCGCAGATAGCCTGGACGCTGCCCAAGCGGTGGTTGATACCCTGGGGTCGCAACGTCCGGCCGTTCTTACCTGCTGGCTGGGAGAAGGGGCGCCAGCTAAGGCCCGCCATTTGTTTGCGGCACAAAAAATTCCAACCTACGAAACGCCTGAGCAGGCCATCCGGGCCTTCTGGCACTTATCCAGCTACTGGCGAAACCAGCAAACGTTGATGGAAACGCCACCGCCCATTTCCACTGACGGTACCATCGATAAAGCCAGCGCGAACGCTATTATTGACCAAGTCCTTAAAGATGAGCGCAACGTGCTGACCGAGCCAGAGGCCTCGGCAATATTGTCGGCTTATGGGATTCCAACCGTCCCTGCCATTGCTGTGCATACACCTGAAGAGGCGAGTGAGGCAGCAAAGCAGTTGGGCTTCCCGGTCGTGCTGAAGATCCTCTCGCGTGATATTTCGCATAAGTCTGATAGCGGGGGCGTGCAGTTGAACCTGGCCTCGCCCGGTGCGGTGGCACAGGCGGCCGAGGATATGCTGGCGACGCTGCGCCAAGTGGCGCCTGAGGCGCGGTTAGATGGTTTTAATGTGCAGCCGATGATTCGTCGCCCTGGGGCGCATGAGCTGATTTTAGGTGTCGCGGAAGATAGCGTTTTCGGGCCGATTATTATGTTTGGCCAGGGAGGCACGGCAGTAGAGCTAATCGGTGACCGGGTGGTGGGTCTCCCGCCACTCAACCCGCTGCTAGCACAAGAAATGATCCAGGCGACACGTATCTCACGTTTGCTGCGCGGCTACCGTGACCGCCCTGCGGCCGACTTGGAAGCGATTTCTCTCACGCTCATTAAACTGTCACAGTTGATCAGCGATCTGGATCGCGTGGTTGAACTGGATATCAACCCGCTACTGGCCGATGCTACCGGAGTGATTGCCTTGGATGCGCGCATCGTGGTCAGGGCCGACCGTGAAGGGCGGCCTCCTTTTGCCATCCGACCCTATCCGCAGCAACTTGAGCAAACTATCGAAACACGCATTGGCCAGCATTATTCACTGCGCCCCATTCGTCCCGAAGATGAGGGTGCGCTGGTGGATATGCTTCGTCATTCCACGTCCGATGATGTGCGCCTACGCTTCTTTGCCGCCATCCGGCGGTTCGACCATGCCTTCGCCGCCCGGCTGACTCAGATCGATTATGATCGGGAAATGGCGTTTATTGCGATGCCACAAGGTAAACAGGAAATCGTGGGTGTTGTCCGTTTGTCTGCTGATCCCGACAAGGAAAAGGCGGAGTTTGCGATCATGGTGCGTAGTGACATGAAGGGCACCGGGCTTGGCTATCGGCTTATGCAGCAGATGATCGACTATGCGCGTGAAAATGGCCTTCAGCAGGTCTTTGCCGATGTTCTGCGAGAAAACCATGCCATGCGAGAAATGGCGAAAGAGTTTGGTTTCGTGGTTCAGCCAGCCAATGATGAGACGGATACCGTCATGGTCGTGCTTAATCTGTAACGCCACTACCTCATTAACTGGGGTGTAGAGAAGATTCCCGCGTTAGCGCCAAGCAATCAGTACCGCTAGTACGCAAACGCCCCGCTGGCATATCCAGCGGGGCGTTTGCGTACTAGCGACTTAATCTTCTGTGGAAGTGTCAGATATCCCACCTATGCAAACCAAGTTGCCTAGCGTTTAAGGACGATTATCGAAGGTATTGCCAGGGCGCTTTGCTGTTGTATCGCGCGGGGTAGCCTGCGGCTGTGGCGGCGTCCGCTTTGCATCATTGCGACCACGAACATCTTTCCAAGCGTCCTTGGCTTTCTGTCTGTTTGCTGGCTTACGCAGCCAATTGACGACTGCCATTACGATCCATTTCCTCATGCGAACCTCCTGGTACCTAATTGCTTAGGGGCATATTCGTTATAGCATTGGTGTTAAGTCCAAGCCGTTCAAGACGGACTAGGAGTTGTAACAATATTCGACGCGCCGCATTCCTCTGAGTTCCTAATTTTCTACTTCAATCTACCTCAGGCTAAGTGTTCAGCCATCCATGTGCTATTTCACTATTCTCTATGCGGTCATGCCCTTAATCTTCCTTTTTTGCTCCTTAAGCGTAGCAGAGAACTCATTTGATACCTGTGTGGATAACCAGATTTATCGCTCTGTTTTATAGCTATCGACATGCGCTTCGGGAGAAAGTAAACTGACTTTGATTGAATATTGCACACAATGATCATTAACTCGACGATAGTCTAATATGCCCAGTACAACAATTCTAAACGCGCTGGTGAAAGGGCTGATGGCGGGGTACTGAGTGATTTGCAAACGTCTAAGAGGCTAGGGAGAAAATAATGGAGCTTATCAATAGTGTACCTGCGGTCATTAAGTTGAATCTTCATGACAATGTTGGCGTGGCGAGTAGGGCTGTTCCGAAGGGCTACCCCATTGACGATGATCAGCATACTGCCCATGAGAATATTGATGCTGGTCATAAGGTTGCGTTAACGGTCATTGAGCCAGAACAGCCCATCTTCAAATATGGTCAAATTATTGGGCTGGCAACGCGGCGTATCGAGGCCGGTGAGCATGTGCATACGCACAATATTATTATGTTGGAACGTGACACATCACTTGAGCATTTCAAGCCAGCGCCAAGGACATCGGTGAATGACAGCCAGCGCACCTTTAATGGCTACCATCGTGCAAATGGCCAAGTAGGTACCCGCAACTATATCGGCATTCTTTCCACCGTGAACTGTTCGGCCACAGTCTCGAAAGTCGTTGCCGAGCGTCTCAATGCCAGCGGCGAGTTTGAGGCATTAGGCTTTGATGGCGTCGTGCCGGTCACCCATGGCTCAGGCTGCGCAATGAATACGGAGTCGGAGGGGTTTGCATTCCTTGAACGGGTATTGAATGGCTATGCGATCAATCCGAATTTTGCTTTTGTGCTTATTATTGGTTTAGGTTGCGAAGCTAATCAGGTTAAGCAACTGGTTGAAAAGTATGGACTGACCGATACATCAAGAATATTTTACTTTAATATTCAGAGCGCTGGCGGTACCCGAGCGAGCATTGAGAAGGCGTCGGAAAAAATCCGTCAAATGTCGAATGACTACCGTGATGCCGAGAGACGCCCGGCCCCGTTGAGCCACCTTACCGTGGCACTGCAGTGTGGCGGGTCAGACGGTTATTCTGGTATTACTGCCAACCCTGCCCTGGGACATGCGGCTGATCTTATCGTCCAACATGGCGGTAGCGTTATTTTGAGTGAAACGCCTGAAATCTATGGTGCCGAGCATTTGCTTCTCGATAGAGCTATCAATGAAGACGTGGCGCGTAAGCTGCTTGAAAGGATCGAGTGGTGGAAGCACTACACGCAGATCAATGGGGCTGAATTAAACAATAATCCTTCGCCGGGAAATAAAGCAGGGGGCTTGTCCACCATTCTTGAAAAATCGCTGGGCGCCGTGGCTAAGAGTGGTTCTTCGAGCCTTAATGACGTGCTTGAGTATGCCCAGCCGTTGAAAGAGCCAGGTTTTAATTTTATGGATAGCCCCGGCTATGATCCGGTATCCGTCACGGGGCAGATTGCTTCAGGCGCAACCGTTGTGTGTTTTACCACGGGGCGCGGCTCTGTCTCCGGGTTTAAGCCCGCGCCGTGTATTAAGCTGGCCACCAATACGCAGATGTATGAAAGTATTCTCGAAGATATGGATATTAACTGTGGCACCATTGTGGATGGTACCGCCACAGTAGAAGAAGTGGGCGAGCATATTTTTGAGAAGATCATTTCGATTGCCTCGGGCGAGCAGAGTGCCAGTGAATCGTTGGGTTATGGTAACAATGAATTTGTGCCGTGGATGGTGGGTGCCGTTACTTAACAGCCCTATATAGCCCTTAACTAACACCTATGTAATGAGTGGCTTGAATGTCGCAGTCGTTAAAAGACCAGCTTTACGAGGCGCTTAAGCGAAGTATCAACAGTGGCCACCTTGAGTCAGGTTTAGTGCTACTCGAAGGCAATATTGCAGAAATATTCGGAATGAGCCGCTCTCCTGTTCGTCAGACGTTAGGACGACTGTATGATGAACAGTTAATTTGCCGTTTCGATGGCCGTGGTTACTTGGTGGGGGCAACAGCCGTTGAGCCTATCAGGCGGAATCTAACCACGGCCGATTTCAGTGCGTTGGGAGAGGATGCCAAGATTGAGCGCACGGACACTTGGCGCGCCATAGCCGATGTTGTGGAACATGATGTTGTCTTGAGTTCGATGAAGGGCAGGTTTGAACTCAACGAGCTCCAACTGGCAAGAAAATACAGTGTCAGCCGTACGATTACGCATCGAATTCTACTCTATCTGCAGTCCATTGGGGTGGTTGAAAAAGTGAAGTACACCAGTTGGTCCATTGTGCCGCTGGACAATGATCGACTGCATAACCTTTATGAAGCGCGTAGGCAGTTGGAGCCCTTTATGATTGCCAGGGCTACGCAGAGTATGCCCGAGCAACAAATCTCCCATTTCATTGAGAAGTTAGAGCAGACAGCGGCGAAATATCCTAATGTCGAAGGCGCGACACTGGATGAACTTGAAAGCGACCTGCACTACAGAACCGTGAGCATGGGGGGCAATCAAGAAATTTTTAACATGCTAAGACGCACTCATCCTGTCCTGCTTATGAGCAAGCACCTGCTGGGCTCGAGCATGGCACTGCCAGACAAAGATCCGTTCTTTCATGACCATCTAAAAATCTTCGACAGAATGCGTCATAAAGAGGGCGAGCAAGCTAGCCAAGCGCTCTCTGCTCACTTGGCAGGCTCCGAAGCCAAGGTTCAAGAGCGTCTTAGCGATTTTCGTGACCACGGCGTTCTCGACATTCCCGATTACTTGCGTTAACGATAAAGGTAGTTTGCGTCGTTAATCGAGGGGCATTTCGTTTCGGCGTCTGAGTTCTCGAATCAAGGCGCTATGGTCGAGCTCTCCGTCGCCATGGGCAACAAGGTCCGTGAACAAGCTATTCACCAGCGATGTTACGGGCAGGTCAAGCGACAGCTCTTTGGCGAGCGCAATGGCCGTTTGGGTATCTTTGAGTTGCCATTTGGCGGGGCCACCCGGTGCGAAGTCATTGGCAATCATACGGGGGGCATGAGCGCGCAGTACGGTGGAGTCCGCAAAACCACCTAACAGTGCCTCGCGAACTTTAGCGGGATCAGCGCCGCCGCGCTCTGCAAGAAGCACCGCCTCTGAGACAGTGGCGATCGTATTGGCGACGATTAATTGATTGGCTAACTTCGCTAGCTGCCCGGTACCCGCCGGGCCAACATGAACCGGGTTGCCCATTATCTTAAGTAGGGTACTTGTGCGCTCGAATGTGGCCACTTCACCGCCGACCATAATCGCCAAATTACCCGCTTGAGCACCTTTTTCGCCTCCTGATACGGGGGCATCCAGATAACCAATCCCGCGCTCAGCCGCGGCCTTGGCCTGCTGCTGTGCAGTCTCAACCGGGATCGAACTCATCACTACCAGCGTGCTGTGCGGCTTCATGGCTGCTAATAGACCGTTGGGGCCCAGGATCACCTCATCGCAGACAGGCCCTGAACTGAGCATGACCACCACAACGTCTGCATGCTCAGCCGCCTGATGGAAAGTCTCGCTTACCTCTATGCCCAGTGAGGTAAGAGCGTGCGCTTTATCCGGGGTGCGATTCCAGACGCGCACCTGATGGCCAGCTTTGGCGAGATTGGCGGCCATCGGCCCACCCATAATGCCTGTGCCAATAAAGCCTATTTTTGTTGGTTCGCTCATGATAGATGCCTCACTGCTCTGGTCCTACGATGATCAATTATTTGCCGCAGCTATCTTTAATAACGGCCCTTTAGTGATGAGTCATCAATAGCCTTTTGTAGCTCAGTCACCACATCGTCCGGCAGCGGAATACCTTGTTCCAAGTACTTATCTCGACGACTAAGCCCGGCTTGTCCAGGCATTCGCACCGGATGCTGTGGGTTGACCGGCTTGGAGCTCAGGCATGCTTCGATTAAATGATCTGTTTCATCAAGGAAAGCACTCTGCCCCGAGAAAAGGGTGGGGTCGATCACCATGACTGTCACCGAGGCCCCCCAGCCAGTGGGCGCATCTTTACGACCAAACCCGCCTAATGCGGAGGTCAGTGCTTCCACCATCAACCCCATCGCAAACCCTTTATGACCGAACTCCTGGCCGCCGAGCGGCAGGATGCTACCTTGCGGGTCGCTAAAAAAGTCCGCTGGATCGTCGCTGGCAACACCGGTATTCGTCAGGATGACGGGATGCGCCATTTTGGTTTTCTCAGCATGTGCTTTTCCCACGCTGCCGTTAGTGACGGTCGACATGCTGACGTCCATCATGATCGGTTGGACGCGACTGGGGATGCCCATTGCAATAGGATTCGGTGTGTAAACTGGCGAAACGCCTCCATATGGAGCGACCGATTTCACCGCTGGATCCGAGGTCATAATGATCGGCATCAACCCTTGCTCAACAAAAGGCTGTAAATACGAGGCCAAGCAGGCGATATGGTGCGAACGTTTTATGGTCACAATACCAATGCCCGACTCTCGTGCTGCATCAGCACTTCGCTCAAGCGCTTTTTGCACTAAGTAGGGGCCAAGAATATAGTGGCCATCAACAAGGGCAGCGACTGAGCTGATCTCTTTTGAGGTCATCGCGTTGTGGTCACCGCACGCATGCCCCGATTTCAAATCTCTTAAGTAACCATTAGCCAGTTTGACGCCATGGGTATGGTGCCCCAATAAATCGCCTTCAATAAGAATACTGCTGGTCGTCTCACTTACTTCACGTGAAGCGCCGGCCTCCATGAATAGGGTAACCAGTACCTCTTCCAACCAATTTCTTGTATAGCGTTTCATGGAATCCTCGGCGCTTTGTGCTGACTATTATGTTTGAATTTTTTGTAGGCCATGGTGATTAGCGGAGAGAGCCATAGCAAAATAACGAGGGCACCTAGACCTGCACTAATAGGGCGGGAAAAGAAGCTAAGTAGATCGCCATTGCTTTTTAGCATTGAGCTCATAAAACTGTTTTCCAATGTCGTGCCTAACACCAAGCCAAGAATCGCTGGCGCCATGGGAAAGTCACATCGGGCGAGAATTGAGGCGATAAAGCCGATCAGCAACATAATCCATACATCAGTAATCGAATTATTGATGGAGAAGGCGCCTACAATGCAGAAGCATAAGATGATCGGCATTAGGATTTTGCGGGGCGTTAAGATGAATACCTTGGCGGATTTTATCGCCGCATAGCCAATCGGTAGCATGATTAAATTGGCAAGAAAGAACACGATGAAAAGGGCATAGATCAAGCCGGTGCCATCCATGAAAATGGTGGGGCCAGGATTCATACCTTTCATATAGAGTACGCCGATCACTATGGCGGTTATCGAGTCACCCGGAATCCCGAATACCAAGGCCGGCACCCAAGCGCCGCTGATTCCCGAGTTATTAGCGGAGCTGGCATCGACAATGCCTTCAACATGACCGGTACCATAGTTCTGTTTCTGTTTAGAGCGGCCTTTGCCAACGGCATAAGAAATCCACGCCGCAATGTCAGCCCCCGCGCCGGGAAGTGCGCCAATCAGGGTTCCAATCGAGCTCCCTCTTATCATGTTCGGCCAATAAGCTTTTATATGCTTTGGTGCCTGCTTGAAAACGCTATCTTTGGATAAATAAGGCAGCTCTCTGCCCTCATTGCGTGAACCATAAAACAGCATTAGTTCGTTGAGTGCGAACATGCCGATCATTACCGGAATAAAGTTAACACCTCCCATTAAGTCTGGAATGCCGAAGGTGAAGCGGGGGGCGCCACTCATCATATCCAGACCAACCGTCGAGAGCAGTAAACCGATCATCAAAGAGAGAAATGCTTTAACCCTGGAGCCAATAGAGATAAAAATCGAGCAACTTAGCCCCAGTAGCGCCAGCCAGAAATATTCAAAAGAACTGAACTGGAGTGCCACTTCAGCTAATGAAGGTGAGACAAAGACCAGTATTAGTGTTCCGAATAGACCGCCAAATACCGAACAGATCAAGTTCATTCCCAGCGTTTCTCGTGCTCGCCCTTTATGTGCTAACAGATGTGAATCGTTAACATAGGCAGCTGAGGAAGGGGTGCCGGGGATATTTAAATACGTAGCTGGGATATCACCAGCAAAGATAGCCATGGCCGATGTGGTAACAATGGCAGCGATAGCGGGGGTCGGATCCATGTAGAAGGTAATCGGTACCAAGAGTGCAACCGCCATTGTGGCGGTTAGCCCTGGCACCGCTCCCACGAACACACCAAATATGGCGGCCGCAAAGATAACCAGCATTGTTTCTACATTAAAGACGAGCTGCAGCCCTAACAGGAATGCTTCCATAATCTAACCCCAGAAATTCAGTAGCCCTTCAGGAAGGGGGATCAGCAGGTATCGCGAGAATAGGAAATAAATTGTGAGCGACGCGACGAAGGAGACCAGCAGTGCTAAAGGTAGGGAAGTTTTTCTCACCAGCATAAGCACGAACATAATGATGGCTAGGCAGAGGGCCGCACCAAGAAACTCGCTCGTGAATATATAAAAAATAATGAGTGCTATTGGGAGAAGTGAGACAAGCACGGAACGTAAGTCGAAGATATTCCCCACATTTGCATCGGTGCCTGACAGTTGACGTTTTAGCGTAGGTAGCTGCGTTGCCGAAAGTACCAGGCCCCCTATGAGAAACCCTCCCCCAATGAGGGAGGGAAACAGAGATGGACCATATTGAAGACTTGCCATCGTCGGGTACTGACTAGCGACAGTTAACACAACGGCGCCAAGCAGCATAAAGGCTAGTCCCAAGAGGAGATCTCTCATTGCTTAGCCCCTTATTGACTCAGCCCAACGTTCTTAACAATTTCTCCATACACCGCATCCATTTCGACCATCAGCTCACCAAACTCTTCGGCATTGCGCCACTCAGTACCAAAGCCTTGTTTAGCCATGAAGTCTTGATAGGTATCGCTGTTGTAAGCGGCCTCTAGCGCTTCCTCAAGGGTCGCTACGATTTCCTCATCCATACCCTTAGGGCCGGTGATGCCACGCCATTCACCGACGAGATAATCGCTTCCGATCGCTTCATTAATCGTAGGGACGTCGGGGAAGCTGTTAATACGCTCTGGTGCCATTACGCCAAGGCTTTTGGCACGCCCGGCTTCGATCATCGAACGACCTTCGGGAACAGAACTCGGCACAATATCGATACCACCGGCAGCGAGTTCCGTCATTGCTGGCGCCGCGCCCTGGCTGGGGATCCAGGTAACACGGTTGGCTTCAAGCCCCTGATCCATTAAGAAGCCTGCAAAGGCTAGGTGCCATACGCCACCTTGACCTGTACCTGAGGCTTTAAAGGTGCCCATGGGTTGCTCAGCAATAGCATCTACGAGTTCTTGGACTGAATCGTAAGGCGCATCGGCGGCTACTTGAATGCCGGCGTAATCAAAGTTGATCTGGCCGATTGGGGTGAAATCTTCATAAGTCAGGTCGGTCAGGCCTTGCCAGTGCATCATATTGAGCTCACCGGTAGCCAAACCCAGGGTATAACCATCCGGTTTTGCACTCGCCATGGCACTGTGGCCGACAACACCGCTACCACCGGTACGGTTAACCACATTCACCGTTTGGCCCAATTGTTCTTCTAACGCAGCGGCAATAGTGCGCGCGGTCGCGTCTGTGCCGCCACCTGCGGCCCATGGAACGATGATAGTGATGGGTTTTTCAGGGTAGGCCGCCAGCACAGAGCTGGATGCGGTGAGTAGCAGTAAAGCAGTAATGCGCTTGAGCGATTTAGTTTTGGTGATCATTTTATGAGTCTCGGTTTTTGTGTATTTGTCGAGTGGCAAAACAAATCTAGCATTAACGACCATTGTGTTCAATAATCATATTTTGTAGACTTTAGTTCTATTTTGACCCGTCTTGTTTGGCTTTATTAATGCGGGAATGGGCCGGAATGATGCATCGCGATACCTGCTTGTGGTGTTGCCTCGTCAGGCTTGTTCGCAGTGCGAGAGTAAGTTATTACTAAAAACACTAACAATTCCAAAGGTACTGAAATGGCAATAATCAACTATGTTACTCAAATTCAATTTGATTTCGGGGCTGCCTCGCTGCTGCAGTCAGAGTGCGATCGTCTAGGTATTCGGCGCCCTATGGTGGTGACTGATGCGGGAGTGCGGGCCGCGGGTATTGTCGACCAAGTGCTAAAGCATTTAAGTGATCCTAATCCGGCCATTTATGATCAAACGCCTCCCAACCCCAATGAGGCCGCCGTGCGTCAAGCCGTTACGCAATACCGCGAGGGTGGTTTCGATGGCATCATTGCCATTGGTGGCGGCTCCTCCATTGATCTTGCTAAAGGCGTGGCTATTTGCGGTACCCATGAAGGCTCTTTGAAATCCTTTGCGGTGGTTGAAGGAGGCTCAGAGCGAATTACCGCTGCCACGGCACCTGTTATCGCAATTCCAACGACGGCAGGCACCGGGAGTGAAGTAGGCCGCGGGGCGATTCTGATCCTGGAAGATGGGCGTAAAGTTGGCCTGTTATCACCCCACCTGGTACCTAAATCTGCTATTTGCGACCCTGAATTAACGTTGAGTCTGCCCGCTCAAATGACGGCAGCCACGGGGATGGACGCCTTATCTCATTGCCTTGAAACGTTCATGTCGGCGGCCTTTAATCCTCCTGCCGACGGCATCGCGTTGGATGGACTGCGCCGCGGCTGGCTGAATATTGAGAAGGCGACGCGCAACCCCGGTGATCGGGAAGCACGCATGAATATGATGAGTGCCTCAATGCAGGGGGCGATGGCTTTTCAGAAAGGATTAGGCTGCGTACATAGCTTGAGTCATTCGTTAGGCGGTATTAATCCGCGGCTTCACCACGGCACGCTTAACGCCATTTTCCTGCCAGCAGTGATCGAATTTAATTCCAGCTGTGAGTCTGTAAAGCATGAGCAAAAGCTCGAGCGCATTGCCCAGACGATGCAGCTCAGTAGCCCCGCTGATATTGGCCCGGCTATTACAGACATGACTAAGCGCCTCGATTTACCCATGGGGTTAGCGGAATTGGGCGTGTCTGAAGCGTTATTCCCTCGAATCATTAAAGGCGCCTTGGCTGATCACACCCACAAAACGAACCCGCGCATTGCGAGTGAACAGGATTATCAGTGGATGCTTGAGCAATCCCTCTAAATCGATCACTGGCGAAACAGGAGTAGAAAATGGAACTAGGTATTGCAGGTCGTTGGGCACTGGTGTGTGCCGCAAGCAAGGGGCTTGGAAAGGGGTGTGCCGAGGCGTTGGTAATGGAGGGAGTGAATGTGGTTATCAACGCACGCTCCTCCGAGTTACTGGAAAAGACGGCGGTGCATTTACGGCAAATGAACCCTGATGTGACGGTGCTCACTGTGACGGGGGATATTTCACAAGAAACGACACGCCAAGCGGTGCTAGCCGCTTGTCCGCAAATAGATATCTTGGTGAATAATGCCGGTGGCCCTCCACCAGGAGACTTCCGAGATTGGTCACGACAGGACTGGTTAGACGCTGTCGATGTCAATATGGTCACGCCTATTGAGCTCATCAAGGCAACGGTAGACGCCATGGCGGAACGGGGCTTTGGCCGGGTGATTAATATCACCTCAGCAGCCGTTAAAGCACCCATCGATATTTTGGGGCTATCCAATGGTGCCCGCAGCGGGTTGACGGGCTTTATCGCGGGCTTGGCTCGTCAACCGCAGCTTGCTGGTCGCAACGTAACGATCAATAACTTGTTACCAGGCTCTTTTGATACTGATCGATTAAAGAGCACTCATCAAAACGTCGCAAAATCCTCCAACCAGGAATACGAAAGCGTTCGGGATTCCTTTCGCCAAAAAGTTCCTGCGCAGCGTTTCGGCACGGCGGAAGAGTTTGGCGCCTTCTGTGCGTTTCTGTGTAGCGCTCAGGCCGGTTATATGACCGGACAAAATATACTGTTGGATGGTGGCAGTTACCCAGGAACGTATTGAGCAACACGTGTGGTGAATAGCGCAATCCAATAACATCGACGTGGCGAGCTTCTTTAAAGTGTAATCGGCACGTCGATGTTGCGCCTGCTCTTAATTAGTAGCCTTCCAATGTCGACTCGCCGAATGAGGCGGTTTACAGATCTTGCTTATTTCGCAACATGCTGGCGTCGTAAAGCCGAGGCACATACTGGTCGTTGCCCAGTGTGTTTTCAGCTTGCTTCAATACCTCGCGTAAGGCAGGCAGCATCATGCTCTCGAAACCAGATGCCGTGATCGTTTCGCTTAAATAACCCATGTCCTTACCGGCATTGCCCAAACTAAAGCGCAAGCGCGTTTCATCTGCTTCAAGCACCCAGGGCATCACAGCGTTAAACATGGCGCTATTGGCGCCGCCTTGTGAACACACTTCAAATAATTTTTGCTGATCAACCTCCATGTTGGCCGCCATCGCCGCGGCTTCTGCCGCCAGGGTAGCGGCGCCAAGCGAGAGATAGTTGTTGATCAGTTTGAGTTTGTGGGCTGAACCAAGCTCACCGATATGAAAGATATTTTCAGCGAATGACTCTATGGCTGGCCAGGCCTGATCGACTACTTTTTTGCTACCTCCCACCATGACATTCAGCCGTCCTTCGCGGGCCTCCTTTGGTGTTCTTGCTAATGGGGCGTCCAACAGGTGGCATCCTGCGGCTTCGATACTCGCGGATAACCGTTGTGTCGATTGAGGTAGCGATGTCGAGCAATCGACGATAATCAAACCAGGATTCGCGCCAGCAAGTAGACCCTCAGAGCCCAGAGTGATGGTTTCCATTTGTTCACTAGTACTGACACAGACAAAAACTAAATCACTGCGTGAGGCAACTTCAGCAGGTGTTCCTACCTCGTTTGCTCCCAACTGACATAGTGCTTCGATTGGTGCACGATTTCGATGCGCCATGATAGTCAAAGGAAAATTATGTTTAATAAGGTTTGTGGCCATACCCTGGCCCATCAAGCCAAGTCCTATAAAGCCAATATTTAGCATTTTCTTACTCCCTTTTATAAGGTTGTTAGAGTGGCATAAGAGTAAAAAGAGAAGGCGATTGTGCATCGCTATGAATTCAGGTTACACCCTCTTAGGTAAGCCAGCATCTCACTTTGATTTTGTTCGTTCTGCATCGTAACTACTAGTAAAGAGAATACGATGACGGTGTGCCACTATGGTGATGGCAAATTTAACTCGCTAGCACCAAAGGGTAGTGATAAATAGTACTTTCCGTTAAGCTCCTCAGCAATTTTTACCATTGTCTGCGTTGAGGTGTGTGTATGTGTAGCCCTCTAAGGCTGTCTGCAATAGCACTATCAGTACTCATGATGGCGGGTTGTTCAGACCCCAAAATTGACACAAGCTCCATGCCCGCGTCAGTCGTCTCGGTCGAAAAAGTGCGCAACTCGCTGCCTACTTATAAGCGCGACGATTTTGATCAAGGGCTCATTATTATTTCGACGGCATCGACATTTAACAGCATTGATATTCTTAATCCTAACCGTATGAACGCGGCAGAGATCGCTGAGTCAGCCAATGTGCAAATGCATGGATTGACTGGCGATCAGGTTATTCAGCGCGCCGATCAAATACTTCGCGAGCGCCGGTCACGAGAGCGTGAGCAGGCAATTCGCACGTTAACACGATTGGAAGAGAAGCAAGCTAAGGCGAAAAGCGACCAGCAGCAGTTAGCGCGTTTCAGTATTGATAGTGCTCGCTATTACATGGGCGAGAGCCCTTATGGTGCTCCTGAGCCGGTGATTGATCTTGAAGTAACGAATGCCACTGATAAGGTCATTACCGAGCTGTCTTTAAGAGGTATCGTTACCAGTCCTGAACGCTCACAGCCTTGGGTCGATGAGCAATTCTACTACGTTGTGCCGGGCGGAATTGAGCCGGGAGAGACGCTGGCCTGGAGTCTTGCGCCTAATCGTTTTGGCCCCTGGGGAGAACCTCAAATACCCAGTAATGCAGAACTGACAGTTAGCTTGGAAGGCCTGCGAGGAGCTGATGAGCAGCCATTATGGGACTCCCCGGCGCTGAGCGAAAGCGAAGTTACCAAGCTAGAGCGTCTTCGGACAGAGTATGGCGGTGTGGCGTTATCGAACGTGGAATAAGCATCGTGTGGAATACATAAGGGAGGCTGTACTATAAAACGCCCTAACGTTTGGCTGTTAGGGCGCATGTGTTATAGCAGTTACCCGCTATTTGAAGTTATTTACTCTTTGGCTTCATGATCCGCCAACGCAGCCACTATGGCTTCTTCCCACTGTCCTTCCGTTAGCCCCCAATGTTCCATTTCTGCTTGGTCGGGACTGCCTTCGGCGGCATCGCGTAATTTATCGACGCTACTGCTTTCATAGCAGTGTTTGGCGAAATCCTTTGTTTTTACATCTTGTAACTGATTAATCATCGACATGTGAGTTCCTTTCAGTAGTGATTAGGGCAATAGTGACAGGTGCATTGCCCACGCTAGTGTAGCTAATCAGGCCACTTATTTCTGGAATGGTTCCTGTTGTCTGGGGCTGATCGCGCCTGTAGCACACAGCCGCCACCTAATCGTCAGCTGTGGTGCGGTGTTGCGGTTTATTTAAGTACGTAGCAGGGTGTGTAATGCTGACCATCTAGCTTCATGCGACCTTGTGCCACAAATGAGGTCAATAGTTCATCCAAGCGCTGCATCAGTTCAGGCTCAGCCGTCAGCACAAAGGGACCATGGGCTTCAATGGCGCGAATACCGTCTTCTTTAACATTGCCCGCTACAATCCCGGAGAACGCCCGGCGCAGGTTAGCGGCTAGCTCATGAGTTGGTTGTAAGCGGTGAAGCGCTAGCGATCGCATCGCTTCATGGGTCGGTTGAAACGTTGCCTGAAAATCGCGTGCAATGGTTAACCGCCAGTTGTAGTAGAACGCATCCTGGTGTGTGCGCCTAAATTCAGCAATTTCGTCGATGCCATGGCGCATGGTGCGAGCAACCGCCACCGGGTCGCCTGTAATAATCGTGTAGTAGCGACGAATTTCTTCACCGAGCGTATAGACCAGGAATTCATCGATTTTCTGAAAGTAGGCGGCAGAATCGGCAGGGCCAGTGAAAATTAACGGGAATGGGATATCTTTATTGCTTGGGTGCAGCAAAATACCCAATAAATAGAGAATCTCTTCCGCCGTGCCAACACCGCCAGGAAAAACAATAATGCCGTGGCCGAGGCGCACAAATGCTTCCAGGCGTTTCTCAATGTCCGGCATTACCACTAGTTCATTAACGATGGGATTGGGCGCTTCGGCGGCGATAATGCCGGGTTCTGAAATACCTAAATAACGACCCTCTTTACGGCGCTGTTTTGCATGGGCGACGTTGGCGCCCTTCATGGGGCCTTTCATAGCCCCTGGCCCACAGCCGGTACAAATATCTAAATCACGCAGACCTAAGTGGTAGCCGACGTCCTTGGTATACTCATACTCTTCACGAGAAATAGAGTGACCGCCCCAGCAGACCACTAGGCTAGGGTCGCGGCCAGGTTTCAACGTGCCCGCTTTGCGCAGGATATGGAAGACCGCATTGGTAGTGCCTTCGCCAGTGCTAAGGTCAAAGCGGTTGTGATGTTGAATTTCGTTATAGACGTAAACGATATCGCGAATAATTGAGGAGAGATGTTCGCGGATGCCGCGGATCATACGGCCATCCACAAACGCTTCCGCTGGCGCGTTAGTCAGCTTTAAGCGAATGCCGCGATCTTGTTGCAATACTTCAATATCAAAATCTTTATAGGCTTCTAAAATCGCCAGACTGTCGTCACTTGGGTTACCACAATTTAAAACCGCCAGTGCGCAACGCCGAAGTAAATCATGAAGGCCACTTTGAGAGGTTTTATGCAGGCGATTAACTTCATGCTGAGAAAGTACTTCCAGGCTTCCTTCTGGGGAAATGATACTGGAAAGGGTGGCGCGGGGTTGAGCAGTTGCGGTCATTAGTGGGGCTGTCCCTGGTCGTTTGAGTGCTATTGGCAGTTTACCATGCCCAGGCAGCCGGTACAGCGGTACAGCGGCGCAACGACTGCCCGGGCCGCTGTGCTACTATGAACCCTGTTTAAAAGGATGGCTGCTAAAGACAATGGTTCTTTACTATGTTTAACGCTCAATATTTCCGTACGTTTATTACGTTAGTGGAAACAGGCAGTTTTACCCGTACCGCTCATCGCTTGGAAATGACGCAGCCCGGCGTAAGCCAGCATGTTCGCAAGCTAGAAAGCTACTTAAATAAAGAGCTGCTTGAGCGCAAGGGGCGCAGTTTTACGCTAACGGAAACGGGGCGGCGAGCTTATGATTATGCGTTGAAGCTGTTTGCTGAGCATGAACAGTTTCGTCATGGCTTAGATGACGACTCACTCGATAGTGGCGATTGCCGTATTGCATCACCTGGAAGCGTGGGTCTGATGTTTTATCCGTATATTTTGGGCCAGCAGCAAATGCACCCCAATTTAACGGTCAACTATAGTTTCGCTTTTAACCATGAAATTGTGAATGATCTGTTAGATGGCCGCTATGACATTGGCATTGTCACGGAGGCAATGAGTCACCCTGAACTTCATTGCTCTATTTGGCATCAGGAGCCTCTCTGTTTAGTGGTGCCCGCTGATTTTGCCGGTAGTACGCTGTCTGATTTGATGGGGATTGGCTTTCTCAATTATTACGACGGCATTAACCACGCTAATGCGCTATTACGGGCTAATTATCCGGATGAGTTTCGTTCAATGACGCATTTCCGCCATCAGGGCTTTACCAATGAAGTCAGCATGGTGCTGGATGCGGTCGCCAGGGGGCTTGGCTTTACCGTGGTATCGAGATTGGTGTTGGAAACGTCTCCTTGGCAGCGCCAAGTCAAAGCACTCAATCTGCCCAATGCGGTCAATGAAGTGCTTTATCTACTTCGCCGTCGCGACTCGGTACTGCCTAAACGCTACGAAAAGCTGTTAAACGGCTTTCACGCCCAGCGTGTGCAAGAAAAAACGCCCCTGATGCCATCGAACGGTTAAGGCAGCAGGGGCGTTTAAGTGGCGTTTAGTCGCGATACTCGTCAATGCTGGGGCAAGAGCAGATCAACTGACGGTCGCCAAACACGTTGTCAACGCGGTTAACGGCAGGCCAGTATTTAGCGGCTTGTACAGCAGCGGTGGGGAAGGCAGCTAACTGACGGTTATAAGGCCGTTGCCAGTCACTATCCATCAGGTCCGCCTGAGTGTGCGGCGCATTGACCAGCGGATTATTGTCCAACGGCCATTCACCGCTTTCCACCCGGGCAATCTCGTCACGAATGGCGATCATGGCATCGCAGAAGCGGTCAATTTCATACAGCGACTCCGACTCGGTCGGCTCGATCATTAGCGTGCCTGGCACCGGGAATGACATGGTCGGTGCGTGGAAGCCGTAATCCATTAAGCGCTTGGCTATATCCTCTTCGCTAATCCCGGAGGCCGCTTTGAGCGGACGAATATCGATGATGCATTCGTGGGCGACGGTGCCGTTCTGGCCACGATAGAGAATAGGGAATGACGCTTCCAAACGCTTGGCAATGTAATTGGCGTTAAGGATGGCAAGCTCTGTTGCCTCACGCAGACCGCGCGCGCCCATCATTTTAATATAGGCCCACGAGATCGGTAAGATTGAGGCGCTGCCAAAGGCGGCTGCGGATACCGCACCGCTATCGCTATTCACACCGTTGATCGGCGTAACCACGTGGTTAGAAACGTAGGGCGCTAGGTGCGCTTTAACGCCGATGGGGCCCATGCCTGGGCCACCGCCGCCATGAGGTATACAGAACGTTTTATGCAAATTGAGGTGGGAAACATCGCCACCGAAGTCGCCGGGACGCGTCAAGCCCACCTGAGCGTTCATATTGGCACCATCAATATAAACTTGGCCTCCATTGTCATGCACTACTTTGCACGCTTCGCGCACGCTGGTTTCAAACACGCCGTGGGTCGACGGGTAGGTCAGCATAATGGCAGACAGCTGATCGCGGTGCTGCTCGGCTTTCGCGCGTAAATCAGCCATATCAATGTTGCCGTTTTGATCGCATTCAACCACGACCACTTTCATCTGCACCATCGCCGCTGAGGCAGGATTGGTGCCGTGAGCAGAGCTAGGAATCAAGCAGACATCACGATGACCTTCGCCCTGGGCCGCCTGGTAACGGCGAATCGCCACTAAACCTGCATATTCCCCCTGCGCGCCGGAGTTAGGCTGCATGGAGAGATGATCATAACCGGTGACTTCAACCAAAAAGGCTGAGAGCTCATCAATCATCTGATGATAACCAGCCACCTGGTCGCGAGGGGCGAACGGGTGAAGATGTGCAAACGACGGCCAGGAAACGGGGATCATTTCGCTGGTGGCGTTGAGCTTCATGGTGCAGGAGCCGAGCGGGATCATCGCGTGAGCAAGCGACAGATCCTTATTCTCCAGGCGCTTCAAGTAGCGCAACATTTCGGTTTCGCTGCGGTAGCGGCTGAAGGTAGGGTGGCTCAAGAAGTCGCTTTCGCGTTGGCAGCTAGCGGGAATACCCGAGGCGCCGTTAGCCACTACCTGCTCGTCCAGCACTGCAACGGCAAGGCCGTGCTCATCGCCCAGCAGCACATCAAATAATGCGGCTACGTCGTGAGCGGTGGTGGTTTCATCGAGGCTGATGCCCACATTGCCATTGGCGAAGTAGTGCAAGTTAATATCGTGGGTCATGGCGCGGCCATGAATCTTGCCTGCATCAACGCCTGTCAAGCATAGCGTATCAAACCAGCTGTCATGGGCGAGTGTGACGCCTGCCTGCTTAAGGCCTTCAGCAAGTAGGGTGGTCAAACGATGAACGCGGCCCGCAATTTTGCGCAGACCCTCAGCGCCGTGATAGGTCGCATAAAAACCGGCAATATTGGCCAGCAATGCCTGGGCGGTACAGATATTCGAGGTCGCTTTCTCGCGGCGAATATGCTGTTCGCGAGTTTGCATCGCCATGCGCAGGGCGGTATTGCCGCGGCTATCTTTGGAGACGCCGATAATCCGCCCTGGGATTGAGCGCTTGAGCTTATCTGATGTGGCAAAGAACGCTGCATGAGGCCCACCAAAGCCCATGGGTACGCCAAAACGCTGGGAGTTGCCCACCACGATATCCGCGCCAAACTTGCCGGGCTCTTTCAGCAGCACCAAACTCAAAAGGTCGGTCGCCACGCAGGTCATGATGTTGCGGTCGGCGGCTGCGTTCAACAGCGGCGCTAAGTCACGAACTTCACCGCTGGCAGACGGGTACTGTACCAGGGCTCCAAAAACATCGTGGGCTGCCAGTTCTTCAGCCGGTCCCATAATCAGTTCGAAACCAAAGAACTCCGCACGGGTTTTAACCACGTCCAGCGTTTGTGGGAATACATCGTCGGCGACGAAGAAAGCGTTGGATTTGCTTTTCTTATTGCCGCGCTTACACAGCGCCATGGCTTCGGCGGCAGCAGTGGCTTCGTCAAGCAGTGAAGCATTCGCAAGCTCCATGCCGGTTAAGTCCATTACCACTTGCTGGAAGTTCAGTAGGCCTTCCAGGCGGCCTTGAGAGATTTCCGGTTGGTAAGGCGTATAAGCCGTGTACCAACCTGGATTTTCCAGCACATTGCGCTGAATGACCGCTGGCATGTGCGTGCCGTAATAGCCTTGGCCAATGTAGCTTTTAGCCACGCGATTTTGCCGCGCCAACTGAGCTAAGTACTCTAACGCTTCGGATTCACTGCGCGGATCGTCTAGCGACAGTTCGCGCCCCAGGCGGATATCGCTCGGCACGGTCTGCTCGATCAGATCTTCCATGTGCTGCATATTGAGCGCTTTTAACATCGTGGTAACGTCATCACTACTTGGACCATTATGACGTTTGATAAAAGCATCGTGGTCGGCCAGCTCGGCCAGGCGGCGTGTTTCAAGAGACATGAAGAAGATTCCGAACGTTAAGAGAGAGCCGTGCAGGATAATAAGCGAAGCGCCTGCCAGAAAAGGCAGGCGCCTGAGTATGCTTTATTCGTCAGCGCTGAGTGTTGCCTGGTAGGCATCGGCGTCTAATAGGTCATCAATGGCATCGCTGTCTAGGCGAACTTTCATAATCCAGCCGCCTTCATAAGGCGCGTCATTGACTGTTTCGGGAGCGTCTTCAAGGGCTTCATTCACTTCAATCACTTCGCCCGCAACGGGGGAGTAAAGATCAGAAGCGGCTTTAACCGATTCAATCACACCAAACTCTTGGCCTTTTGTCAGCGCCGCGCCCACTTCCGGCAGTTCCACAAAGACGACATCACCCAGTGCTTGTTGGGCGTGATCGGTAATGCCGACGGTAACGGTGCCATCTTTGTGGTCAAGTACCCACTCGTGGCTTTCAGCGTAACGGAGATTGGCAGGAAGGTTGCTCATGATGTTTTCCTATATGAAACAGTTGTCTGGACCCGGGCATACTAGCGATTGTCGCTCACCTTGGCGACTGTCGGCTAGCGGAAAGCGAGCGAATAAAGATGTATGTTAACGTGTTTCCAATCGGAAACAAATTTCTTATCTGCTCCCTTCGACCGTAGTAGAGCGAGGTATTTTGATTCCGTTATTCCTTTGTGTTTGGTTATGAAAAAAGTGGCATCCTCTATGCGCAAGCGACATCACCATAGAAGACCACTAGCCACATAGTGTAAAACATGCAGATTCTGGGTTAACAAATGCAACAAACTAACAGGGTGAGGAGAAGCACATGGAAACATTAACTAGCCTCTTGGGGGCAATCAACGGCGTGGTGTGGGGACCCATCATGTTGATCTTGCTCCTGGGGGTAGGTATCTACCTGCAGATTGGCTTGAAACTGATGCCGATTAGAAAGCTCGGCATGGGTTTCAAGCTAATGTGGGCAGGACGAGCGCCAAAGCCAAGCGCTGATAAAGCGGTTAGTAAAGAGGGCGATGAGGGGGAAATATCTCCCTTTGATGCGTTGATGACAGCGCTGTCGGCGACCATCGGTACCGGTAACATTGCCGGTGTAGCCACAGCGATTGCGCTAGGTGGCCCAGGCGCGGTTTTTTGGATGTGGATTACCGCGCTAGTAGGGATGGCGACGAAATTTGCCGAAGCAGTATTGGCTGTCCGTTACCGTGAAACCGATAGCACTGGTTTCCATGTCGGTGGGCCGATGTTTTATATCAAAAACGGTTTGGGCAAAAAATGGCTCTGGCTGGGCGGTGTCTTTGCTTTCTTCGGCGGCGTGGCTGCTTTCGGTATTGGTAATACCGTACAGTCGAACTCAGTGGCAGATGCTATGGATGCCACATTTGGTGTGCCGCACTGGGTCACGGGCGTGATCATTATGGTGCTGGCAGGGGCGGTAATTCTTGGTGGTATCAAGCGTATCGCTAAGGTGGCGGGTAAGCTGGTCCCCATCATGGGCATTGCCTATGTGGTGGCAGGTCTGCTGGTATTGATCATTAACGCCGGACAGATTGGCGAAGCTTTTGGCTTAATCTTTTACTATGCCTTTAATCCAATGGCGGCGGCCGGTGGTTTTGCCGGTGCAGCAGTTATGGCGGCGATTCGCTTTGGTGTGGCGCGAGGCATCTTCTCTAACGAAGCGGGTTTAGGTAGTGCGCCGATTGCCCACGCAGCGGCAAAAACCAAAAATCCGGTGCGCCAGGGCTTAATCGCGATGCTGGGTACTTTTATCGATACCATTATTGTCTGCACGATTACCGCACTGGTGATTTTGACTTCTACCGTATGGATCGACGGTGAAGCCGGCGCGTCGCTGACTGCGCTCTCGTTTGACGCCGCGCTGCCAGGGTTCGGTAATCAAATTGTCGCGGTCGCCTTGGCTGTCTTTGCCTTCACCACCATTCTTGGCTGGTCATTTTATGGTGAGAAATGTTGCCAGTTCCTGTTTGGCACGCGTTCTATCATGATCTATCGCGTGCTGTTCGTGTTGGCGATCCCGCTAGGCGCCATCGCGCAATTGGGCTTTATCTGGTTAATGGCGGATACCTTCAATGCCATGATGGCCATTCCCAACCTGATTGCCTTGGCACTGCTTTCGCCGGTAGTCTTTAAGTTAACCAAGGACTATTTCGATGGCAAAGATGTACTACCGGGTGAAGAACTGGAACACGATCAATAAAACCTTCAGCTTGTTACGTGAGCTGCAAGTGAATGTTTGATGTATAGCTAAATGGAGTCGGGAAGGCACACAGGTGGCTTCCCGTTCTCTTTTGTGAGTGAAGAATTTCTAAGTGAGGAATCCCCCATGTCTGAATTAAAGCAAACGCCGCTGCATGCGCTGCACCTCCAATTGGGTGCCAAAATGGTGCCTTTTGCTGACTACGAAATGCCTGTGCAGTACCCGCTGGGGGTCAAAAAGGAGCATGAACACACTCGCCAGAAGTGCGGCCTGTTTGACGTCTCTCACATGGGCCAGATTAGTGTGTCTGGCGATAATGTCGCTGAAGCGCTGGAAACATTAATACCCGCTGATTTAGTGGGGCTTGAAAAGGGCGCTCAACGGTATGGGCTATTCACCAGCACTGAAGGTGGCATTATTGATGACCTGATGGTGGTCAATGCAGGCGATCACTTTTATCTCGTAGTGAACGCTGCCTGTAAAGATCAGGATTTAGCGCATTTGCGTTTGAATTTAGCATCAACCCATGAGGTTGAGACATTAGATCGTGGCTTGCTGGCGCTCCAAGGGCCTCAGGCGCGAGATGTGATGCAGCGATTGTGTCCTGAAGCGTGCGAGTTAGTGTTTATGCAGCATGGCCGCTTCACTATTGCGGGGCAGGAAGTGTGGGTGAGCCGCAGTGGCTATACTGGTGAAGATGGCTTTGAAATTTCAGTCGCGGCTGATGCCTGCGAAGCTTTCGCCGAGCGGTTGCTGGCAGAACCTGAAGTAGAGGCTATTGGCTTGGGCGCACGGGATTCATTGCGTCTGGAAGCAGGGTTATGCCTCTACGGGCACGATATGGATATGCAAACGACGCCTGTTGAAGCCGGGCTGATTTGGGCGATTGGTAAACCGCGTCGCCATGGCGGCGAGCGTGCAGGCGGTTTTCCTGGGGCTGACGTTATCCTGCATCAAGTTGATGCCAAAGATCATACCCGCAAGCGCGTCGGTCTGTTAGCCGACGGGCGTGCGCCTGTAAGAGAGGGGGCAACACTGGTAGACGAAGCGGGCAATGAGATTGGGGTGGTGACATCGGGCAGCTTTGGACCGAGCATCGGTAAACCGGTGGCGATGGGTTATGTGACCCGTGAGCTGGAGGCACCGCAAAGCACTGTGTACGCGGTAGTGCGCGGTAAGCAGTTACCCATGGTGGTTACCCCTATGCCGTTTGTAAAACCTGGCTACTATCGCGGCTAACAAGACGGCTGACATTAGCCTAAACCCCACGGCCTCTGTCTAAGCAGGGGCCGCATGGTTTTTAACCAGTGCTTTAACAAGTGCTTTAGCGCAGCACCTGCCTTGGATCGATGGGTTTACCACCCTGGCGCAGATCGAAGAGAAGATCGTAGCGCTGGGTTGCATCACTTTGACCGACCTCGCAAAGCGCATCACCCGCGTTCACCTGCTTGCCTACCTCGACCAATATACGATCACAAAGCGCGTAGACGGTTTGGAGATTGTCGGCATGATGCACGATCACGACCTCACCCAACTGACGCATTCCATCGGCGAAACGTACCTCACCCGGGGCGACAGATTTTGCTTGGGCGCCCGGTTGTGTTGCCAGCAGCATTGGCTGCAGAGTGCCACGGCTATCTGGGCCAAAGCGGCGAACCACACGATAATCATCCAATGGCCAGGGCCAGCGTCTAGCTGAAGCGGGCAGCGCCTGACTGGGTGCACTACTGGGCGCGGCAGCGGGTCGGTTAGGGCTAGGTGAACCACTACTGCTCGCAGCGGTTCGAGGCGCAGAGCCGCCAAGCGGAACGCTAACGACTTGGCCTACTCGTAAGTTAGTGGGCGTGGCGCTAGGGTTGGCGCTCTGAATACGGCCGCTGGTGGTACCAAAATGGCGGGCGACACTCGAAAACGTATCGCCGGGGCGAATTTGGTAACGATAAGGACCGCCGGAGGGCGCGCGCTCTTGCTGAGTGGGGATCAATAACCGTTGGCCTACCTTAAGCCGTCGTGCATTCACGCCTGGGTTAAATCGTTGTAACCGTTCTAGCGGCACATTAGCGCGGGCCGCCATCTGCCCGAGTGTGTCACCGCGCTGTACCTGCACCCAATTGCCACTAATCTGCGTAGCACTAGGGGCCGCCGCACGCTGGTATGACGATTGAGGCGCATTGGCACAGCCGACAAGCATTCCGGCTAATAGGCAGGTGCTTAGCAAACCAATCAGTCGTGATCGGTTTGGCCGTCCAACAAACCATCTTTTGCCCGCCAGAGTGAATTGATCCATGTGTGGAAACGTTCCTTATGCTGCTTTTCGTCGTGGTTATTAGGTGCGTACATCCACTGAGGAATATCTAGTTGCCGTGCGTATAGCGTAATGGGTGCTTCATTACCGCACAAAAAACCCCAAAAAGTGGGGGATGGGTTGGTATAGCTAATGGTTACGTCCAGAATACCATCTAATTGACTGCCTAGCAGGCTAAGTACCTGGGCAACGCCACCTGCTTTGGGGCGCAACAAGTGACGATAAGGGCTTTGCTGGGCATCGCGCTTAGCGACGCTAAAACGCGTGCCTTCGACGAAATTAAAAATCGCAATCGGGGTATTACGTGCCTGTTGGCACATACGCTCGGTAGACGTGCGGTCTATGGTGGCAAGTTTGGGGTTTTTAGCTATTTGTTCACGGCTAAAGCGGCGCATGAAGGGGAATTCGAGTGCCCAAAAAGCCAAGCCAACGATAGGAATCCAGATTAATTGACGTTTGAGGAAAAAACGCGGCATCGGAATACGGCGGTGTAACGCCATGAATAGCATAAAGATATCAGTCCAGCTGCGGTGGTTGGATATTACCAGCCACCACTGATGGGGGCTCAACTGCTCGGGAACGGTGATTGATACGTCAGGCTTAAGCCAATGCCGCATCCACCACAGATTAAAGCCAATCCAGTTGAGTGCCACGGCATTTAAACCCAGCAGCACCTTCTGTTTCAGTCGCTGCCCGGGAGCAATGAGTTTGAGTAGCGTCAACAGAATTAGAGGTACGCCCCAAAATAGCGTGTTGAGCGTTAGCAGCAGAGCGCTGACAAGCCCCTTGAAAATAGGCATACCACGTTTCCTTACCGTCAGACGAATAGCTTAATACTGAATGCTAAATGATCCTAGCCACGCTGCCCAGCAGAACCCCAGTTCGTCTCATCAACTTAGCAGAGGGTTAGTCGAGAGGGAGCGAAGGCGCTTGAACGGTATTAAGCAGTACAGTGCGAAGCGCATGGGCGGCAACGGAAAGCTCTTGGTGTGTCAAAATACCTACACGGCAAGAGATGGCTGGCGCTGTTAGCGGTATGCACCGGGCGCCCAGCTCATGCATTTGTCGAATACACATAGAAGGCACTGCGCTCACCCCTAACCCGTCAGCAACCATTCTTCCGACGGTGGAGAGCTGGTGGCTTTCAAACGCCACAGGCAGTTCCATGTGTTGTTTCCGCAGCTCCTGTTCCAGTAAGCGGCGCACCATAGAAGGGCGCTGCAGCGTAATAAAATCGTGATTGAGAAGGGTCGACCAAGCGAGCTGTGAGGCTTGATTTAGCGAGGAAGTCGGTGGTACCACCGCGACAAAATGATCTTCAAACAGGGGTGTAAACAGCAGGCTGCCCGCGCCTTCCGGTGAGAAAGCGATTCCCATTTCCACCTGCCGAGAGCGCACCATTTCAGTGACTTCTTCATTGATCACGTCGTGGACTGTGATATTGATCTTGGGATATTGCTGGCGAAACTTAACTAACGCTGCGGGTAACAAGTTACAGGCGAAAGCAGGCATGGCGGCGACGCTTAACCGGCCCAGCTGAAGCGTGAAGCGTTGACGCAACCGTTCTTCGGTATTATCCCATTGGGCCAGCAAGTGTTTGGCCAGCGGTAGCAGTGACTCGCCTTCTGGGGTTAGCCTAACGCTACGGGTGCTCCGGATTAACAATTTGCCCCCCAACGACTCTTCTAACCCTTTGATCGCCAAGCTGAGCGCTGGTTGGGATAAATACAGCCGCTCACAGGCCTGAGTAAAGCTAAGCGTTTGGGCGACCGCGAGAAAGGCGCGCAACTGTTTGACGGTCATAAAGTGCCTTTTATAAGTTTTATCAATGAATTGATAAGAAAAACAAACTTAACAAATATATCATCTGGCACAACACTGGCACTATCTTAAGGGGCGGTCTATGTATTATTGACAGCTCATATCAATGACCACTCATATTTAATGACAACAACGTGAGGCACAACAATGGCAGGATTCGATAAGCGAGTATCTTCCTACGAAGAAGCGATGGAAGGCATCGAGAGCGGTATGACCGTCATCGCTGGCGGCTTTGGCCTATGCGGCATTCCCGAAAATCTGATCGCTGAAATCAAGCGTCGCGGCGTTAAAGACCTTACCGTGGTTTCAAATAACTGTGGTGTGGATGGTTTTGGCTTGGGGATACTGCTTGAAGATCGTCAAATCAGTAAAATTCTGGCCTCTTACGTCGGTGAAAACGCGTTATTTGAGAAGCAAATGCTCAACGATGAAATTGAGGTGGTGTTGACGCCTCAAGGCACGTTGGCGGAAAAAATGCGCGCAGGTGGCGCGGGTATCCCTGCTTTTTACACTGCCACCGGCTACGGCACGCCGATTGGCGAAGGCAAGGAAGTGCGTGTCTTCAATGACCGGCACTATATTTTAGAAGAAGCCATTATAGGTGACTTTGCCATTGTGAAAGGCTGGAAAGCGGATCGCTATGGCAATGTGATGTATCGCCATACAGCACAAAATTTTAATCCCATGGCCGCTACTGCAGGAAAAATCACCGTGGTAGAAGTTGAAGAAATTGTGGAGCCGGGTGAGCTTGAGCCTAGCCAGATCCATACGCCAGGCATTTATGTGGATCGGATTATTCAAGGCACGTTTGAAAAGCGCATTGAAAAACGCACGGTGCGCAGTTAAGTCACCGCTTTTCAAAGACTTAAATTTCAAATATCTCACTCGCTTCTCATTTAACGATTCAACAAGAGGTAGTCACCATGGCTTTAACACGAGAACAAATGGCCCAGCGTGTCGCTCGCGAACTTCAAGATGGCTTTTACGTCAATTTGGGCATTGGTATTCCCACCCTGGTTGCCAATTACATTCCAGACGGCATTGATGTCATGCTGCAATCCGAAAACGGACTGCTGGGGATGGGCCGTTACCCCACCGAAGAAGAGCTTGATCCAGATATGATCAATGCGGGTAAAGAGACCGTGACGGCGCGCCCAGGTGCGGCGATTTTCTCTTCAGCTGAGTCCTTTGCCATGATTCGTGGTGGACATGTGGATTTGACCGTGCTGGGCGCCTTTGAGGTTGATCAACAAGGCAATATCGCCTCGTGGATGATCCCCGGCAAGCTTATCAAAGGCATGGGCGGCGCCATGGATCTGGTGGCTGGCGCTGATAATATTATTTGCACCATGACGCATGCCTCTAAACATGGCGAATCCAAACTGCTGGAAAAATGTGAGCTGCCGCTGACGGGGGCTGGTTGTATTAACCGTGTTTTGACCGATCTCGCTTATCTGGAAATCAAAGACGGTGCTTTTATCCTCAAAGAGCGTGCGCCCGGCGTTAGCGTTGAAGAAATCGTCGAAAAAACAGCGGGCAAACTAATCGTGCCAGACCACGTGCCTGAAATGACCTTTGACGCTTAATAAGGCACCCCGTCAGCCTTTAAGCCGAGTGGCATTAAAGATAGTGGGATAGTGAGACACTAACTGAAAAAAGTTAGCGTCTCACGCCATTTCACAGCGTGTGTGATGGGGCAGAAGTACGTCGGCTAGGCGCTCGTGACTATGCTCTACATGTTTTTGGACGAGCGCCAGCCCTCCTAAGCAGAGGCGATGCTCATCGCCATCGGCGAATACGGCTTTCTGCGGTGTCGTTGGGTAAAAACGATGGTCGAGCAGTGCTGACACCGTAAAAACACCGTTCTGCTGCTCTTTCAGGCTCAGCATGCCTACCTCTTGGAGACGTTGATCCAAAACGGCTAACGGTTCGCCAAGCTGACCACAATCAAAGCCCGCGTGGTGCAAGCGGGGTCCCATGACCGCAAGCCATGCGGCTAGCGGATGGGCCTGTTGCAACTGCTGGTAAAGCGCCCAAGAGGGCATTGGCCAGGGTCTGCCGCGGCAAAGTAAATTATGCCCTTTGCAATCCTGGGGATGCGATTGGCGCACCAGTCCTTCAATCGCTTCTCGCGGCGCTTTAGAAAGGGTGCCTATTTGCAATTCGGCAAGCACTAGCCAGCTACTGCCATCGCTGGGGGCTAGTAAATGCACGAGTAGGCCTTTGTCTGCCATGGCGTAGTGGCTAATAGCGCGATAGCCCATGTGGGCTAAATTGCTGCTAAGCGCGGTAGCGGAAAAAGGGCCGTAGTTGAGCGTAACTAAGGTTAAATATTCGGCTGCGGCCGAGAGTGGCCACAGCCTCAATGCCCCAATATCGGGGTGTGTATGTACATAGTCTAGCCACAGCTGCTGAACAAACTCCTGACGCTGCATGGTGAACTCCTTGCCTAAAAGTGGCACACCTCGCGTGGGCCATGAGTAACTGCACAGTATAGGCAAGCAAGGCAGGCATGGGTTCAACGGGTATTAACGAGCGTTTTAACGGCAGCGCAGTGGCAATCGCCAATTACTATTAAACGGCGAGGAGCTGTTTGTCGCGGACAAACTGATCAAACTCGGTAAAGCCACCGACATGGGTTTGATCAACAAACACTTGCGGTACGGTGTGAATGGGTTTGCCAGCGGTCTTGGCGATATCTTCTTTAGTAACGCCTTCAGAAGGCATATCAACATAGCGGTACCCTTCAATTTTTCCGGCTTTTTCCAAGTGATCCGCAAGGTGTTTAGCGCGTACACAGAAGGGGCAGGACATCCGACCAAAAATAACCACAAACATAGGTGGCGCTCCTTTACGATAAGCAGAATAAGTTACAAAGTGGAACGTAACCGAGTGAAAAGTCTTTGCGGCACGATAATCTGCGCCCATTGTGGCTTAGCAACACTTATTTCGCCAATAGCAGCTCGCTACATTGCCCATTAATGCCTGTTATCACCTGGAAAAAATTCACACGTTTATGTATATGCTGACTGCTGACGAATACGCCTCTCTTGCTGAACTGGCGAAGGCCTATCGAGATGTGCATTTACCTTCCATGAAACAACAGGAGGGATGGAACCCACGGTTAGGGGTTGATGCGCTATGCTTTCAGCATCATGGTGCTGGAAACATGGTGGGTGCGTTGATTACACCCTGTGAGCTTTGGCTGGTCGTGGTGCCTGATCACCCCCGTCTCACGGAACCTTTGGTAGATTCGCTGACGCTTACCTTGCCTTCAGGCGCCTATCAGCTATTTCTTGAGCGCCTGCCAGGTGGATATGGGCTCTATAAGCGCGCAATCTTGCGCAATTTAGAAGAACTCGAGAACATGCAGGAGGCTGCTAGGTTGGCGCAGCAAATGATGGCGCGTTTAATGCAACCTGCCGATGAGTCTGACGCTTAACCACGTACCGCTATACTGAAAACACCTTCTGACCACTTATGCCAAGGAAATGCCTATGACTTCCTCATCAGTTTCAACGCCGCGTGTAGCGCTGGTCACCGGGACCAGCAGTGGTATCGGTGCTGCGGTTGTTAAGCACTTTTGCGAGCTAGGCTATCAAGTGCTTGCTGTCGATTTTAACCCGGCGGGAAAAGCGATTGCTGAACAGGCTGGCGCTGCCTTTTTTGAAGCCGACCTGACCGACCCAGATGCCTGCCGTGCGGCGGTAGCCGATGCGGTTAAGCGTTTTGGCGGGGTTGATATATTGGTCAATAACGCCGGTATCCAGCATGTTGCGTCGATCGAGACGTTTCCCGAGGAAAAGTGGCGGCAGATTATGGATCTGATGCTGACCGCTCCCTTTCTGCTCACGCAAGCGGCCTGGCCGCACATGCGCGAAAAAGGCTGGGGGCGCATCGTTAACGTGGCTTCAATACATGCCCAGGTGGCCTCGCCCGGCAAAGCAGCTTACATCAGCGCCAAGCACGGGATGATTGGTCTGACTAAAACCGCAGCGTTGGAAGGTGGCGAGCAAGGGATTACCGCTAACGCTGTTTGCCCTGCCTATGTAAAAACGCCACTGGTGGATAATCAGATCGCCGACCAAGCTAAATTGCACGGTATGGATGAACAGGAAGTGATTGAGAAAGTCATGCTCAAAGAGGCGGCGATCAAACGCCTGATCGAGCCTGAGGAAGTGGCGCAATTAGTCGCCTACTTGGCGTCCGATGCTGCCGGTGCAGTGACCGGATCAAGCTTTAATATTGATCTAGGCTGGACGGCGCATTAAGCGTTGAGGCCCCCGCCTAAACGCTTAAGTGGGGACGGGGGGTTGAGCTGGCGAGCAGTTAGCCAACAATCTAACGCCGCACTGGGCGTTTTTGTAATTTGCGCTGCAGGGTACGGCGGTGCATGCCCAGTGCTCGGGCGGTGGCCGATATATTGCCGTCGTGCTCCTGGAGTACCTTCTGAATATGCTCCCAGGTGATGCGGTTAATCGAAGGTGGGTTATCAGCCAACTCAATATCAGGGTCGCCACTTTGGCGCTCAAAGGCCGTGAGGACGTCGTCTGCATCTACCGGCTTGCAGAGATAATTAACTGCACCAAGCTTAATGGCCTCAACGGCAGTTGCAATGCTGGAGTAGCCTGTCAGCACCACAATGCGACACTGGGGCGAAATGGCCAGTAGCTCGGGAAGCAGCTTTAAGCCCGAACTATTTTCCAGTTTTAGATCAAGGGTCGCCATCGTGGGTAAGTACTGGGCGGCCATTGCCAGGGCCTGATCGGCATCATGGGCAACAATGACTTCGTAACCACGCCGCGTTAAAGCGCGATTTAGCACATGACAAAACATTTCATCGTCATCAACAATCAGCAGGCGTTGGTCTCGCGTTTGCATGTTGTCCTCAATCCATAAAAGGCGATGCTTGGGCAGCCGGGTTTAATGCGGTGCCGCGCAGCGGGGCAGTGTAACTTCCGTTAGCGTACCCCCTTCCGGGTGATTATACAGGCTTACCCCGCCTCCAAAGCGATTGATAGTGGCATGGGTTAAAAACAAACCAATACCCATGCCTTTGCTTTTTGTGGAGATAAACGTTTCCCCTAGCTGGTCGGCAATCGACATGGCCACCCCTGGGCCATGGTCGCGTATATCAATGACCACATTTTCATCCTGCCAATCTAAACGAATCGAAATTTGCTCAGGGTTGGCGTCGGCGGCGTTGTTCAAAAGATTCGTTAACGCTTGGTCAAGCGTGGCATCAACCGCAAGCCATGGCCTGCTACGCTTCTCAGCCACCTCGAACTGATGGCTCACATCAGGCCTTAGCACTAGCCAGCGCTGCACAACGCCTGCTAGCCAAACTTCTGCATCAAGTACTTCAGGCTCTGCCATTCGGCGCCTATCCGCATTAGAGACTAAGTTTTGCAGCCGTGATTTGCAGACGTCCACCTGCTGACGCAGGAGGGTGATGTCCTCATGCAGTTCAGACTCAGGTAGCGCGTCGGCCTGCATTTCTTTGAGTAGTACCGCCATGGTAGAGAGCGGCGTTCCCAATTCATGCGCTGTGCCGGCGGCTTGAGTGGCGACTGCCAATACCTGTTCATTACGCAACGCGGCTTCCCGGGTGCGGGAAAGTGCCTGGTCCCGGCTACGCAATGCGTGGGCCATTTTGTAGATAAAAAAGGTCACCAAACCCGCTGAGAGGCCAAAGTTAAGCCACATACCCAATATGTGCAGGCTCAAGGGGCTGTCGCTATTAATATGACCCAATTGCGGGATTGGGTAGTAAGAGAACATTAAAGAGGTATACCCCGCCATAGCGCAGGCTGCAATGATCCAGGCGTGGCGCCAGGGCAGGGTGGCGGCGGCAATAGTAACCGGGACTAAGTAGTAGGTAATAAAAGGGTTGGTGGAGCCCCCGGAAAAGTAAAACAGCAGTGTAAGGCCTGCAATATCGGCCAGTAGGTGCAGTAGATACTCCAGGTGGGTAACGGCCCGTGGACGACCCAATCGCCACCAAGTGGCGATATTCAGTATGCCCATGGCTATCACCACGCTTACCACAGCAGTCACTGGTAAATCGAAGGCGAGCAATTCGACACCCACAATAATTGCCAGTAAAAAACCGGTCCAGGTAATACCGCGCACGATAGTGAGCCGCACTAAATTACGGTTGGGCGTAGAGAGCGGAAGTGGTAGAGCCGTTGGCATGATGAGCTTACTTAGTCCTGGTTTTTAGGCCATGAATAACAAACTTAATAAACAACGTCATGACGTAGGTGGCCCAGCCAGCAGAGGCCAGGATATTAAATAGCAGCATTTTCGGCGGCAACCAGGCGCTGCCTAAAAGGGCTTCCAGCATGATGTGGAAGAACATCGCCAGCAGCAGTGGCAGGGCTAAAATATGTATCCACATATCGGTTCGGCGTTTGCGAATATGGTAACGACCCAACAAATAACGCAGCGGGCGATGCGCCCAACAGAACACCACGAGAGCACCAATCACTAACAAACTGGCGAGGGTAGGTTCCGTGCTGCCCATATGGACAGACAGCGAAATTGACCAAGCCAGGCTTAGCCATAACACGCCCTCCAGGCTGGCAATGACATCCGCATAACGCCGCACATTCTGCATAAACAATCGGGCCCTTAACGTTAACCGCGAGCTATCAACCCTAGTCGTTAAGACGGGTTCATTAAGAAAAGTGCCGCCATGATACGACACTTGGGCAAATGTGTGGTGCTCGAAGAGTGGATTTATCCAATCGCGCAATTGCGTATACTGTCGCTATCATTTTTCCGACATCACTCCAGTACAGGACTCGCCGTGGACACTGTAACACTGACCCGCCCCGATGATTGGCATCTTCATTTACGCGATGGTGAAGCGCTAAAGGCGGTGGTAGGCCATACCGCCGCACAGATGGGGCGGGCCATCATTATGCCTAATCTAACCCCGCCGATCACCACAACCTCCCAGGCGATTGATTATCGTCAACGTATCCTAGACGCCTTACCCGCGGGCAGTGCTTTTGAGCCCTTAATGGTGCTTTACCTTACCGATACCACGCCCCCCGAAGAGATTGAACGCGCAGCGCGGAGCGGCATCGTCAAAGCGGTCAAGCTTTACCCAGCGGGTGCCACTACAAATTCTGACTCAGGTGTGACCGACTTAGCCCATTGTGATGCCACTATTGCCAAGATGGTTGAAGTAGGCATACCCCTGTTAGTACATGGCGAGGTCACTACCGCTGAGATTGATATTTTTGATCGCGAAGCGGTATTTATTGAAAACGTGATGAAGCCGTTACTGGAGCGCCACCCCACGCTGAAAGTGGTGTTTGAGCATATCACTACTCAGCAGGCCGCAGAGTTTGTCGCGCAAGCGCCGGACAATGTGGCTGCAACGATTACGGCCCATCACTTACTGTTCAATCGCAATAAAATGTTGGTCGGTGGTATTCGCCCTCATTACTACTGCTTGCCGATTCTCAAGCGTGAGCAGCATCGTCAGGCGCTTTTGAAAGCAGCCACCAGCGGTAGCCATAAGTTCTTTTTGGGCACCGATAGCGCGCCTCACTCTCAGGGTGCTAAAGAGTCAAGCTGCGGCTGTGCGGGTGCTTATACCGCCCCCGCCGCCATTGAACTTTACGCTACTGCTTTCGATGAAATGAATGCCTTGGATAAACTGGAAGCCTTTGCCAGCCTTAACGGGCCGCGCTTTTATGGCCTGACGCCTAACGCTGACACCATGACGCTAGAACGACGCGAATGGCGACTGCCAGAGAGCTACTCCTATGCCCAAGGCGAGGCGATTATTCCGCTATTGGCGGGCGAAACGCTTGGATGGGCCATTAAGAAGGCGTAGCCCTGAGGTACCAGCTAGCCTTGGCTAAGCTGCTTCAGCATTTGATCTACCATGCGCGATGAGTGGTCGGCAGCTACTTCCAAAAACTCATCAAAAGAGAGGTGGTTGTCGCCGCTGCCGGGAATGTCAGAGAGCGCGCGAATCACGACGAAAGGGCACTGATAGAGATAGCATGTCTGAGCAATCGCAGCGCCTTCCATCTCGACCGCCAGCATGGTGGGAAACTGGGCGCGGGTTGCTTCTACGCGCGCGGGATCGGCCATGAAAGCGTCTCCCGTGGCGATCAGTCCTTCGCGTACGTTGGCCTCACCTAATGATGCAATGGCGTTACGGGCAATGTCTCGTAGCGCCGTATCGGCCTGATAGGCGGCGGGCATCCCAGGTACTTGGCCCATCTCATAGCCAAATACGACGGCGTCAACATCATGATGGCGTACTTCATCAGAGATGATCACATCGCCAATCTTTAAATCGGTGGCAAATCCACCCGCCGAACCGGTATTAATAATGGCGTCGGGTTGGTGGCGCTCCAATAAAATAGCGGTGCCCACTGCCGCGTTGACTTTGCCAATCCCTGACTGCAAGACAATGACCTCAAGGCCGTAACGCGTGCCAGTATGAAAAACAAAGCCCGCATGCTCATAGCGTTCTGCATTATCTAACTGAGCTACCAAGGTGCTTACTTCCTGCGCCATTGCGCCAATAATACCAATACGTTGCACTGCGCCATGCTCCTGCATAAAAAAGGGGGGTATATGAATCAGGCGTGATCCTGGGGCGTCAAATCGTGCCATTCGGCGGCTTCAAGCGTATTTTCGAGCAGCGTTGCGACGGTCATGGGTCCCACGCCGCCCGGAACCGGGGTGATAAAGCTGGCGCGTTCAGCGGCGGCGGCGAAATCAAGGTCGCCTTTTAGCGTGCCATCTTCCTGGCGATTAATACCTACATCAATCACAACAGCCCCTGGCTTAATCCATTCCCCTTTAACGATGCCTGGCTTGCCGACGGCTACCACCACAATGTCAGCGCGGCTAACGTGGTCTTTAAGGTTCTGGGTAAAACGGTGGCATACGGTAGTGGTACAGCCCGCCAGCATCAGTTCAAGCGCCATAGGGCGGCCGACAATGTTAGAAGCGCCGACCACGGTGGCATCCAGGCCACGTAGCGCGATATCGCTTTGCGCCAGTAAGGTCATGATGCCTTTAGGGGTGCAAGGGCGTAGCGCAGGCATGCGCTGTGCTAAGCGACCAATGTTGTAAGGGTGAAAGCCATCAACATCTTTATCAGGACGAATACGCTCTAAAATAGGGCCGGCATCTAAGTGCTTGGGTAGTGGCAGTTGAACCAGTATGCCGTCTACGGCCGGGTCGCTGTTGAGCTGATCAACCAGCGTTTCTAAGTCATGCTGAGAGGTCGCAGTGGGCAGAGTATGCTGGAAGGAAAGAATGCCTGCCTGTTCACAGGCGCGGTGCTTATTACTGACGTAAACGTGAGAGGCGGGATCATCTCCTACCACAACTACGGCTAGGCCCGGTGCTCGTGCGCCTGCATCTTTACGTGCGGCAACCTTCTCGGCAACCTGTTGGCGAACAGTAGCAGCGATGGCTTTGCCATCGATTAGTTGGGCAGTCATGTAGAGAAATCCCTGTGGACGTGGAAAAGGGCTAGGCGGTGTCTCGAAGCCTTTTGACGTAATGGCTTTTAAGGCAGTACCTAGTGCTGCTAGCGCAGTTGGCTACGCTTTCTAAGGCGGCAATTTTCGCACGCTAGGGCACCCAGGCAAAGCGCCTTCACGAACAATCACTTTAATGGTTGACTTTAAAATTAAAAATAGTAATATATGCCTCGCTTGAGACGGACCAAGCGGTAGCGTCTAGGGTGATGAAAAATCGGGATGTAGCGCAGTCTGGTAGCGCGCCTGCTTTGGGAGCAGGATGTCGGGGGTTCGAATCCCTCCATCCCGACCACACCTAAACGTGAAAGGTAGTAGCTTGCTTTTTCAAGCTTTGGTTGTGGTCTAGTGCTCATCAGTATTCGTTATTTCTGAATGCTTTTTGTGCGCCCATAGCTCAACCGGATAGAGCAACGGCCTTCTAAGCCGTAGGTTGCGGGTTCGATTCCTGCTGGGCGTGCCACCTAATTTCAGTGGTAACAACCCGTCAGAGAATCATATCTTCAAGTGTGTAATACCTGTTTTTACGTAAGATTGTCTATGGTGGGTGTAGCTCAGGGGTAGAGCCCCGGATTGTGACTCCGGTGGTCGTGGGTTCAAATCCCATCATCCACCCCAGTGACAATATTTGCGTTTCCAGTTTTAGGTTGTGGTGGGTGTAGCTCAGTGGTAGAGCCCCGGATTGTGACTCCGGTGGTCGTGGGTTCAAGTCCCATCATCCACCCCATTACCCCGCATACTTCCTTCTTGTTATTTCCTCTTTTTTAGCGTTTACCTCCCAGCGATTATGCCCTTTTTAGGGATTTTTTCGTTTCTGAATTTTATATCGCTACGTTCTTGTTAACACGTTCCTGCTAGCGCGGCATTACTTTAATGCGATTGCCGACCATGTTGGTAAGCGGTTCAGGCATGCCGAGTAAATATCCTTGTGCATAGTCAATTCCCATCTGATGTAACGTATCCAATGTTGCCTGGGTTTCAACAAACTCAGCAATGGTCTTAACGCCCAGTGCTTTACCGACGGCATGAATCGCCTCAACCATTGCTCTATCAATCGGATCTTGATGCACATTGCGGATAAAATTACCGTCAATTTTTAGATAATCGACGGGTAGCTGCTTCAAGTAGCTGAAAGAGGAAAGCCCGGTGCCAAAATCATCCAATGCAAACCGGCAGCCGTAGCCTTTCAGGGTATGAATCAATGTTTTGACACGTGAGAGCTGTGCGATCGCGGTGCTTTCAGTGATTTCAAAACAGAGTGTGCCGTGAGGCAGATAGGCAGTGGACACCTGAGCAATAAGATCCTGACAAAATTCAGCGTCAGAAAGCGATGCCCCGGATAGATTGATGCCCCATAGGCTATGCGCTGACGGAACAGAGTGGCGGTTTTGATCCCCTAGCCAGGCCAGAGTATTGCGAATTACCCAACGATCAATGCGTCCCATAAAGTGGTAGCGCTCAGCGGCAGGTAAAAAACTTCCTGGGGCGATGAGTTCACCATGCTCTTCGAGCCGAAGTAATATCTCACGGTAGGCGGGGGCGTCAGCACAAATGGCTTTGATCGGTTGAGCAAAAAGGCGAAAAGCATCATTGTCCAGGCCATTTTGCAAGCGCTGAACCCACTGTAGCTCACCGTGCTTTTCCAATAAAAAATGATCATCAGGCTGATAGCAGTGGATACGATTGCGGCCTGCCTCTTTGGCGGCGTAGCACGCCGCATCAGAGGCGTGGAGTGCTTGGCTAAGCTGCATAGGCTGAGCAGCATGGAGTTCTACCAAGCCAATACTGACCCCAATCCCAAACGTATGCTCTTGCCAGGCAAAACGATAATTCTCTATATCGCTGCGTAGTGCCTCGGTAATCACTAGTGCTCTTTCTATCCCGCAATCTGGTAGCAGTAGGGCGAACTCATCGCCACCGAGACGCGCGGCAATATCGCTGCTGCGTACATGGGATTTCAGCTTTAATGATACTTGGCGCAACAGTTCGTCACCCGCAAGATGACCGCAGGTATCATTGACGATTTTGAACTGATCAAGATCCAGGTAGCACATCACGTGCTGGCCATCCTCCCGATTGAGAAGCGCTGTAAGTGCTGTTTCAAAGGCGCGCCGATTCAACAGGTCGGTTAGGTTGTCGTGGCTGACCTGATAGCTCAACTGTTCAGTAAGCTGGCGTGTGAGGCTAACATCTTGAAAAACCACAACAGCGCCCAGGGTAATGCCGCTGCGTGAACGAATGGGTGAGGCGCTGTGCTGGATGGGGGTATGCGTGCCGTCATGGTGGACGAGCATGCAATGTTCGGTTGATTGCACTGGCGTTAGCTGTGTCAGTACTTGCCGGGCTGGATTACTTATGGAGTCGCCGCTGATTTCCTCAAGTAGTTGGTAAACCACATGAATAGGTTTATCCATGGCCTCTTCAAGGGTCCAGCCGGTCAGTCGCTTGGCTTCCGCATTGATAAACGTGACATTGCCGCTGGCATCACAGGTAATTACGCCATCTCCGATGGAGGCTAGAGTGGTGCGAGCAAGATCACGTTCGCGATTTAACTGCTCTTGAAGCTGTCTGCGCTCGGTGATGTCGCGCACCATGCCAGAGCGCTCTGATGCGGAGCCGCTGGCGCCTTCGCTCACCTGTATTTCGAGATAACGCACTCGCTTATCGGCTGTACGTCGTTTGATTTCATGGCGTGCACCGGGTGTCAGCTTGAAGTTCGGTAGCAGCGTGGAAACGGGTTGGCCGATGAGAGTGGCGGCGTCGACATTAAAGAGCATCTCAGCGCCGGGGTTAAGGCTTGTCAGCGAGCCGTCTGCTTGCCAGGTGATTACTCCATCGCGCAGGTTACGCAGCATCACGCGGGTGTGGCCGAGGGCGGTTTCAAGGGCCGCTGTTACCCGATTATAGCTGGCCGCTATTTCGCCCACTTCAGTAAACGGGTCGGCTTCAATTCGCCGGCGAATATCGCCTTGCTGTTCGTGCTGGCGCATATGTTCGAGTAGCTGGTTCAGCTCATTATTGGCGCCATGCTCGGCTAAATTAAGACCCATTTTTTCAGCTTCAGGCGAGACCCTTAAGGGCAGAAAGCGACGAGTGATACGAAATAGCAGCCATGCGCTGCCAAAGCTCCAGATGCCACAAACGACAACACCAAGAAGCTGAATGCCGAATTGAGCGGGTCGGGACAGGCCACTATCCAGCATTGTCATATCCGCCACCCAGGGTAGTGCGAGTGTGCCCCAAATGCCTGATACTAAATGGGCAGGTATGGCGCATACGGCGTCATCAATACGCTTACTCAGCAGCCATTCGCTGGTCAGTACCATTAGCACGCCGCTAACCGCCCCCAAGCCAAATGCTGCTGGGAGCGAGATCACATGCGCACTGGCGGTGACGGCGACTAGACCAGCAATGGCGCCATTAATTGCGTACATCACATCGGCGTAACGACGTGTGCGCATTCCCATGAGCATGCCGGAAAGGATGCCGCCAACGGCTCCAAGCACGGTATTAGCCAATATGCCGGGTATCTGGTCAGTAACAGCCAAGGTGCTACCGCCGTTAAAGCCGAACCAGCCTAATATCATAAACAGCGCGCCAAGCATCGCGAGTGGAAGGTTGCCAGAGGGAAAAGCGGTAGGAGGCTTGTCGTGTGCGAAACGACCACTGCGGGGGCCGATGCAGAGTACTGCTGCCAGCGCTACCCAGCCACCTACACTGTGAACCACTGTGGAGCCGGCAAAATCAACAAACCCTAGAGCCCCTAACCAGCCTGCGGCACCACCTAGTAGCCCGCCCCAAGCCCAGTGGCCGAATACGGGGTAGATGATTAACGCGATCCAGAGCGCCGTCCAGATATATGCCAGAAAGGGCATGCGTTCCGCCACCGCACCCGACACAATGGTCGCGGCGGTCGCGCAGAACATTGCCTGGAAGATGAATACCGTAATCACCCAGCTGCCCGAAGCGTCTAACTGCCAGCCGAATAACGTTGTACCTACAACACCGCCCAACGAATCACCAAACATGATGCCGAATCCGATGAGCCAAAAAACACTGACGGCAATCGCAAAGTCCGCTACGTTTTTCATAGCAACATTAATCGCGTTCTTGGTACGCGTTGTGCCAGCCTCTAAGCATAGAAAACCAGCTTGCATCACAAATACCAGAGCGGCTGCCCAGAGTACCCAGAGCGTATCGATCAGCGAGCTATCCAGATTTAGCGTGGCAGGCATGGTGTTTTCCTTTGTCACTAGTACGAGGGCATCTTTTGGTGCGAGCGCTTCTTTTTGGTGCTTTATGTGTTTTTCGCAGAGGAGGAGAGGCCGTTACGACGTCGTCAATTGCATACCGTTCAGGTTACCTAATAGAAACTAAGCAATTGTTATGCCGCTAATAGTGTTGTCTTCCTTTTTAGCTCGCTATGGAGCATTAATTACTTATTTTTGGCTCTAAAACAGCGTTTTCTACTATATTAATGCAGTTGGTTTGGTGATATTTTTCAAATAGTTATTAATTACCAATCATGGTGCTGAATCGACAGCGGGGAGTGCATCAACATGGCGCGTCAAACGGTAGTTTTAGGAGCAGGGATGGTAGGTGTCAGCATTGCCTGGCATCTGCGTCAGCGCGGTCATGAGGTCACCGTGGTAGACCGCCTCCAGCCTGGTCGAGAAACCTCGTTTGGCAATGCAGGCATTATTCAGCGTGAAGCCGTTAGGCCTTACCCATTTCCACGGGATGTTAAAACGCTCTTGAGCGTATTGCCTAATCGCCGGGTTGATATTCGCTATCGTCCTGCGGGCATGGTGAATGCCGCTTCTCCGCTGTTGCGCTACTGGATGAATTCAGCGCCGAAGGCTTACCAGAAAATCGTGCCGGAATATGCATCTTTGATTCAGCAGTCACTGAAGACTCATGGCCCGATGATTGAGGCTGCCGGAGCGGAACACTTAGTGCGCAGGCAGGGATGGCTTGAGCTTTACCGTACCCCTGAAAAGTTGGCCGCACGGTTAAAAGATGCCGAAGAGGCGCGCCGTCTTTATGGTGTTCAATTTGAGCAACTGGATCGGGCTGCGCTGATGGAGAAAGAGCCTTCTCTTAGCGAACATATTATTGGCGCAATTCACTGGCTCGACCCTTGGACCGTGGCCGACCCCGGTGCGCTGGTCGCGGCTTATGCCCAAGCATTCAGCAATGATGGCGGGCGCATTCTGCAGGCGGATATCACCTCGGTTCAGCAGGTGGGTGGCCGGTGGCAGGTAAGTACTGCCGCTGAAACGTTAGAAGCAGACGACGTCGTGGTGGCGCTAGGGCCTTGGGCGGGTAGCTGGCTGAAGGAGCTTGGCTACCATTTCCCTACCTTTGTGAAGCGTGGCTATCACATGCACTACGCCCCACAAGCAGAGGCCAAGCTAAATTACTGGGTCATGGATGCTGAAATTGGCTACCTGCTGGCGCCGATGAATGCGGGTATCCGCTTGACCACCGGGGCAGAGTTAGACCGCCTTGATGCCCCCGCCGACGTTAACCAACTGGGCGCGGCAGAGAAAGTGGCGCGCAGTGTGTTTCCGTTAGGGGAGCGCCGCGATGAAGCCCCTTGGAAAGGTGCGCGGCCGTGCCTGCCCGATATGAAGCCAGTGATTGGCCCAGCGCCACGCCACCCAGGTTTATGGCTCGCCTTTGGGCATGGGCATCAAGGGTTTACTCTTGGTCCTGCAACGGGTCATTTGCTGGCAGATATGATGGAAGGGCAGCCTACCGCAATTGATATGAAGCCGTTTCGCGCTGACAGGTTTTGAACGGGCGCTATATTCGTTAATGATTCGGCGAGTTAAGCCGATAGTAGTAGATGCTGGCATTAGTAATAGTGACGATATCTTTGCGCGTGATCTAATGCTTTGCTAGTTTGTAAGTACATTTGCATACCATTAGGTGAAAATATGGATGTAGGCATCAGCAGTTCAGTCAGTGCCTCGCTTTATATGAATCAGGCGCAAACAGCCGAACAGGCGCAGATGCAGGTGTTCAAAGAAGCCTTGGACACCCAGGCTGAGCAGGTGACGGAAGTTTTAGCCTCTGCCAACACCGGTGCACAACCGGACTTGGCCAAAGAAGGCAGCGTCGGTACTCAGGTGAACACCTACGCATAACGCCTAGAAGCAGCATCTCGTTGCATGCTTCGTTAAAAACGCTGAATTCGTCAGCGTTTTTTTTGGCCTCTCCAATTGCTTAGTCACTCATAAAGCCAGCCGCGACAAAAGCGGTCTCCAGGCGTTACAATTGTCTCAATGGACATTGCTCACCGCGTGCTAATCAATCACTGGAAAGCGGCGCGGAGTAAACATTTTCAAAGAGGCACAATGAAAGAGACTCAGTTAGCCCATGAGGCGGGGCTTAGACGCACCTTTGCGATCATTTCGCACCCTGACGCTGGTAAAACCACCATTACTGAAAAGATGCTGCTGTTTGGCAACGCCATCCAGTTGGCCGGTTCGGTCAAGAGCAAGCGTAACGATCGGCACGCAACGTCGGATTGGATGAAAATGGAGCAGGAGCGGGGTATCTCTGTCACTACCTCGGTAATGCAGTTCCCCTATGGCGGGCGCATCGTCAACCTGCTGGATACACCTGGCCACGAAGACTTCTCCGAAGATACCTACCGTACGCTTACAGCGGTAGACTCTGCCTTGATGGTGATCGACGGCGCAAAGGGCGTCGAGGATCGTACTATCAAGTTGATGGAGGTATGTCGTCTGCGTACAACGCCGATTCTGACCTTTATCAATAAAATGGATCGTGATATCCGTGACCCCATTGAAGTAATGGATGAGGTCGAAACGGTACTCAATATTCAATGTGCGCCGATGACCTGGCCGATTGGCATGGGGCGTCACTTTAAGGGCGTTTATCACCTCTATAACGATGTGGTTCACCTCTACACCCAGGGGCAGGGTAGCCGAATCCCTGAAGACAAGCGTATTGAGGGCCTGGATAATCCCGAGGTCGATGCTGTGCTCGGGGAAGAGCAGGCGGAAGAGCTGCGCATGGAAGTGGAGCTGGTGCGCGGTGCATCCCATGAGTTTGATCTGGACGCCTATCGCCGTGGTGAGCTTTCGCCGGTCTATTTCGGTACTGCAATGGGTAACTTCGGCGTGCGCGAAATGCTAGACGGCTTTGTCGAATACGCGCCGCCGCCCCAGGCCCATGAAACCGATACCCGGGTCGTCACTTCTGATGATGATCGCTTCACCGGTTTTGTGTTTAAAATCCAGGCCAACATGGATCCCAATCATCGCGATCGTATCGCCTTTTTGCGGGTCTGCTCAGGCAAGTACGAAAAGAACATGAAAATGCGCCATGTGCGTATTGGCAAAGACGTCAAAATTGCCGATGCGTTGACGTTTATGGCCTCTGACCGCTCGCAGGTCGAAGAAGCGTGGCCCGGCGACATTATCGGCCTGCACAACCACGGTACCATTCAGATCGGCGATACTTTTACCGTCGGTGAAGATATGCGCTTTACCGGTATACCGCACTTTGCGCCAGAACTCTTTAAGCGCGTGCGGTTAAAAGACCCGCTCAAGATGAAGGCGTTGCAAAAAGGCTTGCAGCAACTTTCTGAAGAGGGTGCTACCCAGGTCTTTATGCCGATGGACAATAATGACCTGATTCTTGGCGCCGTGGGTACCCTGCAGTTCGATGTGGTCGCTCATCGCCTGAAAGAGGAGTATAAGGTCGACTGCTTGTACGAAGGCGTCAATGTGCAGACTGCCCGCTGGGTCTACTGTGAGGATGCTAAAAAACTCGAAGAGTTTAAGCGTAAAGCCAGCGCTAATCTGGCGATTGATGGCGGTGGCTATCTCACTTATATCGCGCCGACTCGGGTTAACCTGCAGATGACCCAGGAGCGCTGGCCGGACATTCGCTTCCAACCCACCCGCGAACACTAAGTTTTGTATGTTAATCGACGCGCACTGCCATCTCGACTTTTCTGAGTTCGATCATGATCGCACTGAGGTGTTTGAGGCTGCCAAGGCGGTGGGTGTGGCGCGCTTTGTGGTGCCGGGTACAACCCGGGCCCGCTGGCAACAGGTGCTGGCGCTGGGCGAGCGGGATGACACCTCGGTTTGTCTGGGGCTTCATCCGCACTTTATGCAACAGCATCAAGAGGCCGACATCGAGGCGCTCGACCAATCGCTGAGCGAGCACCCTGAGGCCGTTGCGTTGGGCGAGTGTGGCATTGATGGCCGCTTTAGCGACACGCTGGACGCGCAGTGGCATTACTTTGATGCTCAATTGAGGCTCGCTAAGCACCACTCACTGCCGGTAGTGGTGCACTGCGTCCATGCTAACGATAAGGTCGCCAAGCGACTTCGCCAACTTGCGCTACCTCAAGCTGGGTTAATTCACGCTTTCTCAGGCTCTATTGAGCAGGCGACGAAGTTTCTCGATTTAGGTTTCAAACTGGGATTGGGCGGCGCGGTAACTTATGAGCGTGCCAAACGGTTGCAGCGAACCGTTAAGGCACTGCCGGATGACGCTTTTGTGCTTGAAACCGACAGCCCTGATATGCCGCTAAGCGGCTACCAGGGCAAGCGTAATGAACCGTGCCGGGTAGCGGAAGTATGTAGTGTGGTGGCTGCCCTACGCGGGCAAACGGCGGAACAGGTAGCGACCATAAGCAGCCATAACGCCACGACGCTGTTTGGCTTACCTCACGCTTAGAAGGCGGAAAGGCTAGTTATTAAGGCCAACCGCCAGCTGTTCGGGGTCAACTCGCTCAATCGTATAGGGTAATGGTAGTAAAGTGGCTGGCGCCCCTGCGAGAAATACGGGCACTGTTTCTTCCACGACCTTGGTACTCATTACTGCAAGCAGCTCGACGCCGCCTTGCTCGTTAAAGGCGCTGACCACGACTTCGCCCACCGCTTTATCGTCACCGTTCGTCAGGCTGGCGCCTACCTCGGGTAGCGCTTCGGATAGTGCTTGCGCCTCTACGCTAATATGCATCAGACGCTTTTTAACCTGACCGCGAAAGTGGGCGCGGGCGACGACTTCCTGGCCGGTATAGCAGCCTTTCTTGAAGCTAATCCCGCCCAACGCTTCCCAGTTAAGCATTTGCGGTAAAAAGTGATCCTTCTGCGCATCGGTCAACCACGCCAAGCCACTGCGAATATCCTCAAGCTGCCATGCGTTACGGTCTTCGTCGTCGTCCTGGAACGATATTTCGTCGCCATGGATATCGTGATCGAAACACAATAGCCAACGCGGTGTCTTACCTGGGTAGCGCAGCGCACAGAGCTGATCATTGTTGCTGTGAGTGCCAACCTGCTCTGGGAATTGCAGGCCAAGTTGGTCAGCGAGTGACTGGACGCCCTCATCGGTGCCGATGAACGTAAGGTTAGGCAGTGCCGTCAGTTCGGCCTTATAGAAGGCGGCGAATTTTTTAAGATGGTTGGCTAAACTATCTAACAGGGTGCTGCTTAGTAGCAGCCGAAAATGGTTTTCCCCCATGCGCAGCAACTGAGCATTGGCTAACATGCGGCCCTTAGGTGTGCAAAAACAGGTCAGCGGCGCAAAGTATCCATCGGCTAGGCTGACTTGGGCGCTAGTCTGGCCTTGAAGGAACTTTTCTGCATCGGCGCCTTTCACATCCAGCGCGGCTAAGTGAGTAAGGCGGACGCTGCCAAGGGCGGAATTGCGTGAGGTAACGGTCGCCATAAAAACTCCTGATCAAAGTGGTGATTTGTCAGCCATTCTAAGCTTGCGGACAAATGAGTGTGCACGTATTGCCTTTAAGTGCGGGCAGACGGCATTAATTGCAAGGCACTATTAGCGTGCTAGACTCTTTCCCTCGTAGGAGTCTTGCATTGGCCAATAGGCAGGGAAATGGTATGGCGCAGCAATCATTAACATTTCAGGGTGTTAAATCGGTCGAGCAGGTTAACAAAATTACCACAGCACTCATGATGCTGGACGGCGTTGACAGCGCCGAGGTGGGCCGCCATGGGGCTGATGTCGATGGACGTGCAAAGCGTGAAGCGCTGATTAACGCCATTGAAAAACTCAAGCTAGGCATCAAGGTATCCTAATGCACATACCTATTACCGTCATTAGTGAGCGCAACCATGCCTTTAGGCAGCGTGTTGAAGTCGATGGTCTGGAAGATTTGTATGCCGATGTACCGCCAGTGGTTGGTGGCGAGGGCAGTGCCCCTGATCCGCACGACTATTTCGATATCGCCTTGGGCACGTGTAAAGCAATTACCGTGCAAATGTACGCCAAGCGTAAGGGATGGCCACTTGAAGGAGTGACCGTCACTGTGCAACGCGATGATGGTCAGGAACGAAAAGGTATTTACAGACTGGGTGTCGCTTTAACACTGCACGGCATTAATGACCCTGAGCAGCGCGCCAGGCTAGAAGAAATCAGCCATCGTTGTCCCATTCAGCGTTTGATGACCGAGTCCACGGTTGAGATAGAGACACGTCTTGTTTAGTTACCCTTAAAATAGTTTTCCTTTTTGGAGCATCGATGAGCAAAGCCTTTCGATTACAGTCAAAATTTCAGCCTGCCGGTGACCAGCCCGCCGCCATTAAAGGGCTGATTGGTGGCCTGGAATCAGGGCTTGCCCATCAAACGCTGCTAGGCGTTACCGGCTCGGGCAAAACTTTCACCATGGCCAACATCGTCGAACAGCAGCAGCGCCCGACCATTGTAATGGCGCCTAACAAAACCCTTGCTGCCCAGCTTTACGGTGAGTTCAAGGCGTTTTTCCCGGATAACGCGGTAGAGTATTTCGTTTCCTACTACGACTACTATCAGCCGGAAGCCTATGTGCCTTCGTCTGATACGTTTATCGAGAAAGATGCCTCCATCAATGATCACATTGAGCAGATGCGCCTCTCGGCCACTAAGGCACTGCTGGAGCGCCGGGATGCGCTGATTGTGGTGTCGGTGTCAGCCATTTACGGTTTGGGTGACCCGGATCAGTATCTAAAGATGCGCCTCCATTTTACCCGTGGTGAACTGATCGACCAGCGCGCCTTCCTGCGTCGCCTGGCCGAGCTGCAATACACCCGTAATGATATGGACTTTCGGCGCGGGACCTACCGGGTACGTGGTGACGTGATCGATATCTTCCCCGCTGACTCTGATGAAGAAGCGGTGCGTGTGGAGCTATTCGATAGCGAAATCGATACGATTCGCTTGTTCGACCCGTTGACCGGTGCCGTTAAGGGCGAGGTGCCGCGTATGACCATCTACCCTAAATCGCACTACGTGACGCCGCGGGAAACCATCCTAGGCGCCATTGATGCCATTAAAGAAGAGCTCAAACAGCGTCTTGAGTGGATGCGCAAGCATGAGCGCCTAGTCGAAGCGCAACGCCTGGAGCAGCGCACGCTTTATGACATTGAAATGATGCTGGAATTGGGCTATTGCAACGGTATTGAAAACTACTCCCGCTATCTATCAGGGCGTGCGCCCGGCGAGCCACCGCCGACATTTTTTGATTACCTTCCCGATGATGCACTGCTGTTTATTGATGAGTCGCATGTCAGCGTGCCCCAAGTGGGCGGCATGTATAAAGGTGACCGTTCGCGCAAAGAGACATTGGTGGAGTACGGTTTTCGGCTGCCTTCAGCGCTTGATAACCGACCCATGAAGTTTGAGGAGTGGGAGGCGATTTCCCCGCAGACTATCTTTGTCTCCGCCACCCCTGGGCGCTATGAGGGCGAACACGCCAGTCAAATCGTTGAGCAAGTGGTACGGCCTACCGGTCTGTTGGACCCTGAAATCGAGGTGCGCCCGGCCAGCACCCAGGTAGATGATTTGCTCTCAGAAATTGGTCTGCGTACCGCCGTAGGTGAGCGGGTACTGGTCACTACGTTAACCAAGCGCATGGCGGAAGACCTGACCGAGTATTTTGACGAGCACGGTATTCGGGTTCGCTATCTGCACTCGGATATCGATACCGTTGAACGTGTTGAGATCATTCGTGATTTACGTTTAGGTAAGTTTGATGTGCTGGTGGGTATCAACCTGTTGCGTGAAGGGTTGGATATTCCCGAAGTGTCGTTGGTGGCCATTTTGGATGCTGATAAAGAGGGCTTCTTACGCGCTGAGCGTTCGCTCATACAAACGATTGGTCGCGCTGCCCGTAACGCCCACGGCAAGGCGATTCTCTACGGCGACCGGATTACTGACTCGATGCGCAAAGCCATCGATGAGACCGAGCGTCGGCGAGCGAAGCAGACTGAGCACAATCTAGAGCATGGCATTACGCCGACGACGATAACGCGCTCGGTGTCCGATATTCTGGAAGCCGCCCAAGCACCGGGCAAAAAGAACAGCCGTCGGCGCGGCAGTGAACGCAAAGTGGCGGAAAGCGCCGCTGAATATGATGTGTCCACTATGAATAAGCATGATCTGCTGGGCGCGATCAGCAAGCTTGAGGATGCCATGTTCGAAGCAGCGCAAAACCTGGAGTTTGAAGAGGCGGCGCGGCTACGCGATCAGCTCCATCAAATGAAAGAAAAACAGCTGGCGCTGGGCTAGCGGTATGCCAGAAGGGCCAGAGATTCGTCGGGCGGCCGATCGTGTTCAGCAGCAGATAGGCGGGCGGGTAATTGACAAAGCTTGGTTCGCCTTTCCCGAGCTTGCCAGCCAAGCAGACTCTTTCACTGGTGTTCAGGTGTCCCGGGTAGAGACGCGTGGCAAAGCAATGCTGATCCGGTTTGCTGATGAGCGGGTGCTTTATTCACATAATCAACTCTATGGGGTTTGGAAGCTGCATAGCGAGGATAAACCTCCCGCCACAAAGCGCACGTTACGCGTTCGTTTGACGGCAGAAGGGCGCTGCGCAAGTCTTTACAGCGCTTCCGATATCTCGCTTTTGTATCGCGATAATCTCGCCGAGCACCCATTTTTGGCCCGTTTAGGGCCTGATTTATTGAGCCAGGATGTAACCCCCGCCGATGTTCTGCAGCGGTTAACTCTCAAGCAGTTTCACCGGCGAAGTTTGGGTGCACTGTTGCTCGATCAAGGATTAGTGGCAGGGCTCGGCAATTATCTGCGCTCTGAAATCTTATTCTTTACCCAGTTGCCAGCCAGCGCTCGGCCGGTAGATCTCACCACCCATCAACAACAATCGCTTGCGCACGCTATTATCGAAACAACTCGGCAAGCGTACCAAACCGCAGGCGTGACTAATCGAGAGGCCTGGATTGAACAGGCTAAAGCAGCCGGTGAGTCACGTAGGCAGTGGCGTTTTGCGGTGTTCGATCGCGCTGGTCTTGAGTGCCACCGCTGTGGTGCGGTGATCGAGCGCCGGATGGTGGGATCGCGAAGGCTCTACTATTGCCCGCATTGCCAAGGCAGTTAATAGCTTCGATGAGTCAATACCGCGCTTTATTGAGTATTTATACCGTTATCTTGGTTGCTGCTAACAATAAATAAAGTACTAATTTCTAAACCCAAGACGCTACCAAGGAGTGCTGCTGCCGACAGGGCAATACGGTATACTGGCGTCACGCTAAGACGGCACTTGCGCCGATGCGCAAGAATGCCGCTGACTAGACGATAACCTAGGAGCTGTTAGTCCATGACCGTGATTCGCCAGGACGACGTTATTCAAAGCGTTGCCGATGCTCTGCAGTACATCTCTTACTATCATCCTAAAGATTTTATTGACGCCATGGCGGCCGCCTACGAGCGTGAAGAGAACCCCGCTGCTAAAGACGCTATTGCGCAAATTCTGATTAACTCGCGTATGTGCGCCACCGGGCATCGCCCGATTTGCCAGGACACCGGCATCGTCACCGTGTTTGTTCACGTGGGTATGAACGTTACCTGGGAAGCGGACATGAGCCTTGACGACATGGTCAACGAAGGTGTTCGTCGCGCTTATTTACTGCCCGATAATGTCCTACGTGCCTCGGTGCTAGCGGATCCTGACGGCAAGCGGGCCAACACCAAAGACAACACGCCGGCCATTATTCACCACCAAATTGTGCCTGGCGACACTGTCGATATTCACGTGGCTGCGAAGGGCGGTGGTAGTGAAGCCAAGTCTAAATTTGCCATGCTTAATCCTTCCGACAGCGTCGTCGATTGGGTAATGGAACAGCTGCCGAAGATGGGCGCAGGCTGGTGTCCGCCCGGTATGCTGGGCATTGGCATCGGCGGCACCGCTGAAAAAGCGATGATGATTGCCAAAGAAGCGCTACTGGATCCCATCGATATTCAGGATTTACAGGCCCGCGGGCCCAGTAATCGCGCCGAAGAGATACGCCTAGAACTGTTTGATAAGGTCAACAAAAGCGGCATCGGTGCTCAAGGGTTAGGCGGCTTAACCACCGTGCTGGATATTAAAGTAAAAGACTATCCGACCCATGCCGCCAATAAGCCTGTAGCGATTATTCCCAATTGCGCAGCAACCCGTCATGCCCACTTCACCTTGGATGGTTCAGGCCCTGCGGCGTTAAAAGCACCGAAGCTTGAGGACTGGCCGGAAATCACTCGCGAAGCAGGCGATAACGTCAAGCGTGTCAATCTTGACACCGTAACGCCCGCTGAGGTCAAAACCTGGCAGCCAGGCGATACGCTACTGCTGAACGGCAAGCTGTTAACCGGCCGTGACGCTGCTCATAAGCGTATGGTGGATATGTTAGCCAAAGGTGAGCCGCTACCTGTAGATATGAAAGGGCGCTTCATTTATTACGTGGGCCCGGTTGATCCAATCGGTGATGAGGTAGTGGGGCCCGCAGGCCCAACGACTGCCACGCGAATGGATAAATTTACCCGCACCATGCTAGAAGAAACTGGCCTGTTAGGTATGGTAGGAAAAGCAGAGCGTGGCCAAACCGCCATTGACGCGATTCGTGACAATGAGGCGGTGTACTTAATGGCGGTAGGGGGCTCAGCTTATTTGGTCGCGCAAGCGATTAAAAAATCCCGAGTCGTCGGCTTTGAAGATTTAGGCATGGAAGCGATCTACGAATTTGAGGTCGAAGATATGCCGGTGACGGTTGCTGTTGATAGTCTGGGCACATCAGTGCATCAAACCGGGCCTGCGAAGTGGAAAGAGATTATCGCTCAGTCGGCGTAACAGAATGATAAGATTGATTAGGCTTTGAACGCTTAGGTTTTTAAGCACATAAGGGCCTCGCTGACGGCGAGGCCTTGTTCTTTGTGAGGGCTTTATAAGGACGTGGCTATGACCTCCTGGTTGCTAGGGACCAGCATCTTATTGATACACTTATTGGGTATCGTTTCGGCCATTATGGCGTTAATGTCCAGTCGCACCTCTCAAGGGGCAGTGGCATGGATCATATCGTTGCTTACGTTTCCCTATGTCGCGCTTCCTGCTTACTGGTTCTTTGGACGACCAAGATTTTATGGCTATGTGTCTGCGCGGGGGCAGCGTGACACTGTGCTACGCCGTGTGCTGGTACGTTACCGTGCCAATGTAGAGCCTTTTGTGGCACCCTCGAGTAATGCGGATATTCAAGCGGTTGAGCAGCTTGCCATGATGCCCTTAACCCATGGTAATCACGCCACGTTATTAATCGACGGCCCCGCGACCTTTGAAAGCCTTTTTGACGGCATTGATCGTGCCGAACAGTATGTATTGATACAGTTTTTTATTGTTCGCAGCGATGCCCTGGGGCAGCGCTTGAAACAGCATTTACAACGCGCTGCCCAGCGTGGCGTGCGTGTCTATTTCCTCTACGATGAGGTAGGAAGTCGTCAATTAAACGATGGTTACCTAAATGATTTAATCAGCGATGGGGTGGCCGTCAGTGCTTTTCGCTCATCAAGGGGCTTCAAACACCGCTTTCAGCTTAACTTCCGGAATCATCGCAAAGTAACAGTCATTGATGGCAAAGAGGGTTGGATAGGGGGCTTTAATATTGGGGTTGAATATTTAGGCGAAGATCCTCGGCATGGCCCCTGGCGTGACACCCACCTAAAGCTTGAAGGACCCAGTGTCTTAGGCCTGCAAGAAGCGTTTTGGGAAGATTGGCACTGGGCTACCGATGAGGTGATTAGCCTGAACTGGATGGCTGAAACGTCTTCTTCAACTGATCATCATGTTGTTATTGTGCCCTCTGGGCCTGCAGATCGTCAGGATACTGCCAGCCTGCTGGTACAACAGGTTATTCATAGCGCAAAACAGCGCCTATGGGTGACCAGTCCTTACTTTGTTCCTGACCAAGGGGTTCAGGATGCACTGCGACTTGCGGCCATGCGCGGGGTAGATGTACGCGTCATGATTCCCGAACGACCAGATCACTTATTGGTTTTCCTATCAGCCTTCTCGTTTTTACCGGATATGTTAAGAGCAGGTGTAAAAATATACCGTTATCTTCCTGGATTTTTACATCAAAAGGTAATGCTTGTAGATAGCAGTGCAGCCACGGTTGGCACTGTAAATCTGGATAACCGTTCATTTCGGTTAAACTTTGAAATAACTGCTTTTATTCCAAACCAAGACTTTGCTGCCAGCGTGGAAAGTATGCTGAAAAATGACTTTTCACAATGCCGCCGGGTCAGCATTGATGAAATCAACCAGCGCTCAATGTGGATGAAAGTCGTATCACGTGCTGCCTATTTAATGGCGCCCGTCCAATAGACCGCAAAATAGGAAAACAATATGCGTGCACAAAGGGTGAGACAAGGAGTCCCGGGGTGAATCTCGAAACAAAATGGCTAGAAGATTTCGTAGCACTCGCCAGCACACGCAGCTTCTCTGCGTCAGCACGACAGCGCCACGTAACTCAGCCTGCATTTAGTCGGCGCATTCGTGCACTGGAGCAGGCTGTGGATGTCACTCTTGTCGATCGTTCAACTACCCCTGTTGGGCTAACACCGGAAGGGCAGCTGTTTTTGGTTACCGCCCGTAATTTGGTCGAACAGTTAAACGAATCGCTTAGTCATTTGCGCGGCCTTTCGATTGCCAATGAAGCGTTGGATATCGTGGCCGCTCACTCCCTGGCATTAAGCTTTTATCCGCCCTGGATCTCCCGTTTACAACAGGGCTTAGGCGAATTGCCGACACGCCTAGTGGCAATGAACGTAGGTGAGGCGATACATGTGCTACGTGAAGGCAATTGCGATTTAATGCTGGCTTATTACGATCCCTTTGCCACCATGCAGCTCGATGCCGAAGTGTTTCCCTCCTTCTCGATCGGTAAGGTCAATATGCTGCCCGTCTCGCTACCCGATGCACAGGGAAAAGCTAAATTTTCCCTTCAGCATGACACTTCCATCCCTTACCTTTCCTATACGCAGGGTGCATTTTTGGGGCGCAGTGTGCGTATGCTGCTGAAGAATGATCCGCTACGTATGAAGCTGCGTACCGTGTATGAAACGGCCATGGCCGAAGGCCTGAAAGGGATGGTATTGCAAGGGGTAGGCGTTGCCTGGATACCGGATTTCTGTATTCGTGAGGAGTTAAAAAGCGGCCGCTTGGTCAGGGCGGGCGACCCGAGCTGGGACATTCCCTTAGAAATTCGCTTATACCGCTGCTCAATGGTGCATAAGCCCGGCGTGGAGCGTTTATGGCGGCAAATGATGAAATTACCCAGGGATTTCCTGCAAGCATGAACGTCCCAAGCGATTGCCGCCCTAGTTCCTGAAATTTCTAGTTGCTTCCAAAATCGGCAGGCAGGCCTAGAAAATTCTGAATAATAAAAAAGTGGTCTTCAAACAGGCTCTCAGGTTCAAGGTCAGCAAGTGCCACCCAGTGCGCATGATCTCCCCCTTTAACAGGCTTTAAGCGAGGCAGCTGTTGGTCAGGGCGTAACGCAAAGTAGAAAGCTTCTGCCAAAGTGCGCCCGCGCCAACTGCGGTGGGGTTCGTCAAACAGACGCTGGCCACGCAGTGACCCCTTAAGCACAGGCTCGGGGACTTTTAACCGCAACCGTTCGCGCAGTTCGCGCAAACAGGCATCAAGTAAACGCTCATGAGGATTAATAAATCCGCCTGGCAGGGCGTAAAGCCCTTTACCTGGCGCCGCCGTACGCCGTACCAGCAATACATGGCCCGACTGCACCACGACCGCATTTACGGTGACAAAAATAGGCGGGTAGGGCGCATGGGCCCACGCCTGACGGTATTGATCCAACAACTGCTGCTCTTCCAGTAGCCGCTTATAAGCGCTGACGTGGCAAAACTTCTTTACACTTTCGACAACGCCAGGGGGCAGGTCGTGGTAAGCCCCCGTACTTAAGTAGTCATCGGTGGAGCTGGGCGAACGGAACAGGCGCTCTCGAATTTGACTCGCTGAAATCCCTTCTACCGACGGTACACTGACCGACTCCCATTGAGGGAATAGCGACAGGTAGTAGCTAGACTGCCCGCGGCTGGCTCCAATCAAACCAATGCGCGGTAGGCGGACATTGGCAGGGGCGGCTAAATCACGCACTTTGCGCTGAACATCGCGTACCCAGACATCATCATTGTAGAGTGCGTCCAGTAGCGGGGTAATCTCTAAGCGTTGATTGTCAGCCTCATCAAACCCTGAACGGAGCATGGCTTGACGTTCGTCAAATCGCCATGGGTTACGCAGCGAGCGTGCTTGCCACGCAGAGCCCACCAATACAATTACTTGCCGTGCGCGTTTTAGTGCTTCCCGAATAATCGCCAAGTGGCCAAGGTGAGGCGGTTGAAAGCGACCAATAAACACCAAACAGTCGAAATCGCAGGCGGTTGTAGAGCGCGCAATATCGGTGGCCATCCAAGCTTCCTTTTGGTTTGGTGATATTAGGGGGTCAACGTACCAGAAAACTGCGCTAAACGCTGTGGTTAGGTATGCTAGAAAAAATAGGCTATTGATTACGTTTAAAATTGGCCTTAGTACCAACGACACAGGGAGTGGATATGATAAAACGTGCGGCTAATTTTTGGTGGAAAGTCACCCAAGACGCCACCGCATTATGGCTGGAACGTAATGCGTTTAGCTATGCGGCTTCGCTCGCGTTTTATACGCTTTTCTCACTGGCACCCACGATTATTATTGCAGTCACTGTCATCGGTGTTGTGATGGGAGAAGAGGCCGCTCAGGGACAAATAGTCGCTCAACTACAAGGCACTTTAGGCACGGATGCCGCCGTCGCGATTCAAGAAGCCGTTGCTCAATCCAGAATCGAAGAGTCTGGCCTTTTGCCCACGCTATTAGGTGTCGGCGCGCTTGTGGTAGGCGCCACCACTGTTTTTGCGCAAATGCAGTTTTCACTCAATACGATTTGGGGCGTGACAGCCAAGCCAACCTCTAACAGTGCGTTAAGGTTTATCAAAAGCCGCTTGCTCTCGCTGACTGTAGTGCTGTCTATTGGATTTATACTGCTAGTGTCATTAGTGCTAGGGGTTGTGTTACGTGGCATGCTGCTTGCGGCGGACAATCTATTCCCATTCGCTAGCCTGTTTACTACTACCCTTGAGTCGCTCATCTCTGTCGCCATGGTGACCCTCCTATTTGCGACTATTTTTAAGGTGCTTCCGGACGTGGTGCTGCGCTGGCAAGATGTGTTGATTGGTGCCGTTGTTACCGCCGTACTATTTACGCTCGGCCGCAGCGTGATCGCGATCTATCTGGCTTATACGGCGACAGCGTCTACCTATGGTGCTGCCGGTTCAGTGGTAATGATCTTACTATGGGTCTACTACAGTTCGCTGATACTGTTGTTCGGCGCGGCATTTACACGCTCCTTACTACTACGCCGTGGTCGTCCACTGGTACCGCGTAATAGCGCAGTGCTAATTAAGCATGAGTTTGTGTAATAGTGTGTATGGTACGAGGAGGAAAGGATGACTGACTGCTGTGTACGTGCCTTGGTCACTGGTAAAGTGCAAGGTGTCTGGTATCGCCGTGCTACTCAAGAGAAAGCGCTTCAGCAGAGCCTTACCGGTTACGCTAAAAACCTGCCTGATGGGCGTGTCGAAGTGTTGATGTGTGGCCACTCCGATGCCATCAAGCTGCTGAGCGAGTGGCTATGGCAAGGCCCGGAGGGCGCGCAAGTTACCCACGTCGAACTTGAGGTTTTGGATAATTGCCACGCCCCTAGCCATTTTGCTACGCACTAGGGCCTAAGAAGGCCCTAGTGCTATCACATAATGCGCTAATACTTTTATTTAAGCACTTTTCCATTCACGGATATTATTCGCCGTCAGGCTGACAATATTCTGGCGTGCTTCCGGTGTAATCCAGGCGTTGTGGGGTGTTACGATTAAGTTGAGCGGCTCGTTAAGTGCATCGAGCAGTGGATGGCCGTCTCTGGGCGGTTCTGCAGGCAGTACATCAACGCCCAAGCCGCCCAGCTTGCCACTGCGCAGCGCCTCTAGTGCAGCGACTTCGTCGATAACTCCGCCGCGGGCGCAGTTGATCAGCAGTAGTGATGGCTTTGCACTGGTCAGACGCTGTCGATTAATCAAATGCTTAGTAGCGTCACTAAGCGGGCAATGTAGGCTGATCACATCTGCTTCTGGGAGCAGGTCATCCAGCGCAGGACGCTTATCATTGGCTTCATTGCCCGGCCTGGCGGCGAAGGTCACGCGCATGCCAAACGCCTCCGCTAGGCGTGCCACTTCTGTGCCTAGCTCACCTTGCCCCACCATGACTAAATGTTTATCTGACAACTGCAGTGTCGGGTAGTCTTGCAAACAGAAAAAGGCGCTACGCTGCCATTCGCCTGCCGCGACATCACGCTGATAAAGCGGAAGCCGATTGGCTAATGTCAGCATCAGCATCAAGGTATGCTGAGAAACACTGGCGGTGCCGTAAGCCGCGACGTTTTTAACCTCGATATTCTGCTCTTTTGCCGTTTCAAGATCGATATTATTAAGCCCCGTAGCGAGCACACATATCAGCCTGAGTTTAGGCAACTGCTGTAACGTTTCAGCGTCAAGTACCACTTTGTTAACAATGGCGATGTCGGCATCCGCTAGGCGTTCAAGTGCTTGCTGGGTGGTACTTTGCTCAAACACCTCAAGGTGTGTGACTGACTCTCTAATAGCGCTTAAGTTGATCCCTGGGCCGAGGCTTTGCGCGTCCAGTATTACTGCATGAGACATTTTATTCTCTCCATTAACTGCCGAAGGCTGCATAACCTTGCTCGGCAGGGGTCACAAAAGGGTATAATGGCGGCGCTTATCAACCGCAGCCTTGGAATTTATCCCGACTGGCCACATATTGGCAGCTTGGCAGCGTTTGTGTTCGCCACTGTTCTTTTCTTTCAGCACTTGGTCTTACCGGACTAGGTCTGTCAGTACTGAATCTGTCAGGGTTGAGCTTTTTAGGAGCCAATAACATGCCCATCTATGAATATGAGTGCAAGGCCTGTGGCCATCGCCTGGAAAAATTGCAAAAAATTAGTGCCGATCCGTTGAAGGATTGCCCTACATGCCAAAGCGATGGCTTGGAACGGCTGGTCTCGGCCGCGGGTTTCCGCTTGGCCGGCGGCGGTTGGTACGAAACCGATTTCAAAACGGGTAGCAAAAAGAATCTGGTTGCTGATGGTAAAACTGCCTCCACAGAGACCGCTAAATCAAGTGATTCCAGTGCTACTCCCAAGAGCGTTACTCCCAGTGACAAAGGCGCCGCAGCATAACTGCGGCAGTCAGGGTCGGGGACGCCCGCGACACATTAATTGCCACGTAACAGAACAGGATTTGACATGCGCAGCCATTATTGCGGCCAGCTAAACGAAACTTTGGTGGATCAAACGGTTACGGTATGCGGATGGGTTCATCGCCGCCGCGACCACGGTGGGGTCATTTTCCTCGACATGCGCGATCGCGATGGCATCGCTCAGTTCGTGGTCGATCCTGATACCGCCGAGGCGTTCGCCACTGCCGACCGTGCCCGCAGTGAGTATGTCCTGCGTATCACTGGACGTGTTCGGCTGCGCCCTGAAGGTACTCAAAACGCCACCATGCCCACAGGCATGATTGAAATATTGGCGAAAGAGGTCGAAGTACTCAACACTGCGATTACACCGCCTTTCCAACTGGATGAGCATGGCAAGGTAGGCGAAGAGGTGCGCTTAAAGCACCGTTATATCGACCTTCGCCGTCCGGACATGATTGAGAAGCTACGCCTGCGTTCGAGCATTTCTCACAACGTACGTGCTTATCTCGAAAGCCAGGGCTTCCTGGATATCGAAACACCGGTACTCACGCGTGCCACGCCTGAAGGTGCCCGCGATTACTTGGTGCCAAGCCGTACCCACGCGGGAAGTTTCTTTGCGCTGCCCCAGTCACCACAGCTCTTTAAGCAGCTGTTGATGGTGGCCGGTTTTGACCGCTATTACCAAATCGCAAAGTGCTTCCGCGATGAAGATCTGCGCGCCGACCGTCAGCCTGAGTTCACTCAGATTGATATTGAAGCGTCGTTTGTGGAAGAGAGCGATATCATGGGCATTACTGAATCCATGATTCGTCAGCTATTCCAGGACGTGTTAAAAGCCGAACTACCTGAATTTCCGCGCATGACTTGGCAGGAAGCAATGGATCGCTTTGGCTCTGATAAGCCGGATCTGCGCATCCCGCTTGAATTGACTGATGTCGACGATCTGATGCAGCAAGTCGATTTCAAAGTTTTCTCTGGCCCGGCCAGCGCGGATGATGGTCGTGTAGCGGCGCTGAAAGTACCCGGTGGCGCTAAGCTGTCGCGTAAAGAGATCGACGAATACACCAAGTTTGTCGGCATCTACGGTGCCAAGGGCTTGGCGTGGATCAAGGTCAACGAGCGCGCTAAAGGACTTGAGGGTCTGCAGTCGCCGATCGTTAAGTTCATGGAAAATATCGTTGAAGAGTTGCTCGATCGGGTAGGCGCTGAAGATGGCGATATCATCTTCTTTGGTGCAGATAAAACCCGTATCGTCAACGAAGCCATTGGCGCGCTGCGCGTCAAACTGGGCGCTGACCTTGAGCTCTACACTCAGGAATGGGCACCGCTGTGGGTAGTCGACTTCCCGATGTTTGAAGCTGACGACAATGGCCGCCTCAGCCCGCTTCACCACCCCTTTACCGCGCCTTCTTGCAGCCCGGAAGAGCTAAAGGCCGACCCAGCGAGCGCACTTTCGCGCGCTTACGATATGGTGCTCAACGGTACCGAATTGGGCGGCGGCTCTATTCGTATCCACGACCAAACCATGCAGAGCACCGTTTTCGAGATCCTCGGCATTGGTGAAGTAGAAGCTCAAGAAAAATTCGGCTTCTTGCTGGATGCGCTTCAGTACGGCGCGCCGCCCCATGGTGGCTTAGCCTTTGGTTTGGACCGCCTCGTCATGCTGATGGTGGGTGCTAAGACTATTCGTGAAGTCATCGCCTTCCCGAAAACCCAAAGCGCTGCTTGCTTAATGACGAATGCCCCAGGCGAAGTCAGTCCTGAACAGTTAAAAGATTTAAACATCCGTCTACGCCAGAAGGCCAAGCCGGAAACAGCCACCGAATAACGTGGTTGGTTAAGTGCCTAACACCGACGCTCCGGCGTCGGTGTTTTTGTATAAAGCCCCAACGAGTGTCGACGACATGGATGAGAAAAAGCCTGCTAATCCTGTCCGTATCCTGGGTATTGACCCAGGGTCACGCGTGACAGGGTATGGGGTAATCGACGTGGTCGGTGTGAAGCCCTGCTACGTGGCAAGTGGTTGTATTCGCACGGCGGAAGGGGCGCTAGAACAACGACTGGCACAGATTTATGCCGGTCTTAGCGAAGTCGTCGGTTTGCATCGGCCCAACCAAGTGGCTATTGAGCGTGTCTTTATGGCCAAAAACCCTGATTCGGCGCTCAAGCTGGGCCAAGCGCGGGGGGCGGCGCTTGTCTGCATGGCCAATCATGGATTGAGCCTTGCCGAGTACGCCGCGCGGCAGATTAAACAGGCGGTGACAGGCCAGGGCGGCGCGGACAAAGAGCAAGTCCAGCATATGGTGACCGCTATTCTGCAGCTTTCTGCTACTCCCCAGGCTGATGCCGCGGATGCATTAGCGATTGCGTTAACGCATGCCTTTAGTGGTTCTGTCTTTAGCAGCCATGGCCTACCCGCCGCGCCAACGCGGGCCCGTCGTCGCTCCACAGGCCGCTGGCGGCTGTAACGGTTACTCTGCGTGTGGCTGAACTACTGGTCACCTGTACAGAGTCGCTTTATAGTAAACGTCTGTTTTCACCCTCTTGTTTTATTATTTCAACACCTGTGCGAGCGACTTTATGATTGGACGTCTAAGTGGCCAGTTACTGGCAAAGCAACCTCCCTGGATTGTTATCGACGTTCATGGTGTAGGCTATGAGCTGGAAACCTCGATGAATACGCTGGTAGCACTGCCTGCCGTCGGTGAAAGCGTTTCATTATTTACTCATCTAACAATTCGTGACGATGCTCATTTGCTATATGGGTTTGGTAGAGAGCATGAACGAGCGCTTTTCCGCGCGCTGATCAAAGTCAATGGGGTGGGGCCCAAGCTGGCGTTAGCGATTTTATCAGGTATGGATGAAGACGCCTTTATGCGCTGTGTGCGTGATGATGACAGCAAGGCGTTGACAACACTGCCGGGGGTGGGCAAGAAAACCGCCGAGCGGCTGATTATCGAAATGCGTGACCGCTTCCCCGAGTGGGAAGATGGCAGTAACGCACTACTGCCTCTAGAGGCCGCTAATGGCCGAGCATCCGCCCGTGATAGCCTTGCCGATGCAGAAGCCGCCTTAGTCAGCTTGGGGTACAAGCTGACTGAGGCATCGAAAATGCTCGCCGACATTGACCCTAATCAGTCCACCGAAGCACTGATTAAAGCCGCGCTCACCCAACGCATGAGCGGCTAAGCGAGCTCGCATTAGCAAACGTCAATTCGACGCTGTCATTTTGTAATCGTTATTAAGAAGAGCACTTATGCTAGAACACGATCGGCTGATCGCCGCTGAGCCCGAACAGGGGGAGGGGCGCATTGATTACGCAATTCGCCCTAAGCGACTGGATGACTATATTGGCCAGCCGCGTGTCCGCGAGCAGTTGGAAATCTTTATTGGCGCCGCACGGCTGCGTGAAGAGAGCCTGGACCACACGTTGGTATTTGGCCCGCCTGGGTTAGGTAAAACGACACTTGCGCATATTATTGCCACCGAGATGGGGGTCGGAATGAAGTCGACCTCTGGCCCGGTGTTGGAGCGGGCGGGGGATCTCGCTGCCATGCTGACCAATCTTGAGCCTGGCGATGTGCTTTTTATCGATGAAATTCATCGTCTTTCGCCGGTGGTCGAAGAAGTGCTATACCCGGCCATGGAAGATTTTCAGCTGGATATCATGATTGGCGAGGGTCCGGCTGCGCGCTCTATCAAGCTGGATTTGCCCCGCTTTACCCTGGTGGGGGCGACGACGCGGGCAGGTTTATTGACCTCTCCACTGCGCGACCGGTTTGGCATCGTTCAGCGGCTTGAGTTTTATAATCTTGAAGAGCTAACTGAAATTGTTTCGCGCTCGGCGCGCCTGTTGGGGGTTGAAACTAGCCACGACGGCGCGATTGAAATCGCCCGCCGTTCCCGCGGTACGCCACGAATCGCTAATCGGCTATTACGCCGTGTGCGTGATTACGCTGAAATGAAAGGCAACGGTGTGGTCGATGTCGCCATAGCCGATGCTGCCCTCAATATGCTCAATGTGGACCACCACGGCCTGGATCATATGGATCGACGGTTACTGCTGGCCATGATCGACAAATTTGACGGCGGGCCGGTGGGCATTGACTCGCTCGCCGCTGCTATCAGTGAAGAACGTGACACCATTGAAGATGTGATTGAGCCCTATCTGATTCAACAGGGCCTAATGATGCGTACACCACGCGGGCGTGTCGTGACCCGCCAAGCGTGGCTGCACTTTGAACGTGTGCCCCACGAGCAGGCGACCGACATGGAAGGGGAGCGCCGTCCGTGAGTGATTTGGCTAACGATAGTTATCGCCTGCCGCTGCGTGTTTATATGGAAGATACTGACGCAGGCGGCATTGTCTACTACGTTAACTACTTGAAGTTTATGGAACGGGCGCGTAGCGAATGGCTACGCCAATTGGACCTAAATCAGCAAACGCTGCTAGACGAAGGCACGCAGCTAGTGGTATACCGCTTGGCCTGTCACTATGCGAAACCGGCTTGCCTCGATGACATGCTGGAGATTAGTACTCATGTCACCGACATTGGTCGCTGTCGAATGACATTTGAACAGCAAGTTTGGCGTAATGAGGAACTCCTCTGCTCAGCGACAGTCGAGATAGCCTGCTTGAGCGTCGAGCGTATGCGACCTAAAGCATGGCCAGAATCGCTTAATAGTTTGATCCGGGCCTCTTAACCAAGAGGTCATTCACTGCGTCGGCAATACCGACCCTAATAGATTGATGAGGGCACCTGTGAACGATAACACCATGTCCATTCCCCACTTAATAATGAATGCCAGCACCGTGGTGCAGCTGGTTATGTTGCTACTGTTGGTGGGGTCGATCCTCTCTTGGGTGGTGATTTTCCAGCGTAGTATTGCAATGCGTCGTGCCAAGCAAGAGTACAACCAGTTTGAGGAGTCTTTTTGGTCGGGTGTCGACTTAAATGAACTCTACCGTGAAATCCCCGCTGATGATCCACGCCATGGTGCCGAGCATATTTTTCAAGCAGGGTTTCGCGAGTTTAACCGCTTAATGCCTAAAACCCGGGATGCAGATACCGTATTGGAAGGCGTGCAACGCAGCATGCGCGTTGCCTGGTCACGTGAAGAAGATCGTCTAACCCAACATCTGGTGTTTCTGGCGACGGTTGCGTCTGCCAGCCCCTATATCGGTCTTTTCGGTACCGTATGGGGCATCATGGGGTCATTCCAAGCGCTGTCACTGACCCAACAAGCGACGCTCGCAACGGTTGCTCCCTGGATTGCTGAAGCATTGATCGCGACGGCCATGGGTCTGTTTGCGGCTATCCCAGCGGTCATTTTTTATAACCGCTTGTCCAATACATCTTCTCGCTTACTCGGTAAATATGAAGATTTTGCCGAGGAGTTCCACGCTATCCTGCACCGTAATTTGCAAGGTCGTGATGGCAAGCCAAGCGCGAGTTAAGGGAGACAGCCATGCAAGGACCTTTCAATCGCAGCGGTAAAGGCAAACCAATGGCGGAGATCAATGTGGTCCCTTTCATTGACGTCATGCTGGTGCTGCTCGTTGTGTTTATGATTACGGCGCCCATGTTAACCCAGGGCGTACAAGTTGAATTGCCGCAAGTCACCTCTCAGCCTATAGAGACGCAGGAAGATAATGACCCCATTGTCATTTCTGTTGATAGCGAGGGTGGGTATTTCATCACATTGGGGGAAGACTCCAACTCAGTCTCGCTGGATGAGATGGCCGCGCGGGTAACCACGATTTTAGAGCGACGTCCCGGCACGCCAGTAATGGTGCGTGGTGACCGCAATGTGGCCTATGGACAAATTGTTGTCTTGATGAGCACATTACAAGGTGCTGGTGTGGCTAACGTGGGGCTGCTTTCTGAGCCGCCGCAAGATGGGTAAGGGCAACGCGCACATGGCAGTAAATACTCCGCGTGATCCTCAAGATGTCGGCTATAAGTGGCCGACTGTGCTGGCGATAACTGTGCACGTTGCGATTGTCGTGTTTAGCTTAATCAGTTTGCCGACCCGCAACGCAGAGCCCGATAGCTCTTCGATTGTTCAAGCAACGCTGGTGAGTACAGAGACCTTTACCGACCAGGCTCAGCAGGCAACGGAACAACAAGCGGCGATGAATGCACCGGCTGAAGCGCCTACTGAGCCCGATGCACCAGCAGAGCCGTCGGCCAGTGAGCAGCAAGCCGCCGCCGAACAGCAAGCGGCCGAAGAAGCTGCCCAGCAGGCAGCCGAAGAGGAAGCGCAAGCATTAGAAGCCGCGCGAGAGGCAGCTGAAGCAGAGGCAGAGCGCCGGGCTCAAGAAGCGACAGAGCAGGCTGAGCAACAAGCCGCTGAGGCTGCTGAACGCGAGGCCGAGGCGGAAGCCGCTGCTGAGCGTCAACGTGAAGTCGAAGAGGCGCGCCGCCAGCAAGAGGCTGCCGAGCAGCAACGCCAGGAGGAGGCAGAAGCCGAACGTGCGCGTGAAGCGGCAGAGCAGCAGCGCCAGGAAGAAGCAGAAGCCGAGCGTCAACGTGAAGCCGAAGAAGAGCGGCTTCGTGAAGAGGAGGCGGCCCAGCGAGAGCGAGAGGCGGAAGCTCAGCGTCAACGTGAGGCAGAAGAGCAGCAGCGCCGAGAAGCCGAAGCAGAGCGCCAACGCCAGGCTGCAGAAGCCGCAGAGGAGGCTATGCAACGACAGCTGGCGGGTGAGGCAGAAGCCGCGGCCAATGCTCAGCAGGCTGAGCAGGCAGCCAATAGCTTTATCAATATTGTCCGTCGCGCTGTTGAGCAGGCGTGGTTGATTCCTGCCGGTGCAAGTGATTCGATGAGTGCTACCCTACAAGTGAGGCTAGGACCGTCTGGAGAAGTATTGGCAACATCGATCGTGACATCCAGCGGCGATAGTGCTTTTGACCGGTCTGTGATGCAGGCCGTGGAACATGCTGCACCGTTTGGTGAATTGAGAGATTTACCAGCCGATCAGCAGCGTAATTTACGTCAGTTTAATCTGCGATTTACCCCGGGGGATGTTCGCTGATGCAAAGCTTGAGCAAAGTGTGGTTGTTCTGTGTGCTGCTGCTAGTCAGCAGTGTAGCGAGTGCCAATTTAACCATTGAAATCACGCGTGGCAGCGATCAAGCGCTGCCTATCGGCGTAGTACCGTTCGCAGGTTCAGACGGAATGCCCGAAGATGTTGCGCAGATTGTCCAGGATGACCTTGAGCGTAGTGGCTATTTTGATCCGCTAGAGCGTAGCGCGATGTTTGAACAGCCCAATCAATCTGACGATGTTCAATTCGATACTTGGCGTTCATTAGACGTACGCTACTTAGTCGTAGGTAGGGCAGAACAGACCAACGGCGGTTTTGAAATACAGTTTGAGCTGATGGATATTAGCGGTCAGCGCCGGATGATTGGTGAAACCGTGACGGTGAGAGGCAATGACTTACGCGGTGCCGCTCACTATATCAGTGACCAAATCTTTGAAGCGATTACTGATATTCGTGGTGCGTTTTCAACTAAAATTGCCTATGTCACCGCACAGGGTATTGGTGACAACATGCAGTTCGGCCTGTACGTTGCCGACGCCGATGGACGTCGCAGTGAGCAAGTATTGACCTCTGACGAACCCATTATGTCGCCCGCATGGTCACCGGATGGCACAAAGCTTGCTTATGTCTCGTTTGAAACTGAGCGCCCAGCTATCTATATTCAAGATGTAGCAACAGGCCAGCGGATAAAAGCAACGTCATTTGATGGTATCAATGGCGCGCCAGCGTGGTCACCTGATGGCCGTCGTATCGCGATGTCTCTCTCCAAAGACGGCCAGCCAGAAATCTATATTATGGATGTGGCTAACCGCTCAGTAGAGCGTATTACCAATAACAACAGCATTGATACTGAGCCTGCTTGGGCACCCGATGGTCGTAGCTTGCTGTTTACCTCTGATCGTAGTGGTGGCCCTCAGCTTTACCAGTATGCAATGGGGGGAGGAGAAGCCGAACGCTTGACGTTTACGGGTAATTACAATGCGCGCGGTCGCTACTCACCAGATGGCGAACAGATATTCTTGATCCACCGTTCAAGCAATGGCTATCAAGTGGCAAAGCAAGATCTAAGCGGTAACCGCTTGGTCGTACTTAGTGAATCAACAAGAGATGAATCTCCTAGTGTTGCGCCGAACGGGACCATGGTAATCTTCGCTACCCAACAGGGTAATAGTGGGGTGCTAAGTGCTGTTTCTGCCGATGGCCGCTCATCCTTTAGACTGCCATCAGCACAGGGCGATGTACGTGACCCAGCTTGGTCACCCTTCTTAAATTGATCGACACATCTGATTTACATCGAAATTTTTAGTTTTCAGGCAAGGAGTCTGATTATGCAACTTAAACCGTTGGCTCGCTCATTAGCAGCAGCGCTATCTATCGTGGTAATCGCTGGCTGTTCCAGCACCGGCGGAACCCAGGACGGTGACTCGTACGGTAGCCAGGATGGCAGTACTACCGGTTCCAGCACCTCTGGTACAGGTACGGGAAGTCAATATGGTTCTTCCTCAGGCTCTGGTTCTAGCTCAGGCCAGCAGGCTGATTCGCGTATTCCAGAAGTACGCACTATCTATTTCGATTACGACCGAGATACGATCAAAAGCGAATATGAGTCTGTCGTAATGTCGCATGCACGTTACTTGCGTGCCAACCCGAGCGCTCAGGTGGTTCTGCATGGGCATACGGATGAGCGTGGCACTCGTGAATACAACATGGCGCTGGGTGAGCGTCGTGCTAATGCTGTAGAGCGCTTCCTGAACATTCAGGGTGTGTCTCCTTCACAAATGAGCGTTGTCAGCTATGGTGAAGAGCGCCCGGCCGTTAATGGTCAAGACGAGAGCGCCTACTCGCAGAACCGTCGTGTTGTATTTAACTACTGAGCATTTAACGATTGAATGCTTAACCACTGATGAATTCGGCGTGCGGCTTATCGCACGCCGTTTACGTCTACGGAGTCATTATGAATCACAGTCTCAAGCGTTACGTTGAGAGGCTGTGCGGTGCGGGAGCCTTAGCGCTCCCGCTGTCCGTATTGCCTTTAATGGCCGTCGCTCAACAGCCGCTCGTCCAAGATCTTTCTAACTCTGACGCTTCCAGCAGCAGCTTCTATCAGCAGACGCAGCGTCAGGAAGCCTCCAGCGGTAATTTGGTGTTATTTAACCAGGTGCAGGAGCATCAGCAGGAAATCCAGCAACTGCGCGGTCAGATTGAAGAGTTGCGTCACCAGTTAGAGCAGCTACGTCGTCAATCACAGCAGCAGTATCTCGATATTGAAGACAGGCTAATGAGCAGTGGGCCAACGCAGATTGAGCAATCAACCCCAGCGGTTGAGCCTGAAGCTGCCGAGGAAGTGGTTAACGCCCCCTCTACTCGCAATGTCAGTGAGGATGCGCAAGCCGATTACCAGGCGGCCTTTGCACATGTTCAAGCACGCCGTTTTGAGGAAGCTATCGCGGCGTTTGAAACCTTTGTCAATGATCATCCTGATACCAGTTTAACGGCCAATGGCCACTATTGGCTGGGTGAGTTGTATTCAGCTGAAGGTGAATTGGACGCTGCTGACCAGGCGTTTAGCCGCGTCATTGACGAGTATAGCGGTAGCAGCAAAGTACCTGATGCGATCTATAAGTTAGGTTTAGTAAAAGCGCGTCAAGGCGAAGCGGAACGTAGCCGTGAGCTACTTGAGCGAGTGCGTGACGACTACCCGCAAAGCAGTGCCGCGGGCCTTGCCAGTGACTTTTTACGCCAGTCAGCAAGTTAAATTTTGCTCTTAATCGCTTCTAAGAATAGTTTCAAGGAATCAGCATGAGCTGCAAGATCGACTATCAACCAGCGCCCAACCTATTGGAAAATCGCATCGTGTTGGTAACCGGCGCAGGAGACGGGATTGGCCGTGCGGCAGCATTAAGCTATGCCCAGCATGGGGCCACCGTGATTCTATTGGGGCGCACCATTGCCAAATTAGAGCGTGTTTACGACGAAATAGAAGCGGCAGGCGGGCCTCAGCCTGCGATTTTCCCACTCAATTTTGAAGGCGCTACGCTCAAAGATTTTCATGATATGGCCGAAACGCTGGATCAGGAGTTTGGCCGCTTAGATGGCCTGTTACATAACGCTGGGCTATTAGGTCGCATTACGCCATTTGAGCAATATAACCCTGAGCTATGGCAGCAGGTGATGCAGGTCAATATCAATGGGCCTATCTGGATGACCCAAGCGTTATTGCCACTACTGCAACAGTCTGAAGATGCCTCGGTAATCTTCACTTCCTCTAGCGTTGGTCGTAAAGGGCGAGCCTACTGGGGGGCTTATTCCGTCTCTAAATTTGCCACTGAAGGCTTTGCCGACGTATTGGCTGATGAGCTGAATAATCAGGCACATATTCGGGTGAATTCACTTAACCCAGGCGCCACACGCACCCAAATGCGGCGTACGGCGTTTCCCGGTGAAGACCCCTTCACACTACGTACGCCGGAAGAGATTATGCCGACCTACCTGTGGCTAATGGGGCCAGACAGCGCAGGCACCAGCGGGCAAAAGCTAGATGCCCAACCTCCCCGCACATAACCGTTTGTTTTGAAAAACGCGTCGATGCCCCCCGCCATCATGCTTGTCTAGAGCTTGAACTCGCCTAGGGCATCGACCAGCGCTGCACACTCTTCAAACCAAATGTCAGCTGGCCACTGTTGGTAGTCATCCTCTTCGCTGATATAGCCATAGCCAACCGCGACGGCGGTCATGCCGGCGGCGACGGCGGCCTCCATATCACGCACATGGTCACCGATGTACCAGCAATGTTTAGGGTCAACGCCAAGCCGGCGGGCAGCTTCCCAAAGCGGTTCAGGCGCTGGCTTTTTAACGCTTAGATCATCCGCACATAGCAATGCGCCAGGCTGCAGCAGCAGAGCTTCTAGTAGCGGTAAGGTATAGCGGCGCGGTTTATTGGTGACAATCCCCCACGGCCGCTGATCGCCATGCCACTCTTGTAGCCACACATCCAGCGGCGAGAAAACCCGGCTGTGTACCGCTACGGCTTGCTCATAAGCATCAAGCAGAAACTGGCGTGCTTGAGTGTGTCCATCAGCAGAGGCCTCTAAGCCCAGCGCTAGTGTAACCAGCGCACTGCCGCCATTAGATACTTGGCGGCGAATTACCTCAAAGGGTAGCGGCGCTAACCCATGGTGAGCACGCAGCGCATTGGTCGCTTCTGCCAAATCGGGGGCCGTATCTACCAACGTTCCGTCCAGGTCGAACAGTATTGCTTGAGGCGCTTGCATCGACATTTAATCGCTTACCTTGCGGCAGTACATCATGTAATTGACCGAAACATCATGGCTGACCAAGCGGTAGTGGCGGGTAAGCGGGTTGTAGGTCAGTCCCGTCTGTTCACGCACTTCTAAACCGCTGTGACGAGACCAAGCCGCCATTTCTGAAGGGCGAATAAATTTTGCATAATTATGCGTGCCTCGTGGCAGCAGTTTAAGCACATATTCGGCGCCTAAAATAGCGAACGCGTATGACTTAGCAGTCCGGTTCAACGTAGAGAAAAACACATAACCACCCGGGCGTACGAGGGCGCTGCAAGCACGAATGACGGAGGCAGGGTCCGGTACGTGCTCCAGCATTTCCATGCAAGTCACCACATCATAAAAACCAGGCTTCTGAACGGCCATGGCCTCCACGCTGATATGTTGGTAATCAACTTTTACGCCACGCTCTTCTGCGTGCAATCGGGCCACTGCTAACGGCGCTTCACCGAGATCAATGCCCGTCACCGTAGCACCACGGTGAGCCATCGATTCGCTTAAAATACCGCCGCCGCAGCCTACATCGAGCACTTTTTTACCCGCCAACCCCGCACGCGCATCAATAAAGTCAAGACGTAAGGGATTAATATCATGAAGGGGTTTGAATTCACCCTGCGGATCCCACCAGCGGCTAGCAAGAGCCTCAAATTTGGCGACTTCTGCTGCATCGACATTGTCTTGATAGTGATGAGCAATGCTATCCTGTGGTGTCGCTTGCATAGTGTGACTCCCATAACTTTTGAACATTTAGCAAAATATTGACGTGTAGCCACTTGTTCGCCGTTGCGAGGTGGTATCCATCCACGCCTTCAGTATTATGGACATTCTAACCACTCCTGTGTCGGAACGCATGAAAAGGACCTCTTCTATGATTCGTAAAGCCGTACTTCCTGTTGCTGGGTTTGGTACTCGCTGCTTGCCAGCGTCGAAGGCTATTCCCAAGGAGATGATTACGATTGTCGATAGGCCGGTGATCCAGTATGTCGTTGAAGAGGCAATTGCCGCTGGTATCCGGGAGATTGTGCTGGTCACCAGTAGCAATAAAAGCGCTATCGAAAACCACTTCGATACCCATGCTGAGCTGGAAGCTAGCTTGGAAAAAAAGGGAAAGCATGAGCTTCTGACAATGTTGCGCAATTTAGTGCCTGACGACGTCAGCATTATTAGCATTCGTCAGGGCGTGCCGTTAGGGCTAGGCCATGCAGTGCTCTGTGCCCGCCCCATCCTTGGCGACGATGAACCTTTTGCGGTGCTATTGCCCGATGTGTTGGTCGATAACAGTGCCAACTCAGCAACGGACTTGGCCGGTATGTTAGCGGCCTATGATCAGCAGCAAACGGCGCAATTGATGGTGGAAGAGGTCGCCTGGGAGCAGGTGGAAAAATATGGCATCGTGGCGCCAGCAGGGGATGTGCCCGCTGCAAACGAGTCAGCCGATTTAGCCGGCATGGTGGAAAAACCCAAGCGTGATGCTGCACCCTCGAATTTAGCGGTCATAGGCCGTTATGCGCTACCAGGCCATATTTTCTCCATATTAGAAAAAACACCGCCCGGTGCCGGTGGTGAAATTCAGTTGACCGATGCGCTGGAAACACTACGAGAACAGTCCGGCGTCCAGGCATATCGTATGCAAGGGGTTACCTACGACTGTGGGCAGCCCTTAGGTTACCTTGAAGCCACACTCGCCTACGCACGCCGTCATCCTGAGTTTGGAGAAGCTTTCCAAACCCTGCTGTCACGTTACCACCAGGGGGAGTAACGCATGCGGGTGTTACTTTACGGCAGCGAATTAAGCGCAGCGACGGCAGCCGCTGCGCTGGCTTGGGTGGGGCATCAGGTTCAGTGGTTACCCCACGCTGATGCGCCTTGGTCAGTGCTTTCTGAGGTGGACTGGTTACGCAGTGAACCTCATTTAATGACCCATCTTGAGCAGGGCTTAGCAGAGGGTACCCTGCAGCTCATTGAGCAAATAGATGATGCCGCCATCCCAGAGGTGATTTGGATGGCGTTATCACCCTCACAGCGCAGTTCGGCCAGCGCACTACTTGAAAACCCGTTATTAGCGGATCAGCACGATCTTGTGCTGGTTAATAACTCGACGTTTCCGGTAGGCGAGACCGAACGCCTGCATACATTAATGGGTGCCCAGCACTCCAGTGTGGCACTGCCCGATACGTTAGAAGAAGGCCGTGCATGGGACTCTTTCACACGCCCAACCCGGCGCTTGCTAGGCTGCGATGATGCGACGGGTGAGCAAGTCACCAGAGAGCTGTTACGCGCCTTTAATCGGCGTAGCGAAGTGTTTCAATGTATGCCTCGCCGCGCTGCGGAGTTAACCAAGCTGGCCATTAACGGCATGTTGGCCACGCGTATCAGTTATATGAATGAAATCGCCGGCTTGGCTGATACTCTAGGCGTTGATGTCGAACATGTCCGCCAGGGGATGGGAGCCGATTCGCGTATCGGGTTTGAGTACCTGTACCCTGGGTGCGGTTTTGGAGGCCCTAACTTCTCCCGCGATTTGATTCGCTTGGCCGATGTGCAACTGCAGAGTGGCCGATATTCAGCGCTGCTTGAGCAGGTAATGGATATTAACGAACAGAAAAAAGAAACGCTGTTCCGCAAGCTGTGGTCCCATTTTTCCGGCGAAATGGCCGGAAAAACCGTGGCGATTTGGGGAGCTGCGTTCAAGCCCGGCACTGCACGCATTGACCACGCGCCCGTATTAACACTGCTTGAAGCACTTTGGGCGCAGGGAGTTAAGGTTCAGCTACACGACCCTGCCGCCGTACCAGCTCTCCATGCCCTGGTAGGCGAACGCGAAGATTTACGCACCTTTACTCATGACCCCTACCAAGCCTGTGAGGGCGCCGATGTACTGATGTTGGTAACAGAATGGAAAACCTATTGGAACCCAGACTGGCATCGGCTGGGCTCGTTATTAAACGCTAAGCTCGTATTAGATGGACGCAATATTTACGATCCTGAATTTGTTGCCAGCTGTGGATTAATGTATCGCGGGATAGGCCGTCGTGCTGACCCGAAGACTCTCTGAGGAACTGTTATGCCAGACGCCACTGCATCCTCTCGTATCGTACCCGATGTGGATCAAAGCTTGACGGCGCAGCATTTGCGCCACCGAAAGGGGCCTACTTTGTGGCCGCTATGGCTATGCCTGTTATTAATCATTGCCCTATTGGGTGCGGCGGCGGCTGGACTTTGGTACGAACGTGAACGACTGTTAAATGAGTTACATCGGGTAAGTGGCGAAGTGTCCAATGTTCATGCTCGCTTGGATTCGGATGACACTGATGTACAAGATACGATAACCTTTGTACAAGCTCAGATGTCGACGCTCTTTCAAGAGCAAGAGCAGCTGTCCATTGCACTGACCGATACTCGCGAAGAGTTGTACAGTTTGCTAACAATGAATGAGGACATGGCCTCTAGTGATTCGATCAATTCATTGCTGCAGCAGTTGAACCAGCTTAATGAGCAAGCTGAGTTGCGCGACAGTCAGTTGTTGGCGATGCGGGAATCATTGAATGCCCTGGAACAGGCTGGTACCTCAGGACGGCAAAACTTGATTGAGGAAGTGTCCCATCTTGAGCAACTGACCGAACAACGCCTGTCCGTACTGGACAGTCAGATCAGTAACATTAGTAGTGATTGGGAAGAGCAGTTATCAGCGCAAAGAAGCGCCATTGAGTCGCGCTTTGATGAGCTGGAGGCTTCTATTGCTGAGGTTGAAGCGTCACCGGATCAAGATGCTTTGACGGCATTAGAGCAGGAATGGTCGGAACGTTTGAATGCACTAGAGAGTGATGTTCGACAAGTCCGTCAGGCACAGCTTGCCTTTAGTGCCCAGTTAGAAATGCTACGTTAAAAAGTAGCCAAGATAGTTGGGTAGTCAGGATAGTTGTATCGCATTGATGCGTTCTAGTGCGAAGAACATTCTATAAGTCGTTGAAGTAAATAGATAATGAAGCCGCTGATTTAGGTTAGGATAAAAATGTATGGGAAGACAACGGCGATGGACTTCAGCCACCGGTCGCACTGTGTTGGTAGTGCTACCACTATTATACGCATCACATGGGGCATGGGCGTTAGAGGCGAGCATCACGGGTGTTTCCGATGAGGTCGAAAGTAATATTCGAGCCTATCTACAGAACGTAGAGGCTGAGCAATACACCGAAGCACGTTTAGAAGGTGAGGTTCGTCAACGTACTGAAGAAGCCATGCGTGTGTATGGTTATTATGAGCCTGATATAACCTTTGAGCATACTGACGATGAGCTTGTATCGCTTGAGATTGAACCAGGGCCTCAAATTGAAATTGAAATTTTATCAATTAATGTCGAAGGCGACGCCAGTAACGACCCACCATTTCAACAAGCAGTAGAAGACTTCCCGCTGGAAGAGGGTGACGCACTGCGGCATGCCCCATGGGAGCGGCTGCGTGGTCAGTTTTCTGGTTTGGCTATCGAGCGGGGTTACTTTGACTGGGGCTTTACGGATCGACGTATGGAAGTCCGCCCGTATTTACAAAGTGCGCGCCTCTATATGGATTTTGACAGCGGCCCCCGCTATCAGTTTGGAGAGACTTCAATAACAGGTAGCCACATAGAGATCGACCGATTACTCCGTATACAGCCGTTTGAAAGAGGCGACCCCTATCTAGCGCAAACGCTAGCTGACTATAACCAATCGCTTGCAGAAACCGGCTGGTTTAGCTCAGTGTCAGTGCGGCCGCGACTTGAAACAGCGCAAGAGCTGGCGATTTCTCCGCCTGGTGGCGGAGACGCCTGGTGGAGCGAGGCGACTGCTTCCCAACCAGAGCGCCCACGAGTCACCGGCGCGGCTTTAACCAGTGCGCTAAGCATCAATAAGCCCAGTGATACGCAGTTACCTATTGATGTGAGTGTGGAGCCTGCTGATCGCCACCAGTTTGAAGTCGGCATTGGCTACGCTACCGATGTGGGGCCCCGTCTGCGTTTTGGTTGGGAACAACCATGGATCAATCGTTATGGTCATAGTCTTGACCACGACCTCTATTTATCCTCCCCGGAGCAGCGGTTTACCGGGGTATATAACGTTCCGCTAGAAGACCCGCTGCGTGATAGCTACCGGCTGCAATACGGTATCCGTAATATTGATGATAGTGATACCCAATCATTAGAAGGCACCGTTGAAGTGGCTCGGCGCTGGGAGTTTGATAACGATTGGGTTCAAACTCTGTACTTCCGTACCACTTATGAAGACTTCGAGCAGGGGGGCGAAGCCGATCAAGTTTGGCTGTTTTATCCTGGTATTCAGTGGTCGCGAACCCGGACACGCCCTCAGCGCTTTCCATTATGGGGCGACCGTCAGCAGCTCTCTTTAGAGTACTCGGATAAGGTTTGGGGGTCGGATGCACAGTTCACACGCGTTACGGCCGATACGGAATGGATTCGCACTATCGGCAATGATAACCGCTTCCTGGCGCGAGTTAGCTTAGGCGCCATCGAAACCGATGACTTTGCCAAAATCCCACCTTCTTTACGCTTTTTTGCCGGTGGCGACCGCAGTGTGCGCGGCTACTCCTATGAAAGCCTTTCGCCACGCAATGAAGAAGGGCGGCTACGGGGCGGCCAACAATTGCTGACCTCAACCCTTGAGTACCAACGGCGTGTCACGGGGGATTGGTGGGCAGCCACCTTCGTGGACAATGGCGATGCGTTTGATAACTGGGGACCTAACGATTTGAAAACAGGCGCCGGCGCCGGGGTGCGCTGGGTTTCACCGGTCGGGCCAATTCGCTTTGATATCGCACATCCTTTTGACCATGAAGACGATTGGCGTTTGCACTTTTCCATCGGACCGGAATTCTAGGAGAGAGATTTGCCTCAGGTTGAAACAGCGACATCTGATAAGCGCCAGCGACTATCACCCAAATACCGTACCTGGCTTCTGTTGTGGAGCCTTTTGCGCCTGATTATCGTATTGCCAATTTGGCTGTTTGGGATTGCGGCGCTGCTTGTTGGGGTAGCATTATCGCCTTGGGGCACTGGTGTATTGCTCTCGCAGGGGGAGCAGCGGGACTTATTCACCTATGCACACCATGAAGGTGGGCTGCTTGATCATTTTCTGGTCGAAGATTTCCAATTGCAGTTGGGTGAAACCCGTATCACCGTGGATGAATTTGAGCTTGCGTGGGCGGATGACTGCGTCCTGGCGGGCCGGTTATGCATCGACACGCTTCGCGTGGTAGGCGCTGATGTTCGTTTAGGTGCATCGGGCGAACAGGAGCCGCCGCCAGAAGAAGAGGGGGCGCCACTCGCTATTCGTTTTCCCTTCCCGATCGAGCTACGTTCGCTACAGCTTGACGATGTCAGCCTACGCCTTGCCGACGGCACCGAGATCAAATGGCGCTCGTTAAGCTCAGCGGCTGTTGCCGAAGGCAACCAAGTGCGTCTTGAACCGACCCACTTGGAGCAACCGCGCCTTTATTTGCCACCATCGGCAGGCGTGTTACTGACGCAAGCCACTGAAACACCACTTTCTGCTGAGGCTATCGATGCCGCTATATTGCTCCGCGAACCGCAAGACGAGGCCGTACTGGCAGTAGAGTCTCCAGAAGAGCAGTTAGAAACACGAGAACGGCTGGAATTACCTGACATTACCTTGCCGGTGGATATTCAAATACCCGAATTTACGCTTAACGATTTTCGCCTGGAAGGCGCCACTGAGTATCACGTGGAACGCCTTCAGCTTGGACTGATGACCGAGGGCGACCGCGTTGAGTTAACCGAACTTGCTGTCGTTACCCCAGACGCTGAGGCTGAATTAACCGCAAAGGCGACTTTAAGCAACAGTTACCCACTTGAAGCTCGTTTGAACGTAGAGCTTTTTTTAGCTGAGAGGTTTCCTGAGCTCGATGGCGAGACCTTGACATTAACGCTGTCTGGCCCACTCGATGCCCTTGAAGCACAGTTGGAAGCATCCGGCGCGGTAAACGCGTCGTTAAACGGCCAAGTAGACGCCCTAGCCCCTACACTGCCATTTCAAGTGCAGTTACAAAGTGACCAGGTCCAGTGGCCGCTCTCCGTTGACGAAACGGCGCAAGCTAACGGCGACGGGGCCACCGACCCTTATGTGGTCGATGAGCTGGATATACAGGTGACCGGAAGCCTGAGTGAGTATAGCGCTCAGCTCGCGATGGCCGTTGAGGGCCCCAGCGTACCGCGTACCCAGATTAACGTCAGCGGTGAGGGTGACCTTGAACACTTTAGCTGGCAGCCGCTTACTCTGGCCGTAGGCGAAAGCTCCCTGCGCAGTGAAGGCACCGTTAGCTGGTTAGCTCCCTTGCAGGTTAATGCGAGTATCCGTTTGGATCAGTTCGACCCCTCTCACTTCGTGGATCAGTTAGACGGCAGTCTGAATGGCGATATTGAATTTTCCTTGTTCCAGCAAGAGAGCCCGCAAGGTGCCGTGTGGGCTGTCAGCGTACCCAACTTGGCGATTGATGGTGTCCTGCGCGACTACCCCCTGACACTGCAGGCAGCTCTGGACGCCAACAGCAATATGGAGCTGGATATTAAACAGCTGCTGTTTACCCAGGGGGATAACCGGTTGGAAGCGGCAGGCCAAATCAGCGAACAGGCAATGTCGTTAAATGCCGACATTGCGCTACGCCAACTGCAAACCCTCTCACCAGATCTAGCGGGTAACATTGTGGGAACGCTGGAGGCTAGCGGTAGTTTTGATCAGCCGCAATTGCTGGCTGACTTACAAGGTGATGGCGTGCGTTTCGGCGAAAATCGCATTGAACGGCTCACGCTAAATGCCGATGTGCAGGGAATCGATGACCCTACCCTTGATGTGCAACTGGCCCTACAAAACGTCAATGCCGTTGGCCAGGCGCTGTCTGCCATGAACGTTAATTTAGCCGGGCGTCTCTCAGAGCACCGTCTTGAGCTTAATGCCCAGGGTACGGACAACAACGTATTAAGTCGCGCGCAACTCGCCCTTGATGGGCGTTTTGATCAGCCGAATCAATTGTATCAGGCTCGGGTAACGCCACTGGAAATCGATTCCGAAGCTGGCGATATTCGCCTTGAAGCACCCTTGGATCTCCGTTACAACTTGGCCAGCGGTCAGGCGAACCTTTCATCCTTCTGCCTACGTCGTGAGCAGGGCGGCTTGGTCTGTTCTGAAGAGGAAATAAATGCTTCGGCGCAACAGGGCAACGCCGTCCTTTCATTACGTGAAGTGCCTATGGAAATGCTGGAGCCTTTTTTACCCGAAGAGTGGCAGTTAGAAGGCGACACAACGGCGGATATTAACGTTAATTGGCGCCAGGGCGGTGCACAGTGGCAGGCAAATCTACAGGTGCTAAGTGAACTCGCAGTAACGGCCATCAATGATTATGGTCAGCCCGTGCAACTGCCAGAAATCAATTTAGACGCCCAGATTGAGGCTAACCAAGCACAAGCGGATGCCAATGTAACGCTTTCCCTTGCCGAGGCAGGCGATCTAAACCTGGATTTATCGATCAATGATCCACTAGGGGCAGGCGAGCTAGATGGGGAGCTGCGTGCAAACGATGTTTCGCTGCAACCTTATCGCCCTATGCTCGTCGGGATGGATCAATTGGAAGGAGATCTGACAGGTAGAGTGCAAATTTCGGGCACTACCGATCAGCCCGGCTTGCAGGGCCAGCTTGGGTTGCGTGAAATTCGTGTAAACGGTCCTGATATTCCCGTTGACGTACAAGATGGAGAGTTGCTGGTTTCCTTTGATGGTGAGCAGGGCGATATTGACGGTTATCTGGCGGCCGAGCGCGGGCGTTTGGAAATCACCGGTGATGCTTACTGGCCAAGCGGTGACGACTGGCGCATTGGCGTCGATCTAAATGCTGTTCAAGAGCCTATTCTGATCGTATTACCACAGTTTGGTCGTCTAGAAGCGGCGCCTGATGTTCGTGTTCGTGTGACCCCAGAAAGGCTGCAAGTAAGGGGAGATATCAACTTACCCTGGGCAAGACTGGAAATTGGCGATATGCCGTCGTCTGCCGTTACGCCTAGCGGTGATGAGGTGATTATCACCGAACGCGACGATCGGGAGGCAGAAATTGAGGCACAGCGCGCTACCGCCAATGGCGATGAGCCTAGCGCTGCAGATGAACTAGCCGCTACCGGCATGGCCCTTGATGTGCTGGTAACGCTAACGCTGGGCAGTGATATGCAGCTATCGGCCTACGGCTTAGAATCCGGATTGGGAGGTTCATTAGAAATTCGCCAAAGTGGCGGTGCATTACAGCTATTTGGCGATGTCAATTTAGTTGATGGGCGCTTCCAGGCGTTCGGTCAAGACTTGGTCATTCGCCGCGGTGAACTACTGTTTAGCGGGCCCCCTGGGCTACCTACCCTCGACTTTGAGGCCATCCGTAATCCCGACGTTACCGAAGATGACGTTATTGCTGGCCTGCGTGTCACCGGTAATGCCGAAGCCCCCAATGTACTGATCTTCTCCGAACCAGCAATGGATGAAACACGAGCACTTTCATATTTACTACGGGGCCGTGCCCCGGATGCCTCCGGCGGAGGGGTGGATAGCGCACTAACTACGGCGTTGATTGGTATGTCATTAGGACGCACCGGTGGCGCAGTGGGCTCGATTGGCGAGGCTTTCGGCATTGACGACTTAACCCTGGATACCACCGGCGCCGGCGATGACAGCCAAGTCGCCGTCAGTGGTCAACTGACCGATGACCTTAGGATTAGTTACGGCGTGGGAATTTTCTCGCCGATTGCAGAACTAACACTACGCTATACGCTGTGGCGTAATCTTTATCTTCAGGCCGTATCGGGTACCAATCAGGCGGTGGATTTGATCTACACCTTTACCCGTTCCGGTGACCCAAAAATCTTACAGCAGCAATGAGTGAGGGCGATATGTCGCTATTTTCTTCTTCAAGTACCAGTCGTGTACTGCCTGGCCGTGATACCCCTATAGAGACCAGCGATGCTCACACCATCAACGGGCATTCGTTGCATCCACCGTTTCCAGAGGGCCATGAAGAGATTGTGCTAGGAATGGGCTGCTTCTGGGGTGTTGAACGTCTGTTTTGGCAATTGCCCGGCGTCTATGTAACCGCGGCAGGTTATGCCGGCGGTGAAACGCCCAACCCCACCTATGATGAGACCTGCACAGGGCGTACCGGCCACACCGAGGTAGTGAGGGTGGTCTACGATCCAAAGCAAGTCGACCTGGAAACGCTGCTACAGGTGTTCTGGGAGCAGCACGATCCTACCCAGGGAAATCGACAGGGCAACGACATTGGCTCGCAGTATCGTTCGGCTATCTTTACCACCACCGAGGCCCAGCAAGCAGCCGCTGAACAGAGCGCGGCCGCCTTTCAGCAGGCGCTCGATAAGGCAGGCAAAGGGCAAATCACGACCGAAATAAAACCGCTTGAAGCGTTTTATTATGCAGAGGCTTACCATCAGCAGTATCTCGACAAAAACCCGAATGGCTACTGCGGCTTAAAAGGCACCGGCGTGACCTGCCCGATAGGCTAAAAGCTCATTTTTATCAAAGTTAATTTAACCAAGCTAACCAGCGCATTATAAAGGAAGCCATTATGCAGCAGCGTTATCACCGAAAGCGGGCTTTCCAGCGTAGCGCGATAAGCAGTACTTTGGCGCTGCTACTATGTGCGCCGTTATCCTGGGCGGGCGACGAGGCCACTAGCGAGCTTTCAATGCCTCAAACCGTTGGCGACACTCAGTTCGCCAGCGAGCGTGACGCAGTGATGTGGCGCCAGCAAGAGCTCAAAGATATTGAAAGCCTGGTTCGTCAGCTGCGTTTTGACTTAGTTAACAATCAAGATGTAGAGGCCGCTGCCCCACGCTTAACGGAACTCCAAGAGCGTGCGACTGCCCAGCAGCTACTGCCTGCCTTTATTGCAGGTACGCATGGCGGTGGTTCTGAGGCGCGCGCCTCTATTTGGGAAGAGTGGAGTGAGTTTGCCGCTGGCTTTACTGACCTTGAGGATAAAATCACTCAGCTGGTTGAGGTCGCCGAACAGGGGGATACTCGTGACACAGCGCGAGCACTTTCAGAGGTAGGCGCTAGCTGCAAGAGCTGCCATCGCGCCTACCGCTACGACTAGCGTCTCAGTAGGCGCAAAAAAAAGAGACTTAATCGCCTGATTGTATGCGGTCAATACGGTAAAGCGTTTCCACTTGCTCTAAGCCACTGATGGTGCAATTCAGGTCTTTGACGCGACCATCGCTTAAACCGTAAACCCAGCCATGTACCGAGATTTGCTGCCCACGCTGCCAGGCGCGCTGCAAAATCTTGGTACGGCACAAGCTATTCACCTGCGCTTTAACGTTGAGTTCGCACATACGGTCAATTTGATCTTCCAGAGGAAGATGGTCTAGCGAATCACGGTGACGGTTGTACTGTTCGCGAACCGAATGTAGCCAATAATCGACCACACCGCATTCGCCACCCATCATGGCGGCCTTAATGCCCCCGCAACCATAGTGTCCGACAATCATAATATGGCTGACTTTAAGTACATCCACCGCGTACTGAACCACCGACAGGGCGTTCATATCCGTATGGTGGAGCAGGTTCGCTACATTGCGATGAACGAAGACTTCCCCAGGCGGCAGCGCAATAATTTGATTGGCGGGCACACGGCTATCCGAGCAGCCGATCCATAAATAGTCTGGGTTTTGCTGACTTGAAAGCCGTTTAAAGTAGTCGGGGTCCTCTTCGCACATGCGCTCAGCCCAGGCACGATTGTTATCGAGTAGCGTCGCAATAGAGTCAGACATAGTGTCTCCAGCAAAATTAAATAGAGTTAAGTCGCTGATCGAGAAGCGAAATAATAAATCTTAGTAAGTATAAGGGATTGGACAGTATAAAATAGCAGCAAATGGTTTTAACCTCCCCCGACAGCCAGGTCAATATCCTTGTTTGGCCGTCAGGGGTAGGCATTTTTAACTTCACAGGAGCAAACGATGGCAGACGTTTCCGAATACGAATATGACCTCCTGGTGATTGGTGCAGGCTCCGGCGGCGTGCGTGCTGCGCGTATGGCAGCCGCCACCGGTGCCAGAGTAGCGATTGCCGAAGACCGATACCTGGGCGGCACCTGTGTCAACGTTGGCTGTGTGCCCAAAAAACTTTACTCATACGCCGCCCACTTTCACGACAGCTTTGATGACTCGGCCGGTTTTGGCTGGCAGTTGCCTGGCCCGGCCAGCTTTGATTGGGCGACGCTGCGTGATAATAAAATAAGCGAAATCAAACGGCTAAATGGTATTTATCAGCGCATGCTGGAGGGCGCCGGGGTAACGCTCTTTAATGCACGGGCTCGGCTGGCTGATGCGAATACAGTGACGTTGAGCGGAGAGCATGGCGATATTTCGATAAGCGCAGAAAAAATCCTGGTGGCCACGGGCGGGTGGCCATGGGTGCCCGATTTTCCGGGTAGCGAATATGCGCTGGACTCCAACCAGATCTTTGATCTCGATACGTTTCCCAAGCGCTTTCTGGTTTTGGGTGGCGGTTACATCGCAGTCGAGTTCTCTAGCATTTTCAACGGGCTTGGTAGCGAGACACACCTTATCTACCGTGGCGAGCTATTCTTGAAAGGTTTTGATCAACAGGTTCGCGAATTCACCTGTGCCGAAATGGAAAGAAAGGGGGTCAACCTCCACTTCAACACCAATATTGAGCGTATTGAAGCCACCCAGAATGCCTACAACGTTTATCTCACCGATGGGCAGGTAATGGAAGTCGATGTGGTGCTGGCGGCAACTGGGCGCAAAGCTAATATAAAAGACCTGGGGCTGGAGGCGCTGGGTATTAACCTGGATGAGCAGGGTAAGATCCCTGTCAACGATCGTTTTGAAACGGCGCAACCGTCGATTCTTGCGCTAGGCGACTTAATCGCTGGCCCAGAACTAACGCCAGTGGCCTTGGCAGAAGCGATGCAGCTGGTGGATGTCCACTATGCCGACACCGTCCCCCAGCCGCTCGATTACACCACGATTCCAACCGCCGTTTTTTGCCACCCTAACATCGGCACGGTAGGGCTTTCCGAAGAGGCGGCTCGTGAAAAATTCACCAATATCCGCGTTTATAGCACCAATTTTCGGGCCATGAAGCACACCTTGTCGGGTAGCCAAGAGCGCACCTTAATGAAATTGGTGGTAGACGATGCCACTGATGTGGTGGTCGGCGCCCATATGGTCGGCGACGACGCAGGTGAAATCATTCAAGGTATAGCTATCGCGGTAAGGGCAGGCCTTACCAAGCATGACTTTGACCGCACTGTGGGTATCCACCCAACGGGAGCAGAGGAGTTCGTCACTATGCGCACGCTCACGCGTACTTGACCCGGTGCTTATGTTGCCTTGCGACGAGCGCTGGATGCCCGTGAAGACATCGCATATGAAGATCGTGCATGTGAAGACAAGTTGTGAGTGAAAACAGATTTAGGTGTGCCCATTGGCACGCCTTTTTTTGTCGGCAAGTTGGGCTATTCTAAATCAGTAACGACGGATCTGAGCGCGAGCAGATAGCTAACAAGCCGTCTCTCATAACAAAAAATTATGGAAAGTAGGGTGGTGAATAATATGGTTTTTGAATTGCTCATAATCAGCTGTTATAATGATTATCAAATTCGCTACAGCGAAGCATAACTATGAGTACGCCCATACAACCGTTTACCCCCTCTGCTGACTTGGCCAGGCCTACAGTAGCCGATGCCGTCGTTGGTCATGCAGAGACGCCGCTGTTTATTCGCAAACCTAATGCGGATGATGGCTGGGGAGTGTACGAGCTTATCAAAGCCTGCCCGCCGCTGGATGTGAATTCTGCCTACGCCTATTTGCTACTCGCTACACAGTTTCGTGATACCTGTGCAGTCGCTACCAATGAAGAGGGTGAAATCGTTGGTTTTGTATCAGGCTATGTGAAGGATAATGCCCCCGATACTTATTTCTTATGGCAGGTAGCCGTCGGCGAAAAAGCACGCGGTACAGGTCTTGCACGCCGCTTGGTCGAGGCAATCATGTCGCGCCCCGAGCTTGACGATGTGCATCACCTTGAAACCACGATCACGCCAGACAATCTAGCCTCTTGGGGCTTATTTCGTCGCTTGGCCGCGCGCTGGCATGCGCCGCTCAATAGCCGCGAATATTTCTCTACCGAACAGCTCGGAGGGGAGCATGACCCGGAAAACCTGGTTCGTATCGGTCCGTTTCAAACAGACCGCATCTAACACGTGTGTTTAACCATATACAGCACGTAGTGAACATACTGTTTTTCCCGCTCATGTTGCTCCGGGCTAGCAACGCCTAATGGCAAAATGATTGACCAAGGAGGTCGCAATGCAGACCCAGACGCTTGAACGCATGGAATCCAATGTACGTACTTATTCTCGTTCATTCCCGGTGGTGTTTACCAAAGCGCAAAATGCGCGCCTAACCGATGAGAACGGCCGTGAGTACATTGATTTCCTCGCCGGCGCGGGCACGCTTAACTACGGCCACAATAATCCGCACATGAAGCAGGCAATGATTGATTACCTGTCAACAGACGGTGTTGTGCACGGTCTGGATATGTGGACCAATGCCAAGCGCGATTATTTAGAAACGCTTGAGGAAGTCATCTTCAAGCCACGCGGTCTCGACTACAAAGTACATCTACCGGGGCCGACTGGCACTAACGCTGTCGAAGCCGCTATTCGTCTGGCCCGTGTTGCTAAAGGCCGTCACAACATCGTGACATTCACCAATGGCTTCCACGGTGTAACGATGGGCGCTTTGGCTACCACCGGTAATCGTAAGTTCCGTGAAGCCACGGGGGGTATCCCGACGCAGGGTGCCAGCTTCCTGCCCTATGATGGCTACATGGGCGAGCATACCGACACACTGGATTACTTTGAAAAACTGCTGGGCGACAAATCTGGCGGTCTGGACGTTCCCGCTGGTGTCATTATTGAGACCGTGCAAGGCGAGGGCGGTATCAACGTGGCAGGCCTGGAGTGGCTGAAGCGTTTGGAAGGTATTTGCCGCGCCCATGACATTCTGCTGATTATCGATGATATTCAGGCAGGTTGTGGTCGTACCGGTAAGTTCTTCAGCTTTGAGCATGCAGGCATTACGCCAGACATTATTACCAACTCGAAGTCACTCTCTGGCTTTGGCCTGCCATTTGCGCATGTCTTGATGCGTCCAGAACTGGATAAGTGGAAGCCAGGTCAATATAACGGTACCTTCCGTGGCTTCAGCTTAGCGATGGTGACAGCCACCGCCGCGTTAAAAAAATATTGGACTAACGATACCTTTGAGCGTGATGTTCAGCGCAAAGGACGTATTGTAGAAGAGCGTTTTCAGAAGCTTGCGGCACTGCTGACTGAGAGCGGCATGCCTGCCACTGAACGTGGGCGTGGTTTGATGCGTGGCATTGACGTGGTATCGGGAGATATCGCCGATAAAATTACCAGCAAAGCTTTTGAGCACGGCTTGATAATTGAAACCAGTGGTCAGGACGGTGAAGTCGTGAAGTGCCTGTGCCCACTGACCATCAGCGATGAAGACCTGCTGAAAGGCCTGGATATTCTTGAAATGTGCGTGAAAGCTGTTGCTAGCGAGTAATTTGGCGTTAGGATAAAGCGTAAACTCACACCCGTTTCGTTAGGGAAACTGCGGCTGGTAATCGCTAGCCGCTATGCTATGGAGTACTTCTATGATCGTTCGTAATCTCGAAGAAGCGCGCAAAACAGAACGCCTAGTCACCGCTGAAAACGGCAATTGGGATAGCACACGTCTTGTTCTAGCCAATGATAACGCTGGCTTCTCGTTTCATATTACCCGAATTTTTCCCGGCACTGAGACCCACATTCATTATAAAAACCACTACGAAGCGGTGTTTTGCTATGAAGGTGAAGGCGAGGTGGAAACCCTGGCCGACGGTAAAATCTGGCCGATCAAAGCAGGCGACATTTATCTGCTAGATCAGCACGATGAGCACCTGCTACGCGGTAAAGAAAAAGGAATGACGGTTGCTTGCGTCTTCACGCCGCCGATTACCGGCAATGAAGTCCACCAGGAAGACGGTTCATACGCAGCAGAATAGAAAACGCTATTTGGAAAACAGTTAAAAAAGCGTCAGCATAAGATGAAAAAAGCAGCCTGCTTAATAGCGGGCTGCTTTTTTAGCTAGGTGCCGAGTTTTGTCTATTGACCTGTGTTCTCAAAAACTAAGGTGATTTCACCCAGCGTTAAGCCGAATTTTCGCATAGCCGTTCGGTTGATCAAGCGGCCATCCGGTTGCAGGTACATCCAATCATCCATGGTGAACGTAATCATCCGCCCGTCGATAGCAATCTCTAACGGGTATCGCATATGGAAAGCATGTCCATATTGCCGAGCGCCAACGTGTCCCTCCACGTCGCTGGCGGTGCCAACCCAGTGATGCGCGTCGATACGTTCAAACGTCCATACCCGTCGGTCGGTTTCACCATCTGAAAACATGAAGGACTCATCCAGCGTTAGTGTGTCGGCCTCGTAGGTGCCCTGGATTTCCACCGTGAAGCGGCGCTGTACCTCACCAGAATAATCCTGCACCATGCCCCAGGCTCGCGTAGTCCCTGTAAAGTACTCGGCAATATCCAAGCGGGGCTCTGAATCAGCGTAATCTTCGATATCAACACCCACACAGCCAGCCAGCAGGAAGAGCAGTGTGAAAAAGCTTATGCGCAGCGAATGGATCATGGCATCATTTCCTATATTAAAATGGACTCATGTACAGCTATGGTAAAATATTTTAACAGCATAGAGCAGCTAAGCTGTTGTAGCTACTACGTCTTCTTTGGGTTCGCTTAATATATATTATGTTAAATAAAGTAAATTGTGTGTCTGAATAATCGTGATGACGTTGGACACTAGTCGCCCATCTCCTTATTATTCCCTCCACCTATTTGTCCAAGGATATCTCTCGTTATGCGCCCAGGTGTTTTGTGGCTAATAGCTAGCTTGTCGCTTTCAATCGCAGGCTGTGCAGCAACCCAGCCAGAAACGAATGAACCGCCTCCCCTAAGTGAAGCGTCTTTTAATACTCGAATCCTTGAATTAGAGAGCCAATTGGCGCAGCAATGCGACACCCGTTCTGAGCTTCAGACACGCCAACTTGATCAGCAGCAGGTACTCACTGCCGACGTGCGTGAAGTCGGTAGTTTATTACGTTCGCTACGCCAAGATGTTCAGCAGTTAGAAGCCCGTGGTGAAGAACCTGTCATCATCCGCGAAGAGTGTGAAGTTGATGAAACGCTAAGCACGAAAACGCTACTGGGTCGTAGTGAATGGGTTGGTTTTCCAAGCCTGGGCACCTATCTCAAGGCGCGTGTCGATTCAGGAGCCAACACCTCATCGCTGTCGGCCGACGAAATCACCCGCTTCGAGCGTGACGGTGAAGACTGGGTACGTTTCAAACTAGCGCTAAACGACGACGATGTGGCCGTTGAGTCGCAGCGTGATGAATGGGTAGAGGCACCTATTGTGCGTCGGGTTCGTATTCTTCAAGCTTCTGGTGAAGAATCCCGCCCGGTTATTTCATTATTAATGACGTTGGGTCCGATCCGCGAAAACGTCGAGTTCACGCTGAATGACCGCTCACATTTAGAGTATCCGGTGCTACTGGGCCGGCGCTTTTTAATGGATATCGCGGTAATAGACGTCGCCGATACCTACTTACATGACCGCCCCGAGTTTCCTGGTGGCGAGCCAGCCGATCAAGCTGCTGAAGATGAAGCAGTTGATGACGACGATACAGAAGAGTAACTGCTCTCCCCTGGCGCTTTACGTAGAAAGGAATCTCCATGTCACGGTTAATGTTTTATATCATTGTCGGCTTGCTGTTGGTTGCGGGCATTGCCACCAGCGTACATCGCCATGTGCAGTTTGAAATCCCCTGGCTGCCCGGTGAACAACGCCAGGTCTGGGAAATTGAAGCGGGCATAAACTTCAATGCTCAAGATGGCCCTGTGCAAGTCGACTTGGCACTGCCTTCTCATCAGGCGGGTTATCGTGTATTAACTGAAAATACAGCATCGTCAGGGTATGGCTTGGCCTACCAAGCAGATGAACTAGGCCGTACCGCTCAGTGGACGATTCGCGAAGCGGCTGGCAGCCAAACGCTGTACTACTCTGTTCAAATGCTGGTATCGCAAGATGCCCAGGCACCGGTGCAAACGCCGCCTGAAATGACCCCAATCACGCCATGGGAAAGTCCTTATGACACGGCGGCTAGCCAACTGATCGAACAAGCCTGGGCTCGCAGCGCCAATAACGCGACGTTTGCCCGGGAGCTGATCCGAGATGTGAATGGTGAGCGCCAGGGCGAAAACGCGCGTCTTCTGTTATCTCAGGAAAACCCAGCGGCATTAGTAGTCCGCTTGCTTAACCAAGCGGGCGTATTAGCGCGCGAAGTAAGCGGCCTGCTATTGGAAGATGGACGTCGCCGCCAAACACTTAGTAGTTGGATCCAAGTGTTTGACGAGTCTGGTGAACAGTGGTCAATTTTTCACCCGCTGACAGGCGAGCAAGGCAAACCTGAAAACCTACTGTTGTGGGAAACGGGCGGTCGAGCCGTTTTAGAAGTACAAGGTGGCACCAACTCTCGGGTCACCTTCTCAATGATGACCCATGATCAGCCGGCATCAGCCGCGGTGCGCAACCACTATTCCGAAGACACGCTGCTGAATTTCTCCATTCATAGCCTGCCGTTGGAAGAACAAGCGCTATTCCAGACCATTCTGCTGATTCCGATTGGCGCGCTAATGGTGGTGTTTCTACGTGTCTTGGTAGGCATAAAGACATCCGGTACTTTCATGCCGGTATTGATCGCCCTCGCCTTCATTCAAACCACCCTGCCCACTGGCCTGATCGGCTTCCTGCTTATCGTCGCGGTCGGGCTGATTATCCGTAACTATCTCTCTTACTTGAACTTGCTGCTGGTGGCCAGGGTCTCCGCGGTTATCATCACGGTGATCGCGATCATTTCTATCTTTACTGTACTGGCCTATCGCATGGGGCTGAGTGCTGGCTTAACGATTACCTTCTTCCCGATGATTATCCTTGCCTGGACTATCGAGCGGATGTCGATTTTATGGGAAGAGGAAGGTCCTAAACAGGTATTGATCCAGGGTGGCGGCAGCTTGATTACCGCCGTCCTTGCCTATCTGGCGATGAACAATCCCTGGGTACGCCATATCACGTTCAACTTCTTAGGCGTGCAGTTGATACTCATGGCGTTGATCTTGCTGCTGGGTAATTACACGGGGTACCGACTGTTAGAGTTACGCCGCTTTAAGCCAATTACTGATGATGAGAAACCATCATGAGTTGGTTCAACAACTGGACGTGGCCCACGCGCTTGCGTGATAAAGGCATCATTGGCATGAACCGGCGCAATATCCGCTACATAGGCCGTTATAACAGCCGCCGGCTCTATCCTTTGGTGGACGACAAGCTTAAGACCAAACTGCTTGCCCAGCAGTATGGGATAACGTCGCCAGAACTGATCGGCACTGTCACCACTCAGTTCGGGGTTAAGCACATCGGTGAAATGCTCACGGGTCATGCAGGCTTTGTTATCAAGCCTGCTAAAGGTAGCGGTGGCAAAGGGATTTTGGTGATTGAAAAGGTCGAAGATAATGCCTTTATCAAGCCAAGTGGTGCCAAGCTAACCCTCACCGATGTTGAGCGACACGTCTCTAATATTCTTTCCGGCCTCTACTCATTGGGCGGCTCGCCCGATGTGGCGGTGATTGAAACGCTGATCAATTTTGATGAAAGCCTGATGGATTACACCTACGAGGGGGTGCCCGATATCCGGGTGATCGTCTTTAAGGGCTATCCCGTTATGGCCATGATGCGGCTTTCCACCGCCGCCTCTGATGGCAAGGCAAACCTACACCAGGGGGCCGTGGGCGTGGGGTTAAACATTGCAACGGGGGCTGCACTACGCGCCGTACAGTTTGATCGGCCCTGCTTCAGTCACCCGGATACAGGGCACGACCTGGCAAGTTTAGTGGTGCCTCAGTGGGAAACACTGCTGAACTTGGCGGCGGGCTGTTATGAAATGACCGGCCTGGGGTATCTCGGCACCGATATGGTGTTGGATCGCAAGCATGGACCAATGCTGCTTGAACTGAATGCACGCCCCGGCCTAGCCATTCAAATGACCAATGGGGAAGGATTGCGCCGTCGCCTGGATCTAATTGAGCGGCAGCCGGATGGCGTGCCTGCCAAACAGCGTGTCGCCTTTTCCCAACACCATTTCGCGCGGCAAAGTGAGCTGGTAGAAAGCCCTGACACCACCTCTTCCAGCGCGTAGACTGGCTATTGACGAGAGCCTAGGCTAACCACGTTCAACGAGTTGTCCATGACCCAAGCGAATACACTACTGCAGCAGGCGGAGTCTCAGTGCCACATCCGCGGCGTTCGTTTCACGCCTATACGCAGGCGCGTGCTAGAGCTGATTGCCGAAAATAATGGTGGGCTGAAGGCGTATGATCTGCTGGATAAGCTGTCTACCGAGCATGCGGCGGCTCGGCCGCCGACGGTTTATCGGGCGCTTGAGTTTCTGATTGACCAGGGCTTGGTGCATCGCATTGAGTCACAAAACTCTTATGTGGCCTGCGCGTGCCCTGAGCATGTGCATGGTTTTCAGTTGCTTATTTGCCGACACTGCGGTTACGTAGAAGAGCTGCATTTAGATGAGATCAGTGATCAACTGGCGGCTCTGGCAAACAGCCAAGGGTTTAACGTTGAGCGCCAAACCATAGAGCTGCAAGGGCTCTGCCAGGATTGTCGAACAAGCTGATGTGTTCAATAGCTAGCGAGTAGAATGTATGTCCCGTTTTGACCAAGTAGCTCCAGACGCCCTTTTTAAGCAGCTTGAACGTGCTACTCCTGATGATAGCCTGCCCGCTATTGCAACCCTGCTAACGGCTGTGCGCTTTAATGTCGATGGTTTAATCCCTGCGATTGCCCAGCAGCACGACTCCAAAGAAGTGCTAATGATGGCGTGGATGAATCGTCAGGCGCTAGAAGAGACGCTAACCACTCAGCGGGTCTGTTACTACTCGCGCTCACGGGGAAAATTGTGGCGCAAAGGGGAGTCATCGGGCCAGCAACAACAGCTTGTGTCCGCTGCCCTTGATTGCGATGGTGACACCCTGCTTCTGCAAGTTGAGCAAACAGGACCCGCTTGCCATACCGGCCGTCGTAGCTGTTTCTATATTGGCGTGGCCGAAGAGCAGGCATCGATTACCAGCACGCCGCTGATCGATCCCGATGAGCTCTACGGCAACAAAGCCTCTTCCTAGCCATGAAGCACCTAGCCATGGGCCGCTGGCTAACATCACTGCGATCAGCCCTGCGCTGGGCATTAACAAGCGTGATGATTGGCTGCATTAAAACCTACCAATATACGCTTAGCCCCCTTTTGGGCCCGCGCTGTCGCTTCTGGCCCAGTTGCTCTTCTTACACTATTGAAGCAATTCAGGTGCACGGGCCGATAAAAGGTGGCTGGATGGCCGTGAAGCGTATCGTCAAGTGCCACCCAGGCAGCGCTGGCGGCATGGATCCAGTACCTGGCGGCCGAAGCGAGCAGCTTTGCCGCGAGGACGAAGATGCATCCTCATCCTGTTGCAGCGACCACCATTCCCGCTAGCGCTGGCGTGCCACCTGATAGATCTTTTCAAGCATCGCATGTAAGCCGTTGCTACGGGTTGGCGAAAGATGCTTATCCAATCCCAAATCAGCTAAAAAGTGCGGTTCGGTAGCACGAATCTCTGCTGGCGAGCGGTCACTATAAATGCGCAGTAATAGGGCAATCAGGCCAGACACAATAGCGGCATCGGACGTCGCCTTAAAAATCAGCTTATCGCCCTCCTCTTCATGCCGCATCCATACATTCGACTGGCAGCCCTGGATTTTAAACTCCTCGACTTTCCAATCGTCGGGGAAGTCAGGCAGCTGTTTGCCCATATCAATAATGTACTGATAACGATCCATCCAGTTATCGAATATCTCGAAATCTTCAATCAGCTCTTGCTGGGCCAGTTCGGCGCCGGAAGTGCTCATGGTATTTCCTTCTAAATGGGTAATGGCTACTGGTATAGCTATTAATGAAGCTATGAATCTGCCCCATTATAACGAGTCAATGGCGAATTGCTTAACCGATGACGCTGCTGCTCGCTATGCCACTCAATGTCTTCGGTATGCAGATAGCGTGATGTGGTATCGAGACGCGCATGACGCGCGCTTTCAGCCAAATGGCGCAGACTAATGCCCGACTGAGCCTGATGGGTAATCGATGTATGCCGTAACCAGTGTGGCGTTGCCTGACGCAGCGCGTTGACATGCTGCGATGCGCCGTCCTCCTCTTCAAGCGCTAGGGCTGCCTGCTGAAACGTTGCCCGAATCAGTCTATAAAGCTGGTTGTGGCCCAAACCGCGTTGCCCATCCAGGGCGCGTAGAGCCGGTGTATTATGCTCAAGCTCGCTAGGCTGGTCAGGCAAGCCTAGCGCCTGGCGCCACTGGCGCAAGCAGGCCAGCATATCGTCGGGCAGCGGAATCCGCGCCACCTTGCTGCCCTTACCTACCACGCTCCACCACCAACGCCCTTCGCTGCGCTGGAAATCGCCCATGCGCGCGTCTGCCATTTCGCTAATTCGCGGAGCGAGTAGATAGGCAAAACCAAAGATAAAGCGTCGACGCGCCTGCTCAAAAAACCTTCGACTACCCTCTTCCACCGCTAACGGCTCATTGAGCCACTGCCAGAACCACGCCCATACATCGCTCTCCAGGTAACGCTCAATGCGCGGCGCCTGATTGTTCAAGCGCCTTGATTTATCACGCATCAGGCGAAACGGGTTATGGCTAACCCACCCGGCTTCTACCAGCCAGGCAAACATGCCCTGCAGAATCACTAAGCTCTGGCGCCGACTGGCGGGCGATAAAGGCCCACGAAACGGCCGCCACGCTGGGTGTGCGCGGGGCTTGGAGGGCCCTACCCACTGATCACTGGGCTGAGGGTCGGCAAGGAACAGCTCAAACCGGCGCAGCGCATCTCTATGGATATCTGCCAGCGTGAGTCCTTGGCTATTCAGCCAGAGTAAAAGCCGCTCGGATTCCCGGCGGTACGCTTTCCAGGTTTGTGGGCTGTCAACGTACTCTTCAAGCCAAGCCATCACCGCCTGAGCATCATTTTGTGCCGTAATTCTGACATTAATCTGCCCGCTTACAGGCCTGTGATCGAGCAGCAGCGGCTCCACTCCGCCCGGTGTTAACGCAGTTGGCATGTATTATTCCCTGAGCAATCGATGTTCTCTATGTGCCAGAGTGTGCCGTTGTAGCGGCATAAATTCAAGATAAGGCGGGTAATCTTGCATTTATTGTCTATTTGATAAATATTATTACGTATTATGTAATACGTAATAATTGCTTTTTAGCCCTTAAATACCGACAATGGCGGCTATAAAATTCCCCGCAAGGATGTCATATGGCCCGCAACGGCATTCAGTACAGCGATGTTCAACACGCCATTGATGAATTACTCGCCCGCGGCGACACACCCAGCGTGCAGCGTATCCGCGATGTACTGGGCACTGGCAGTTTTACAACGATTAGTGATCACTTCCGCCTTTGGCGCAGCGAGCGCGAACAAAATCGTGATGTGCCGCCACCCAAAGGTGTGCCGGAAGTGGTCGTCACCATGGCCAGCGAGCTATGGCGTGAGGCCCAAAATGTGGCCAATCAAACGCTGCTCCACTACCGCGAAGATGCCAATCGACAGGTAGAGGACGCGCAGCGGCTAGCGGAAGAGGCTAAACAGCAGGCGGCAAACGCCGAGCAGCGTGAAAGCGCCCTGGCCGAGCACTTACGCCACATTGAGCAACGAATGGAGGCACTTAATCGGGAACTAGCCGCCAGTCAGACCAGTGAACGCCACTGGCATCAGTTGGCCGAAGCGTCGCAAGGAGAGGCCAAGCAACTCAAGCAAGTTCAGCAACAACTAGAGAGTCAGGCAGAAGCGCAGCGCGAAGCCCATCACCTTGCTCTCAACGAACAGCAAGCGGCCTGGGAACAGCGATTGTTACAAGAAGAGCAGCGTCACGAAGCGGCTGAAGGAAGATTGATGGCGATGCTGGATAGCGCCCAACAGGCGCGGGCGCAAGAAGAAAAGACCTTCCAGAAACGGCTCCAGCAGTCAGACCAGCGGATCGAAGGACTAAGCCAAGAGCTAAAATCAAAGCAGCAGGCATTGCATCAGCTACAGCTGGAAGCCAGCGAGCGGGATCAGCAGCTTAGTGAGGCTCAGCAGCAAAACAGCGTGCTGGAAAAGCAGCACCAAACACTTGCAGAGCAGTTGGAGGAAGCGCAGTCGGCGTTAAAACACCAAGCGCAACGGCATGCCGATCAGGAAACGGCGCTACAGCACGCCTGGCAAGAGAAACTCTGGGCACGAATGGAAGCACTCCAGCAACAGCTAACTGATTTACCCTCCTCGCTGGAAGATAAGGAGCCATCGCCAAAGCGTTAATGTAGCTAGTAACAGTTAGCCAAAAATAAGCCACCTCGCTTGAGGTGGCCGATTAGCGGAATCTATCTCGCTCGTTTAAGGCGTATTCGGCTTAACATTATTACTGCTCAAGCCGTCACTGCTAGCACTAGCATCGCTGCTATCATCCGGTAGCTCCCAAGTACCCTCTTTTGTCCACGGGTCATTTTCGGGAAACTCTTCAATATTGATTTCCGGGTCGTTGTAGTCAGGCTGGAAGCGCAGATCATATTTCGCCGCTCGCACCATAGAGATCATCAGCAGCAGCGCAATAACCAGCAGTGGCACGCCGCTAACAATACTGGCCGTTTGCAGTGTTTGAAGCCCACCTAAGAACAGCAATGACATAGGCAATAATGAGAGCGTAAATGCCCAGAAAAGACGGTGCCAGCGGGCTGGCTCTTGATTAATATTTTTCTCTGCCGCGGAGGAGAGGATATAAGCAATGGAATCGAACGTTGTGGCAGTAAAGATGGAAAGCAGCACAACCACCGCTAACGTCACCAGCCATGAGAGCGGCAGTTCGCCTAACACAGCATAAAACGCTGCGTTCGCCGACTGGTCGTTCATGATCTGGATAACATCCAGCGCACCCGAAAGCTGTAGATAGAGGCCATAGTTGCCCAAAATCACGAAGAACAGCGCGCAGCCAAGTGAGCCAAAAAAGATCGATCCAGCCACCATGGTCTTGATCCGGCGCCCTTTGGAGATCCGTGCGATAAATAGCCCTACGGTAGGGGCAAACACTAGCCACCAAGCCCAGTAGAAAATCGTCCAGTTTTGCGGAAAGCCACTGTCTTCAAAGCCATTTAAATTGCCAAACGGCTCAGTCCAGGTGGCCATCTGAACGAGATTGCTTAACATCAGGCCGAGTGAGTTAAGGCCGGTATCCAGAATAAATACCGTTGGCCCCATCGTCAGTACAAACAGCAGTACCGCCAACCCTATCCACATATTAATATCAGAAAGTATTTCGATACCGCCTTTCAGACCACGCCAGGCGCTGACGGCAAACAGTGCGGTAGTGCCTACAAGTACCCCGATCTGACTCAGAGCATTCGGCGTAAAACCAAATAGCCCGCCCAGGCCTTCATCAATCAGTGGCACTAAAATACCCAGTGACGTTGCGCCGCCGCCAAGCATGCCGAAAATAAATAGGATATCAATTACGTTACCTAGCCAACTACGGGCGAGCTTCTCACCCAGCACTGGGCGGATCGCCTCACTGATGCGCAGCACCTTGTGCTTGCGCACGTGTAGGAAATACGCCATTGGCAGCGCAGGAACCAAATAGATTGACCACGCGATAGGTCCCCAATGGAACATGCCGTAAGTGGCAGCCCAGGCGGTCGCTTCTTCAGAAAATGGCTCAAGATGAAACGGAGGGTTCTGCAAGTAATACATCCACTCGACCATTCCCCAGAAAACCACCGCACCACCGATACCGGCAGCGAACAACATGGCACCCCAAGAAAACAGCGAGAATTCGGGTTCGGCGTCCACATCGCCTAATTTAATTTGGCCGATATCGCTAAACACGATGTAAAACATGAAGCCTAACGATGCTAGCCCCATCGTTTGATACAAGACACCAAAATTCTGAGTCACAAACCCTTGTGCGGCCATTACCCATACTCGCCCCATCTCGGGGAAAAGTATCAATGGAAGCGTCACTGCTAACAAAAGCCCTAATGAGCCGAAAAAAATCGGCTTATGGATATTGGCAAATGTGCTGCGAATGTTAATGTTCCTAACTCCCTATTCTCTTGTCTATCTAGCTAGCCAAATGAGCCCAGCGCCATACTAGTGCCAAGCGTGCGGCTTTATCGCTTGTGTTTATTACACGACTCTTGCGTTGAGCACAGTTGGAATGTTCAACGTAATTTGCCGCAAAGCTATAGGCGCGCACAAAAAAGCCCAGCACGTGGCTGGACTTTTCTGATGTGGTATTACGTTTAGATTTAGCGGTAGTAGGCGTTGGTGGTGTCGGTATGGTCGGTCACATCGCGAATGCCCGCAAGCTCCGGGATGCGCTCCATCAATGTTTTCTCGACGCCATCTTTCAGGGTTAAATCAACCGCTGCGCAGCCCTGGCAACCGCCGCCAAAAGCTAAGACAGCGTATTGTTGTTCAGTCAGCTCAACCAGCTTGATCTCGCCGCCGTGGGCCGCCAGCCCAGGATTGATCTCGCTGTAAAGCACGTAATTGATACGGTCTTCAAGCGGACTATCCGCATTCACCTTAGGCATCTTGGCGTTGGGCGCCTTGATGGTTAGCTGGCCGCCCATGCGGTCGGCATTGAAATCCACCACAGCCTCTTCCATAAAGGCCAGGCTGTTTTTGTCGAGATACACATTGATCTTCTCGAGTTCTAGCAGCACATCCGTCGGCTCTTCTTCACCCGGACGACAGTAAGCCAAGCAGGTCTCTGCATAAGGCGTGCCCGGCTGGGTAATGAAAATGCGTACAGCGATACCTTCAACGTTCTGCTTTTCAAGCAGTTCTGCCAAGTATTCTTGCGCGCTATCGGTAATATCAATACTTTGAGTATCGATATTGGTATCTATTTCGCTAGTCGTGGTCATGAGGGCTGTCTTCCTCCCGTGGTAGTGGCGGCGCCACTTCACATGTCATTTGTCACTATGGTAAGCAAAACGGCGCGCTGACACAATCCCGACTGTTTTAGTAGGCTATTTAAATGCTGTTTCTCAAATGCGTGTAGTGATTGTCTTTGCTTATGCACCGTATAGCGCTCCCTGGGGGCGCCTTTTGCTATGCCTTTTGTTATCATTATGCGCCTTATTACGACAGATACTGCTTTTCCGACGATAACAACATCCCCTTTGACGACTGTGACGCTGGAGAACTCCCCCTGCCATGGCTGATAGTGCTTTGACCGCAACCCTCACCCAACGCCTTGCCGAACGTATCCTAATTCTGGACGGCGGCATGGGCACCATGCTGCAGAATGCCCAGCTGAGCGAGGAGGATTTTCGTGGCGAACGGTTCAGTGATTGGCCCTCGGATCTCAAAGGCAATAACGACCTGCTCGCGCTCACCTGCCCTGATGTCGTCACGCGGATTCACCGTGACTATTTAGAGGCCGGTGCGGACATCATCGAGACCAACACTTTCAATAGCACCCAGTTGTCGCAGTCCGATTACGGTATGGAAGCACTGGTGGTGGAACTCAACCGCGAGTCAGCGCGTCTTGCCCGCGAGGTGTGTGATGCCGTTGCCGCCGAAACCGGCGTGCCCCGCTATGTCGCTGGGGTGTTAGGCCCCACTTCGCGCACCGCGTCGCTATCGCCGGATGTTAATGACCCGGCCAAGCGCAATGTCACCTTTGATGAGCTTCGCGAGAACTACTACGAAGCGGCGGAAGCCCTGATTGCGGGCGGTGCCGATTTGATCATGATCGAAACCATCTTCGATACGCTCAACGCCAAAGCGGCTATTTATGCCCTGGAAGAGCTCTTTGACGATCGCGGCGAACGCTTGCCGGTAATGATCTCAGGCACGATTACCGATGCATCAGGCCGTACCCTATCCGGCCAAACCACCGAGGCTTTCTGGAACTCGGTGCGCCACGCTCAGCCATTATCTGTTGGCTTGAACTGTGCCTTAGGCGCCGAAGAACTTCGTCCTTATTTGGAAGAACTCTCTACAAAGGCCGATACTTTTGTCTCCGCGCACCCCAACGCGGGCCTGCCTAACGAGTTTGGTGAGTACGACCAAACGCCGGAAGAGATGTCCGAGATCGTTAGTGAGTTCGCCTCCAGCGGGCTGGTCAACATTATCGGCGGCTGCTGTGGCTCCACACCTGAACACATTCGCGCGATTGCGGATTCCGTTCGGGATATGGCGCCGCGCTCTATTCCCGAGCGCAGCCGTGCCTGCCGTTTATCCGGTCTTGAGCCGTTCAATATTGAATCTGACGCGCTGTTCGTCAATGTTGGCGAGCGCACCAACGTCACCGGCTCGGCGCGCTTTAAGCGCCTGATCGTAGAGGAGGACTTCACCACCGCGTTAGAAGTCGCTCTTGAGCAGGTAGAAAGCGGCGCCCAGGTCATCGATATCAATATGGACGAAGGCATGCTCGAGTCCAAGGAAGCCATGGAGCGCTTCCTTAACTTGATCGCCGGTGAGCCCGATATTGCCCGCGTGCCCATTATGATCGACTCCTCCAAGTGGGAGATCATCGAAGCGGGCCTGAAGTGCGTTCAAGGCAAGGCGGTGGTGAACTCCATCTCGCTCAAAGAAGGCGAAGATGCCTTCCGCGAACAGGCAACCAAATGCCGACGCTATGGTGCTGCCATTGTGGTGATGGCGTTCGATGAAGAGGGCCAGGCAGACACCTTTGCGCGTAAAACCGAAATTTGTCAGCGCGCCTACCGTCTATTGGTCGATGAAATTGGCTTCCCCGCCGAAGATATCATTTTCGACCCGAACATATTCGCCATCGGCACTGGGATCGAAGAGCACAATAACTACGCAGTCGATTTTATCGAAGCGACCCAGTGGATTCGCGACAACCTGCCCCACGCCATGGTGTCTGGCGGCGTTTCGAACGTCTCGTTCTCGTTTCGTGGCAACAATCCGGTGCGCGAAGCGATTCACTCAGCGTTTCTTTATCATGCCATTCGCGCTGGCCTCACCATGGGTATCGTTAACGCGGGCCAGCTCGCTGTTTATGACGACCTCCCCGCCGAGCTGCGCGATGCCGTTGAGGATGTGGTGCTCAACCGCCGCAGCGACGGCACCGAGCGCCTGCTGGATATTGCCGACAAGTACAAAGGCGACGGCAGCGGCGCTCCCAAAAAAGAAGACCTTGAATGGCGCAGTTGGCCGGTTAACAAGCGTATTCAGCATGCGCTGGTTAAAGGGATTACGGTGTATATCGAAGATGACACCGAAGAGGCCCGTGCCCAGGCTGAGCGCCCTATCGAGGTCATCGAAGGCCCGCTGATGGACGGCATGAACGTGGTCGGCGATTTATTTGGCGACGGCAAAATGTTCCTGCCTCAGGTGGTCAAATCGGCACGAGTCATGAAACAGGCCGTGGCCTACTTGATTCCTTATATTGAGGCTGAGAAAAGCGAAGAGACCAAAGCCAAAGGCAAGATCGTCATGGCCACGGTCAAAGGCGATGTGCACGATATCGGTAAGAACATCGTTGGCGTGGTGCTGCAGTGTAATAACTACGAAGTGATTGATCTGGGGGTCATGGTTGCCGCCGATAAGATCCTGCAGGCGGCCAAAGATCACAACGCGGATATTATTGGTCTTTCCGGACTGATCACTCCATCGCTGGATGAAATGGTTCACGTGGCCAAGGAGATGCAGCGTCGGGGTATGGATTTACCGCTTCTGATTGGTGGTGCCACTACCTCTAAAGCGCATACCGCGGTCAAGATCGAACCGCAGTATGAGCATCCGGTGATTTATGTCACCGACGCTTCCCGTGCCGTTGGGGTAGCGGGCAAATTATTGACGCCAGCTTTAAAAACACCTTACGTCGCCGAGATCCGTGAAGAGTACGAAAAGGTCCGCGTGCGTAACGCCAAGCGCCGCCCTAAAGCAGCAGACCTGGACTACACTCAGGCGCGCAAGCGGCGCTTCCGTACCGATTGGAACGCCCACACCCCAGCTGAGCCCAATATGCTGGGGCTAAAAACGTTTGACGACTACGATCTTGAAGAATTGATTGAGCGCATCGATTGGACGCCCTTCTTCATGAGCTGGCAGCTGGCGGGCAAGTATCCCAAAATCCTCGACGATAAGGTCGTCGGTGAAGCTGCCCGCAACCTGTTTGACGACGCCAAGGTCATGCTACGCAAGCTGGTTGAAGAGAAGCGCGTGCAGGCACGCGGCGTAATCGGCCTGTGGCCCGCCAATAGCGTGGATGATGACGTGATCGAAGTGTATGCCGACGAGTCGCGCAGCGAAGTGATTGAACGCCTCTTTCATATTCGTCAGCAAACGACGAAAGGACGCGACGGTATTTGCTACAGTCTGGCTGATTTCATTGCCCCAAAAGAGAGCGGCAAAGCCGACTGGATTGGTGGTTTTGCGGTTACCACCGGCCATGGCGTCCATGAACTTTCTAAAGCCTATGAGGCGGCAGGCGATGACTACAACGCCATTATGGTGCAGGCGTTGACAGACCGGTTGGCAGAAGCCTTTGCCGAGCGTATGCACGAACGCGTGCGTAAAGAGTTCTGGGGCTACGTGCCCGACGAAACGCTGGACAACGACGCATTGATTGCTGAGAAATATCAGGGTATACGCCCTGCCCCCGGCTATCCTGCCTGCCCGGATCATACAGAAAAAGCGTCGCTATTCAGGCTGTTAGATGCGACTGAAAATACCGGACTGGCGCTAACCGAAAACTTTGCCATGTGGCCAGCCGCAGCGGTTTCCGGCTGGTACTTTGCCCATCCCCAGTCGAAGTACTTTTCGACCGGCAAAATTACCCGCGATCAGGTCGAGGCGATTGCTGCACGTAAGCAGATGCCGCTTGTGGAGATGGAGCGTTGGCTCTCACCGGTGCTCTCCTACGACCCGAGCTGATTAGTGCTGTTGGCAAACCGTCATGGCAAGGTGATCCGCCTTGCCTTCCCGATCATGTTGGGCATGCTGTCGCAAAGCATACTCAACTTGATCGATGCTGCCCTGGTAGGCCATTTGGGTGAAGTGGCGCTTGCTGGTGTGGGGGTGGGCGGTTATGTCATGTTTATGCTGAGTGCGGTGGTGTTTGGCCTCTCTTCAAGTGTCCAATCACAAACCGCTCAACGGGTGGGCGCGACCCAACCAGAGCTCTTCCACCCACTACAGTCGGGCCTGATGATCGGGTTTTCGGTTGCCCTACCGCTTTCACTCTGGGCATGGTGGCAAGCGCCGCTACTGATTGGCTTGATTACTCAGGCCGAGGATGTGCAAAACGTTGCTATCAGCTATTTCCGCTGGCGGGTCGTATCACTGACCGCCATCGCGCTGACGCTCTGTTTTCGTGGCTACTGGAACGGACGCCAACAGACACACCTCTACTTGCTTATCATTGTGGCGGCTCACCTGCTCAATGTGGCGGTCAGTGCGGGGTTGATCTACGGCTTGGCGGGTTTGCCTAGCATGGGCCCGAGTGGCGCAGGCGCAGGTACCACAGTGTCGCTGTTCGTGGGCTTGATAGTGTGGTGCTGGGTAAGTATAAAACGCGCTTCTACTCAGCCATTTTTGACACATTTGCCATGCTTGGCCACCCTGCGTACTACTTTGACGCTTGCCGTACCCCACTCAACGCAGCAGGTTTTGTTTGCAGCGGGCTACGCGGTACTATTTTGGCTATTAAGCCAACTAGGCACGGCCAGTATCGCGGTTGGCCATGTACTGATTAATTTATCGCTGCTGTTGATTTTACCAGGAGTGGGGGTAGGCGTTGCCGCCATGAGCCTAGTCGGCGAAGCGCTCGGCCGAGACGCTCAGCACGAAGCTCACCGCTGGGGGTTGGATGCACTGCGTGTTGCTTGGCTGCTGTTGCTGGCGTTGGCACTTCCCATGCTCATCATGCCCGCGCAGGTATTGAGCCTTTTTTTCAATAGTGACGAACTAGTTGCCTTGGGTACACTGCCGCTACAGTTAACCGGTGTAATGATTGTGCTTGATGCCGCTGCCTTAGTGCTTGCCCAGGCTTTGATGGGCGCAGGGGCTCAGCGCACCGTCATGCTGCTGACGCTGGGAATGCAGTGGCTGTTTTTTCTTCCCCTGGCTTGGTGGATCGGGGTTGGCCTGGGGTATGGCATATTGGGTATCTGGCTGATACAGCTACTTTACCGCTTGATAAACTCGTTAGGATTCTTATGGGTATGGCAGCGTCGCCGCTGGCTGATGCTACCTGTTTAACCCTGTTGTTTAAAAACCGTGCTTCAAACCTGGCTTTTTATGGGGCCGCCTTTGCTTTACCATTCTCTAAATAGCTTTTAGTGATAAAAAGATAATTATATATTCTTTTGTAGAATATGACGCCCGCGTTAAGGTGACGCTACATTAACGTCCGTCTCAACGTGACCATTTCGCTTTTTAGCAGGATCGTGCCACATGTACCGTTATGATATTCACGACCAAACCCTGGTTGATGAGCGCGTTGCTCAGTTCCGCGATCAAATGGATCGCTATCTTGCCGGCCGACTTAGCGACGAAGAATTTCTCCCTCTGCGGGTGCAGAACGGGTTGTATGTTCAGCGCTACGCTCCCATGCTACGGATCGCTATCCCCTACGGCATGCTGGCGTCCTATCAGCTGCGTAAGCTGGGCGATCTAGCGCGTGATTTCGACCGCGGATACGGCCACTTTACGACACGCACCAACCTGCAGCTGAACTGGCCCAAGCTGGAAACCGTGCCGGATATGCTAGCCGAGCTGGCCACCGTTCAAATGCACGCAATCCAGACAAGTGGTAATGACATTCGTAATACCACGACAGACCAGTTTGCCGGTATCGCGGCAGACGAAGAAGTCGACCCACGCCCCTGGTGCGAGCTTATACGTCAGTGGTCGACGTTTCATCCTGAGTTTGCTTACCTGCCCCGGAAATTTAAAATCGCAGTAACCGGTGCCGAGCAGGATCGTGCTGCCATTCAGGTTCACGATGTGGGATTGCGTCTATGGCGTGATGATGCCGGTGAAGTACGCGTGAAAGTCCTGGCGGGCGGCGGCTTGGGCCGTACTCCCATGGTTGGTGAAGTCGTTTGTGAGGACTTGCCCTGGCAGCACTTGCTAACCTACTTGGAGGCACTGGTTCGCGTTTATAACCAGTTTGGCCGCCGGGACAACAAGTTTAAGGCACGGATCAAGATTCTGGTTAAAGCACTCGGCGCAGAAGAATTTAGCCGCCGTGTGGAAGAAGAGTGGGCGCACCTTAAAGATGGCCCGCAAACCTTGACAGATGAAAGCATCGAGCGGGTTGCCGGCTACTTTATCGACCCTGACCGCCGCCCGGTGAGTGATGAAGCCATTGCGCGCATTGATACACTGCGTCAGGAAAACCGCGCTTTTGCTCGTTTTATGACGAACAACGTGCAGGGCCATAAAGTCAAAGGCTACAAAGCGGTTACGCTATCATTGAAGCGCAGTGGTCATTCGCCAGGCGACGTTACCTGGGAGCATATGCACCAGATAGCGGATCTGGCAGACACGTACAGTTTCGGCGAGATTCGCGTAACACATGAGCAAAACCTGGTGCTTGGCGACGTACCCGCCGACCAGCTGGAAGCGCTATGGCACGATTTGGACGCACTGGGTTTGGCAAACCCGACCGTCGGTACACTAGCAGATCTTATCTGCTGCCCTGGCGGTGACTACTGCGCGCTTGCCAACGCTAAGTCGATTCCTGTTGCTCAGTCGATTCAGGAGCGCTTTGAAGACCTGGATTTTCTTTACGACCTGGGGCCTTTGGACCTTAATATTTCAGGCTGCATGAATGCCTGTGGGCATCACCACGTAGGCCATATCGGCATATTGGGCGTCGATAAGAAAGGCGAAGAGTGGTACCAGATTTCCCTTGGCGGTGACCAGGGCAATAATGCTGGCCTGGGCAAGATTCTTGGCCCATCATTCAGCCGCGAAAACGTGCCTGATGTGATTGATAAGCTGTTAAATGTTTACGTAGGTGAGCGTCAAAACGGTGAAACTTTCCTGGATACTTACCGCCGTATTGGCCTGAAGCCTTTCAAGGAGCGCGTTTATGCTTAATCAGCCTTCTTCTGAAGATAACCTGTCTGTTGAGAGCGAGTCGGCCGAACGCTCGCGCCCTTATCTGTTTCGTGGTCAAGAGGCCCAGGACTGCTGGACGCTGGTACTCGATCCTGAGGCAACCGAAGTCGCACTTGACGAACCTGTTATTGTGCCGCTATCAACATGGCTCGAAAGCGCATTCGATAGCAAGATCACAGCGCCCTGGCTGCCGGCAGATACCGAACTGACACCCGAATTAGCTGAACGCCTTTCAGACGCGCCGTTGATTGCAGTCGATTTCCCTAAGTTTACAGATGGTCGTGGGTATAGTGTGGCGCGCCTATTACGCGAACGCTATGCCTACCAGGGTGAAGTGCGTGCTATTGGTGATGTGCTAGTGGATCAGCTGTTCTTTATGACGCGCTGCGGATTCGACGGTCTCTCGCTTAGAAAAGATCAGTGGGTTGCAGATGCCCTACGCAACTTGCATATCTTCAGCCGTGCTTACCAGCCCGCCACTGATCAGCCCGAACCACTATTTCGCTTGCGTCAAAAAGCGCCCGACAAGGCGTTGTCTTACGCTTGATAATCAACCCAGCATTAAGTGCTCCTCAATGAGGAGCACTTTTGTATCTATCCTTTCCTTTTCTGCTGGCGCTCGCGGTTATTAGCTTTAGCGCGAGCGCTTTTACGCAGCATCACCCAGGTAGCGCCTAGTCCCCCTTCTGAAGGCTGTGCCGATACGTACGCCTGCACCTCCTCAAACTGACTGAGCCACTTGGCTAGGTACGAACGCAGCACATTGGCGGGGCTGTCAATTTCACGCCCACGGCCGTGAACGATCAGTACCGAGCGTAAATCGTGCGCGTACGCTTCCTGAATAAATGGAAACAGCAGGCGGCGGCACTCACTCAAGGGGCGGCGTAGCATATGTAGCTGCGACTGCACGCTATAGCCGCCGTGCCTTAATTTATCGACAACACCCTGTTGAATTCCCTCGCGGCGATACTCCATCGGGTCGAACGGAGGAATCAAATCGACAAAATCATCGGATAGAAAGTTGCGCGCCCCCATCTCCTCTTCCGCCCATTCACGGCGAGCCAGCTGCGCCTCAGAAGGCCTTTTGCGATTAGCGCCAGGGTCTGCACGATTGCTTGGTGGTAGTGGCTTAACATCGTCGATTAAATCACGAAAATCCATATCATCACGAAGTGGCTGATTCATTGCAGGCTCCTCCGGCAGGATCAAAAGACCATCTATGTTACAGAGATAGCCTAGCAAATCTGACCACTTTGCTTAAGCAGATAAAATAAGTCGATTACTCAGGATGTGAAGCATAGAGCTCAAAACATGGGGCTTAAATTATAGAGCTTGTTTTCACCACGTTGGCACGCCAAGCTATGCAGCCACTTTTTCATCATCAATCCGAGGCGCTTTGGTTTGGCTAAAATGGTGTGGCTTAAACGCCTTTTTGTTATCGCTGGCGTGGGTTTGCTCAGTCTAGCGGGATGGTTATGGTTAACTATGCTGAGCCCGTGGTTTTACGACCGTCCGGAGGATCTGGCCGACATCGAACAGCGCCCTCATCAGGTCTTCGTTTACGGCACGCTGCGCTACGCGCCCATTCGCTTTGTGGTTATGGGCAGTTTTGGCGACCCTGAAAAGGCCACTCTGGAAGAGTACCAGCGCGATGGGCTGGACCTTTCCCCCCAGCCTGGGAGTGATGTAGAAGGCCTGCTGCTCCATGTGGATGCCGAAGAACTGGCCCGCCTTGACCGCTATGAACGACTGGGTATTCGTTATGAGCGAATGGAAATCACCCTCAGCGATGGCAGACGCGCCTGGGTTTATCTACGTTTACCGACGCTAGAAAATACGTTTGTACCAGACGCGGACTTACCAATAGCTCTGGTACCATAGGCAACCATGTTATGTGCTATTCGCGTGACAGCTTCCATGATCCTAGCCAGGAATAATGATGAGTGAAATGACTCCGTACGTTTTGGTGCTCTACTACTCCCGCTCAGGGGCAACGGCCACCATGGCGCAGCAAATTGCCGCGGGTGTAGAGAGTGTGCCCGGCATTCAGGCACGGCTGCGCACGGTGGCGCCGGTGTCCACTACCTGTGAAGCCGTTGAACCCGAAATTCCTGCTGAAGGGGCTGTTTATGCTGACCTGGATGACCTGCGCAACTGCAGCGCGTTGGCGTTAGGCAGCCCTACCCGGTTTGGCAATATGGCCGCGCCACTTAAATATTTCATCGACTCCACCAGCAGCCTATGGATGAACGGTGCCCTGATTGATAAACCCGCCTGCGCTTTCACCTCGACATCGAGCCTGCACGGTGGCCAAGAAAGCACACTGCTGACCATGCTGGTACCACTCCTACATCATGGCATGGTCTATGCGGGCGTGCCGTACAGTGAAACCACGCTGCTGGAAACCCACACCGGCGGCACACCCTACGGTGCCAGTCACTTGGCCGGTACTCGCAGTGATCGCTCGTTGGATGAGCACGAGCGCGCGCTATGCGTGGCCCAGGGCAAACGGTTAGCGCGGCTCGCCCTTGCCCTGCACGCTATGCGTCAGGAGGCATTATGAGACAGTGGTTAGAAGACGTAGAAGCCCGTCATGGGATTGATAAGCTCACACAGCGAACCCGCCAACTGGTGTTGGCCAGCTTTGCTATTTTATTGGTGCTGGTTATTTACCGAGGCTTTCTAGTACAAGGCGACGAGTTTAACTGGCGCCCGGTGTTAGCCTTTGTCCTGCCCCTGGTACTGTTCCTGCCTTCCATCATTGGCCAGCGAGCCCGTGGTCATGCGTGGCTTGCATTTGTCAGTCTGCTCTATTTTACTCAGGGGATAATGTTGGCAACGTTGCCTGGGCAAAGTATGCGCGGGCTTCTAGAAGCGGCCGTTTCGCTGGCTCTATTTGCGGGGTGCATGGGCTATGCGCGCTTCCGTAGCCGGCAGCTACGTCAATAAATAGCCGTTAAAACCAAAGCCATACGACGACGCCAGCAGCTATTAGCAGAGCACCCAGCGCTCGTAAACGCAGCATGGAGGCAGTTAACGGCTCATTGTGAGCATCGATCGGCTGCTGGTGAAAGCGCTTGGTACCTCCCAGCATCGCCGCTAACAGCGGCTCTCCAAGCAGACGATGCATCACCAGCCCGACCAAGTGCAGCCCAATCAAGATGATCAAGAGATCGCTATTCCACTGATGCAAGGTTCGCAACTGGCTGCTAGCCCCTTCCCCAAACAAGCCATAGAGTGGCGCCTGAAAAAAAATGTCGTCGCTCAAAAACAGACCGCTGACTGCTTGAAAAGTGAGCGAGAGCAGCATGATCATCACCATCCAGCCGCCTAACGGGTTATGGCTGGCATAAGCACTCGGCTGTCGCTGGATGAGTGCCTTTGAATAGGCCATTGTTTTAGCCGGTGGATACAAAAATGTCTTGAATCTCGCATAGACACTACCCAGCATGCCCCATAACCAGCGAAAGACAAGTAACCCAAGTATCAGATAACCTGCTTGAGCGTGTACCTCCATGGGAAAGAGAAAAGGCGCACCGCTGGTCTTGGTGGTATAAAATGAGATCAACACTGCCAGCACCAATCCCCAGTGAAACAGGCGCATCCAACTATCCCATACTTCAATTGCTACCTTGCCACGCATAGCCCTTTCCTCTATCAGCAGTGATGAGCTAACCGGTGGTGAGCCCGTATGGGTGAGACAGCTTCGCATTAATTCTAACTTTCTCATAGAATGCGGGACAGTTAGTCGCAACCAAGTTTGTCTCTACCGGAGAAGTGACCGTCGTGAATAGGTGCGTTAAACATTCATTGATGGCGATCACTTGAGCTTTAAAGGCAGACCAGCGAACATGGAATAAATTCAAGGGAGAAGCATTCGATGACACGTAATATAGCCGATATCAGGCGTGATTATGAAGGCGGCAGGCTTGATGAATCCCAGGCACCTGACGATCCATTCGTGTTATTCGATGAGTGGTTCACTCTTGCGCTGGAGAAAGAGGGCAAGGATGGTAACGCCATGACGCTTGCCACCGTTGACAGTCAAGGCAGGCCCCATGCCCGGATAGTACTGCTAAAGGGGTTTGATGAGCGTGGCATGGTCTTTTTTACCAATTACCATAGCCATAAAGGTAGCGAGTTGAGCAATGTACCCTTCGCAGCCATGACTTTTTGGTGGCCTTCGCTGTCTCGGCAGGTGCGTATCGAAGGTCCTGTTGAGCCAGTATCTGCCGAAGAGTCTGACGAGTATTTTGCCAGCCGCCCACGTGGCAGCCAGCTGGGGGCGTGGATTGCGACTCAGAGCGTTGTGATTCCCGATCGCAACTGGATCGAAGAGCGTCAAAACCGTTTCGAGCAAGCCTATGATGGTCAGGACATCCCTCGCCCTGTCCATTGGGGTGGCTATCGCGTCGAACCTGAAATGATCGAGTTTTGGCAGGGCCAGCCTAGCCGCCTGCACGATCGGCTGCGCTTTGAACGCCGCGATGGTGGCGAGTGGGGCCGCTTCCGGTTGGCGCCATAACGTAACGATACGCCTAAGGCCTGACGATAAAAACGCAGGCCTTTTAAGTTGTTAGCCCGGCGCTTAGTCCGGCAAGCTTTCCAGGCGGTGCCGCTGCCACTCGCTTTCGGGTTCGTTGAGACGCAGCACGGCATCTATAACCTGCTCTTCCATGTTGTAACGGCTCTTGAATCCCAGGTGTTTCATCAAGGCCCGCATCGGGTGGTTGTCGACCATGATTTTGCCAATCATTTCCAGTGTGCCGATGTTGGTGCAGTAAGCAATCATCTTTTTCATCAGCAGGCTGCCAATGCCCAGCCCCTGCAGGTCATCTCGAATGATGATCGAAAATTCGGTACGGATATTGTCCGGGTCGTTCCATACCCGCACTACCCCTAGCATTTCTTTGCTGCCATCTTCGCTCAAGTGTTCGGCGATAAACGCCATCTGGCGGTCATAATTGATATGCGACAAGATCGACAGATCGCGCTGAGTAAGATTGGACTTATTGTGGAAGTAGCGAAAGCGAATACTCTCTTCCGACAACTGGCGGTGGAAGGTGGTAATCAGGTGGGCATCTTCGGCGCGAATTGGTCTTACTTCTACCTTCCAGCCATTTTTGAGTGTTACCCATTCACGCAGCTCTTCCGGATACGGCATGATCGCAAAACGCGACGGCGTACCAAGATCCATGGCGAAATCCACAGCGACCATGCCATCGCGATTAAGCAGCAATGGGTTCACTTCCAGCCCACGCAAATCGCCCAAATCCGAGGCCATCTGCGATAGTTTCACCAGCATTTGGCATAGGTGCTGTACATCGCGATCAGGGTCCGCGGAGTGTTCTCGGATTAGCGAAGCGGCATGGGTTCGGCCCACCACATCGGCTGCCAGGCTCATATTAAGCGGTGGCAGCGCTACTTGGCGGTCAGCCAATACGTTGACCTTGTAGCCGCCGATACCAAAGACGATCAGCGGCCCAAACACAGGGTCGCGAGTAATACCTGCGCAAATTTGCATCGAGTGTTTGCCACGCTGCATAGGCTGCAAACAGTATTCACGGATCGCGTATTCGGGGAATTTCTCAGCTACCTTGTCGCCCAGCCGCCGCACGCCTTCAGCTACCTGTTCGGGTGTTTCCAAATCCTGCAGCAGGCCTGCCGAAATTTTATGCGGGTGTTTACGGTAGCGGTAAGGGCGGCAATTGCCTTCATGAACAACCTTCAGCGCTTTGGTGCCGGGGATTTCTGTTGCGCGGGCAAGCGCTTCGTCCGGGTTGGCCAGATAGACGCTCGGCGCGGTTGGAATGCCATACGCCTCAAGCACCTGGGCGGTTTCCGAGTGGGTTAGCGTCTGCCTACCCTGCTCTTTTGCCCCTTTGATCAACGTGCGGCATTGGGCACGAATTTCCGGACTGGTTGAAAACGGCAAGCTGGGAGGGATCTCCTGCAACAGCGCCTGAACGCGTTGGTAAATCACCATATGCATAAACGCCTTGACCGCTTTTTCAGGCGAAATATAGGTCGGAATTCCGGACAGATTACAGGCGTGTCTGGCGTTGAGTGCCTCTTTTAGGCCCATCCAACTAGTCAGCAGGTTACGGCGAAACTTCTTGCGGTTATCGATTAAGGCCTGGGCCGTCACCAGCGAAGGGGCCATGCGGGTGGGGGCATGAACCACTAACACGGCGTCTACGTTGGCGTCGGACGCGACAATCTCCAGTGCCTGGACAAACCTCTCGGGTGAGGCGTTACCGCCCAGGTCCACCGGATTCTCGCCTGGTTTACTCATATCGACTTCGCTACGGTGTAGCGCAGCCTGGGTTTCGGCGCTAAATTCAGCCAATTTGCCGCCGGCACTGATCAATTTATCGATGGCCAGCATGGCAGGACCCAAACCATTCGAGACAATCGCTAGGCGGTCGCCCTTCAGCGGCTTCATTCGCGAGAGGGTTTCCAGCGCGTCGAGCAGTTCGTCGGAGTCATCAACCCGCACAACGCCCGCACGGGCAAAAGCGGCATCAAACACCACGTCGCGGTTGGCGATACCAGGCGTCGGTGCCATGCCGGAAATATCCGACTCTGGTGTACGGCCGCTTTTGATGGCCAGCACCAAACGGTTGCGTGAGGCGTCACGTACGGCGGTCATAAAGTGCTGAGCGTCACTGATGCGCTCCAGATGCAACAATATGGCTTGCGCGGGAGAAAACTGGTTAACGTAATCGATTAAATCCGGCAGCAGCACATCAACGCTGTCGCCAACTGTAATCAGATGTGAAAAGCCGACATCCCGCCCCGCGGCCCAATCTATCATCGCATTGGCAAGCATACCGGACTGGCCAAGGTAGGCGACCTTACCTGCCTTCACCGGCTGACTGGCATACGAGGCGTTGAGTTTTTTACCCGGGACAATCAGCCCCATGCACTCTGGGCCCAGCACACGAATACCGGAAACGCGTGCCGCACTCAGCATGCGTTCGCGAATCGAGCCCTTGTTGCCCTTGTCGCGATCCAGATAGGCGCCTCCGGAGAGCACCAGGGCAGCCTTGACGCCGTGCTGACCAAGCTTTTTGATCAGGTCAGGCACGCCCTCGATAGGCGTGCAGACCACAGCCAGATCAGGTACCTCAGGCAGTTCACTCACCCGGCTCACGCAGGGGGCGCCGAATACCTGCGGGTACCCCTTGAGATTGACCGCCCAGAGCGCCCCCTTGAAGCCGCCCTCTTGAATATTTCTCAGCACTAAACCGCCCAGCGATGAGGACTTTTCAGAGGCGCCAAACACCGCTAGTGTATGAGGTTCAAAGAAATGGTGTAAAAAGCGCGTGCTCACGAACGAGTCTCCCCTGACTAAATAGCGGCTGTACGACTTATTGACACTGTCGCGTAGGGCATGGAGGCGATTAAGGTGGCATCAATAATAATGGAGCGTTTGAATGATTACCGCCTACCTTACCCACCCAGACTGCTCATTGCACCATATGGGGCCGGAGCATCCCGAAAGCCCTCAGCGTCTGGAGGCTATTCGCGCTCGCCTATCGCTTGCTGGTCTATTACAGCAGACCATGCAGGCAGATGCCAAAGAAGCCTGCGAAGAAGCCCTGGCTAGGGTACACCCCTTGCGTCATTTGCGCGCCCTGGAAAAGTGCTTGCCCAGCGAGGGCATTGTTACGCTAGATAGCGACACCATGATGAATCCAAACAGCCTGAAAGCCGCGCGCGTGGCTGCGGGGGCGGTCATTCGTGGTGTTGACCAGGTATTTAAACGTCAGGCGGATAACGTATTTTGTGCCGTAAGGCCGCCCGGCCACCATGCCGAAGCCAGCGATGCCATGGGGTTCTGTTTTTACAACAATATTGCCGTGGGCGCGGCTCATGCCAAGGCCAAGTATGGCGCCAAACGTATTGCGATCCTCGATTTTGATGTACACCAGTGCAACGGTACCATCGATATCTTCAAAAATGACCCTGAGGTGCTGATCTGCACCAGTTTCCAATACCCATTTTACCCCTGGCGCTATTTGCGCAGCGAGTGGCAAAACGTCGTCAATACCCCACTGGAAGTGGGTAGCGACGGACGCGAGTTCCGTCGCGTAGTGGAAAACCATTGGCTGCCTGCCTTGCACGCCTTCAAGCCCGATCTCGTCATGATTTCCGCTGGGTTCGATGCCCACCGGGATGACCCAATGGGGGATCTCTGTCTGGAGGATGAAGACTTCTATTGGGTAACGCACCTGGCAATGGAGATCGCGACACTCTATGCCGACAACAGAATTGTCTCGGTACTTGAGGGCGGCTATAGCCCTAAGTCGCTGGCCAGTGGTGTCGAGGCGCATCTCAAAGCGCTGCTGGGTCTGCCCTATGCAGAGGTTCCCTAGTGCTGGCATCTGATTGGCAACCACTCTTGGCGGCCTGAAGGCTGTGATATCATGGGCGTTTTATAGCTACTTCTAGCCCAAGCCAACGCAGCCAATTTGACAATTTATGACCGCTACTTCTGAACAGCATGCCGCGCTGCGTATCGCATCGGGAAGCAAACCGTTTGTTGAGCCGCTGCGCCTGGGCGAACGGCTCAAGCAAATCCGTCTTGCCAATCAATGGACTCTGGAAGATGTCAGCCAGCGCACGGGGCTTGCCCGCTCGACGCTCTCTAAAATCGAGAATGATCAAGTCTCTCCTACGTTCAGCGTGGTACAGAAGCTGACCACCGGTCTCAACATCGACCTACCCCAACTGCTGACGCCACCTAAACGGGAGCGTTACACCATGGGGCGGCGCGATTTGACCCGGAAAGGAAAAGGCCAGCTACACCCTACGCCGACTTACGAGCACGAGCTGCTGGGGCATCAACTAGCCCAGAAACGTATGATTCCTTTCAAAACCATTGTGCGGGCACGCAGCTTCGACGAGTATCACCAGTGGGTGCGCCATGATGGCGAAGAGTTCTTGATGGTGCTGCATGGCGACATCATGCTCTACACCGAATTCTACGCCCCATTGGTACTGGCAGAAGGTGACAGCATCTACTTTGATAGCGACATGGGGCATGCGCTCGTTTCCACCAGCCAAGACGACGCAGTGGTGCTGTCAGTTTGTACCCGTGGCGACGTGGCGTAGGAAACGCAAATAGTGCGTTATAGGCAATTGGTAGGCTTGGGCAGCCCGGCTAGGCGGGCAATCCTTTTTGCCGGGCTGCCAGGAAAGAGCTGCATAAGATAAATCGAACGCCCCTTCTCCTCTCCCAACGCATTTTTCGTTGCCTTGACGAGTGGCCGCATGGCCGGCGCCATTTCGTAGCGTTGGTAGAACGCCCGAACGACTTCAATGATTTCCCAGTGAGCAGGCGTAAGCGGCAAGCCTTCCTCTTCTGCCATCAGGTTAGCGACGGTATCGTTCCATTTTGATTGATCAACTAGGTAACCTTCCGGATCCAGCTTCCATCTTTTTTCTGAATCAAGATAACGGTATATTTTTGGATCTGACATGAGTTAATACCAAGTAACTGTCTTTGTGTATTGCTCCGTAAGGACTACAAAGCCGTCCATCTCCAGGGTAGGCAGTTGGTGCTCGGCCGCAATACTGGCAAGACCACGTGACCTCAAGTCCTCCAATAACAGGAAGATTCGCGAAGGGCACTGCTCCCAAGCCTCCCAGGCAGGGGCAAGCACAGCAGTGACCGCCTCTTCAATCAACAGCACGCTATCCTGCGCCCCTACCGCCTGCTGCATTTGAGCAGCTGCACTGCTATCAGGCGCTTTGGTGAGGATGTGTAGAATCATAGTAGCCCCACTAAAAATTAAAAATGTTGCTGTGCTGCTGCAATAACCCAGGCACTTGCTGTTCCGCTAGGAGGGTCACTCCTTCTACTAGGGCATCCGTGGTTAAATGCATGCTTTTCAGCGCCTCTTCCATTACCCATAGCCTCTCAATATCGTACATTTCCAACATGTCGATAGTGGGCAGCGTCGCTTTTTGCCCGGCAGCCCCACTGCTCTGATCTTTCAGCAAAGCCAGTATCCCCTGTCCCATGAACAGTAGATGTACGGGCTGGCCAAACGCCGCAGCCACCAAGGCAGCATCTAACCCTTCACGCAACCAGCTTGAGTTGTGCGGAGCGTGTCGAATAATCACTAACAGCGCGTTGGGCGTCGCCATGGGGTCTCCTTTTAAGCAAAAGTAATGAGGTGATCGGCACGTTGCTGCAACTCAAGCAGCTGGCCAAGACCGGTCAACTCAAAGGGAGGTGAGAGATTATACGCCTGCTTTCCATGACGCTGCGCTTCCGACTCATTCATCAACCCGCGCCGCAGGGCAGCGGCGATACAGACGTCCAGGGGGACCGCATGTTGCTGGTGCAGCTCAGCCCAGGCGTCGTGCATATTGAGTTCGTCCTGCGGTGGCGCCATCAGAGAAGAGGCATTATGAACGCCGTCGTGATAGAAAAAAACACCTGCGAGTTGATGCCCGCGCGCCAGCACGGCATGGGCAAAACGCAATGCAGAGTGAGGGGCCGGGCTGCTGTACGGTGCGCCCATTACCAATAAGCCGTACTGCATCATTTTAATACCTAGTTGTTAATACCTAGTGACGGTGACCCTAAAAAAAAGACAGACCCTAAAAATAGGGCCTGTCATATCATCTAGTAGAGCTCCCAGAGATCAATCGTTGCTCATGATACCCAGAATTGAAAGCAGGCTCACAAACAAGTTGTAGATCGAAACGTAGAGCGTCACGGTGGCGAGAATATAGTTGGTTTCGCCAGCACGGTGAATGATCTCGCTGGTTTGATACAGGATGGCAGCTGAAGCAAACAGCACAAAACCAGCCGATACCATCAGTGAAAGCGCAGGAATATTAAAGAAGAACCCAGCAATCATGGCAAGAATCAACACGATGGCGCCTGCCATCAAGAAGTTGCTCAAGAAGCTAAAGTCTTTCTTGGTGGTTAGTGCTACCGCTGATAGACCCACAAACGTCAGACCGGTCATGGCCAACGCGTTCATAATCAGCGCACCGCCGTTAGGCAGGGTCAAGTAGGCAGAAAGGATCGGCCCTAGCGTAAAGCCCATGAAGCCGGTGAAGGCAAACGTTGCCAGCAAACCCGCTGCAGAGTTAGCGGTTTTGTGGACAAGGAACATCAGGCCGTAGGCACCAATGAAGAACACAAAGATGTTCATCTGTTGAATACCAAGTGCAACTGCGGCACCTGCGGTTACTGCCGAAAACAGCAGTGTCATTGCCAGTAGCGCGTAGGTGTTTCGCAACACCTTGTTAGTACTAACACTATTAGCAACGCCGCCCGACTGGGGACGTGCCATACGTGAATCGTTGTAAGCCATGTGTTCATGCTCCCTAATGGTATTTCCAACAACTGACAAGCATGCCGTTACCGAGTTCCAGACGCAAGCCTTTGTCTATTTCACACTATCTTCTTCGCCAATGGTTATTCAACGTTGAATCAGCTTAGCAAGCATTGTCTAGGCTTCCTGAACTCTCAATTGGACACGCTACTATGAAAAAAATTCTAATCTCTGGCCAAACGTTGGTCGGCGGCGCCCTGTTCTCTTGATTGTTCCAAACCACCCAGCGTTAGGGTACGCATACGCTCTCGATCTTGGTAGAGGCGATTAATAGCAGCTCGCTTATCGTCGACCGCCTGGGGATACATGCTCTCTTTCAGCTTTGCCCTTCTTCTTTGTCATCTTTTTCGTCTTTATGCGGCGTCACTGCGGTAATCGCCGTTTGACGAACATCCTGCGGGGAGTTGTAGAGACGAGCATCAATCACATGCAGCACCGCCAATTGCGCAAATAACACCGCAAAACAGACGATCAGACCTTTTAACATGGCGGTTTTTCCAAAGAGTTAACGTTAATCGCATAGTAGCCGATTGTTGGCTAAACACAATCGCTTTAAGCGGCAGATGTCGCCCTCCCTAGCCCCGCCTTTCACAAAGATGGTCTACAGTGAAGGTGACTCAAATTGCGCAAATAACAAACCAAGGAGAGGATTATGGCGACGTTTATCGTCTACAGAGCTGTCAAGGAAGGTGCCGAGATTGATTCACAGCCCGAATGGTGGGTGGTTGATACGCGTGAGGCGAGCGATAGAGATGGCGAGTTCGTTAGACACCGCTGCGCAACGAAGCCTGAGGCTGATCGAGAAGTGCGCCAGCTCAATGAGCAATATGAAGATACTTGAGATTCGCTAGAAAAATGTCTAACAATAGCGGTGGAGGCCGCTCTGGCCTCCATCCGCTTATTGGATCTAACTGATTATTCGTACCCGTTAGTCCTTAACCGAGACGGTACGCAGGTCATCAACGGCCACGCCTTCTGGCAAATCCGAGACTTCTGCAGGCAACCACACCGGAGAAAGATCACTGTCTTCTCTGCCATCGTCAAAATGATGGCCAGGTATTCGATAAACGACTCGATTGTGATGATGGTCCCACGCAAATACACGATCCATATGCTTATCCTGGTAAATGAACATAACCTTTATGACCGCTAGGTTTAGCGTGATGTTCCATTGACGCTGATCGATAACCGTGACCCGATGTTGCTGGGTCGTTTTTGTTTGATGAACTTTGCTAAATAAGTAATAGGTGATCGCTTGAAAGAACCTCATGATGGTAAAGACCCGCAAGAGGCTCTTCGTGCTAGGCTCAACAAAAGCTTACAGGAACGCAGGGCCTCAGCAGTACGCAGAAGAATAGGCGCCCGAGCAACCCGGCAGCAGTTCCTGGAAGCGACTCGCAACGTGGGCGTGATCGTAGTGGCCACCTGTTTCACGGCGGGCTGGGTAGTCACCAATCCCATCTTAAATACCGACAATGTTTGGATGGGCGTGGGATTGGGTATACTCTTGATCTTTGTCGGATCATTCGGCTATGGTTATGTGGAGCGGGACAAAACCTCAGATGAGGAAAGTAAGCCATGAATGAACTTATTCTTGCCAGTATGTTGATGAGCCTTGCGGTAGTATCAGGCGGTATGGTCTGGAGTCAGTACCGCGAGCACCACGGTAAAAAATCACTTACCGAGAGCGCTTTTTCCTGGATTGCCAAGCGCTTCGCCTAATCACTACTATTTATGAGCAGCTACAGCTTATAAATAACAAAGGGTCGCTACTAGCGGCCCTTTTTGTTTATTCCCTATACGCTTAAACGCTCAATTCTCGACTTCCGCGCCACCAAACAAAGAACATGCGCACTTATTACGCTAAGAGACCCAAATGCCTGTAATCCAGCGACTGCTTCGCGTCCTCAAAGCATCAACTCTTCAAATCTCATGGACATTTCTTCTGCTAGTAGTCCTCGCACACATGGGCACTACCTGGGCGTTTTTTTCCATGGTCGGCGAAACAATGGCCGACTCCATTACCGATTGGGTTTATTTTTATGTGGTGGTTGCCAGCACCGTCGGTTTCGGTGATTTCAGCCCCGAAACAGTGGCTGGCAAATGGATCACCACGCTCTATCTCATTCCCGGCGGCATTTCGCTGTTTGCAGCGTTGATTGGTAAAGCCACTGTCACACTTTCAGTTTTTTTGGAGACTGCAGATGCAAGGAAAAGGCGATTTTAGCCACCTAACCGGCCATACTCTCGTTATCGGCTGGCACGGCGAAACCACAGAACGTATTTTGGATATTCTCAAAGCCGACAAAAGCCTACCTGACGAAATAGTGCTTTGCGTTACCAAAGAGATGAGCAATCCACGCCCAGCCGATCTTAAATTTATTAAAGGTGAGAGTTTTTCCAATGCTGATCTTCTCAAGCGGGCGGGGGTTGAGAACGCCAGCCGTATCATTATTTATGACACAAGCGATGACCGGGTGGCCACAGTTGCACTGAGTGCCTACAGCCTAAAAGGGAAAGGTGCCCATATTGTCGCCCACTGCGCAAATCCTGACACCGCGGCGATGCTACGTCGTACCTTACCCGGTATCGAATGCACCCAGGCGCTAGCACTTGAAATGCTGGTACGCTCTGCTTCAGATGCCGGTATTTCGCGAGTGGTTAATGAGCTACTTGCCGTCGATCGCGGTGCTACGCAGTATCAAACGATGATAAGTAATCCACCTGCTGGGGCCACTTTTGGCGACCTTTTTATTCAGGCGAAAAGAATCTGCAACGCCACTGTTTTAGGGCTCGCTAGCGGCCAGGACGATAGCGAAGACAACATGCTCAACCCTGCCACAGACCGTCCACTAAAAGATGGCGATATCGTCTACTACATGGCCAATACACGGCTTTCAGAACAACAAATGGGAGGTTTGCTCAGCGAGTCCCACTAGAGCAATCCCCCTTCGCTCCGCCTAACGCACACAGGTGTCAGCTATCTTGATTAGGATATGGAGCTTGCTTCAGTAGCGTTGCGAGGTGAACACAGTTACGGGCAAGTCCCGCCGTTGCGGTTTGAACGACCTCTGGCGTCTGCTTCAAATCTTTGAAATCGGTTGACTGCATTGCTTCGCCTACCCAGTAGGTAGAAGCATTCGCTGGAATTGTGAAACCGACATCGTTCAAGCCCTGGAACAGTTCAGCGATAATATGATGCGCGCCATCTTCATTACCCACTGCCACGACGCCCGCGACACAACCGTATGAGACGAGCCGCCCCTGGCCATCTGTCTCACCCAGGAAAGCATCAAGCCGCTCTAGAACGCGCTGGCAAACACTGGAGTGATGCCCTAACCAAACTGGGCTACCCAAGATGAATATATCGGCGTCTAGGATTCGCTGACGAAGTTGAGGCCAATCATCCCCCTCTCCCTCATCAGAAGTGACGCCAGGTTTGATGTTAAAATCGACTGCGCGGATCTGCTCGCCGGTGACACCGTGTCGCTCAAGCTCTGTTAGCGTCTCCGCTATAAGCCGCTCGCAAGAGGACTCGGCGGGTGAAGGTGTAAGGGTACAGTTAATTGCGAATGCCGTGAGTGCCATGTGCTACCTCCATGTGACTGTCACTTCAATTACTAACGCTATTGAACACTCTTGCCGTGCAAAGGCCGAGCAATGTGGTCAAAATCCCGGGCTAGCGCCGCTAAATCACGCCCCAAAGCCTCACCCTCCATGGGCCGCCCATGACCGGTCAAGACCACACGGGGCTTAAGCTCTGCTAGATGTTGTACGGAGTCGCGCGCGGCGTCCCAGTCAGGTGTGAAATAGCGGGGCGGCCCGCTAAGTTCTTGATGTTGAGTCAGTACTTGATATAGCTCATCTTGGCGAACGGTTACAAAAGCGTCACCGACGATCATGGCGCGGTCGCTATCGCGGAAAAACGAAACATGTCCTTGGGTGTGGCCTGGGGTTGCTATCCAGCGCCAATCGGGCATACCGGGTACGCTGCCGTCGTCGGGCAAGGAGTGAATGCGGGGTCGCAGGTCTATCGGCGTATTAGGAAAAAGACCTGACAGCTTGGCAAGAAGTCCGCCTTCCACCTGGGTATCAGGATAGGGATAGTGTTTTTCCCCAGTGAGATAGGGCATCTCTAAGGGGTGAGCGTAAACCGGCACATCCCAATGTTCGGCCAGCTCTATAGCCGACCCAACATGATCGAAGTGGCCGTGGGTCAGTAAAATAGCCTTAGGTCGAGCATTTTCTCCAAAACGAGATACTGCTACTTCGGCTATTAATTCTTTGCTGTTGGGCATGCCAGCATCAATCAATACCCAATCGCTGCTACCGGGGTGTCCGACAAAGCAAACATTGACGATCTTCACCGTCAGCCCAGCAACATCAGGTCGCACTTCAAAGAGGTCACCACTCTTAATCGATGTCAAAGGCATCATTTTGCTATTAAGTGGGTTATTAGGCATAGAGCCCCTCCATGGGCGAAAATAAGAGCGTCATAGCAATCATCGCCACCATCTCCCCTACTTTTGGCAAAATGATAGCAATGGCGATACGAAAGCGTGTAAGTTCCGGTTATTACTTCTTCCGCATAAAAGGAAAAATCTTTGCCATCGTGTCAGCCAATACTTGATCCAGCGGTTTATGGTCCAAGCTGATAGCCGCCCTTGCCGCCGTGTAGGTTCCTTTGTACTCTTGGGCAATCTCGCTATCCGTCATCGATTCCGGTAGCTGCTCTTTGGCGCGGATAGCATCAATGACCTCCTTATCCATACAGCCTCTCCTTTAAACTGGGCATAACACCCAGCCTAGTACACATAGGAACGTGGTGATGGAGTAAAACGGTTAACAAATTTTAGAGTTCAACATCTTTTCTTATTATAATTAGCACATCGCCTGACTCGCCGACTCGCCTCATTACTTCACGATCACCGGGACCCAGAACAGGTACACCACCGGCTAGACACCATGGTTCGTCAACGGGTGTTTGGCGTGGCCGCTGGATACGAGGACCTGAACGATCATGACGCCCCTCGCTTTGATCAAGCGCTGCAAACGGCAGTTGGCCAGGACGACTCCCTGGCAGGCAAGTCCACACTGTGCCGGATGAAGTAGCAGGCGGATCGGCAGGCGATTAGCTGCACTGCATTAAGCAGGTATTCTGTAACCAGTGTGACTCACCAGCATGGCTATTACCCTCCGCTCAACTACACTTCTTATGGGCAAATTGGATTTGTACCCTGGAAAGGAGGGTGCGCTATGCATATTGCGAAAGAAGACATTCCAGTCCAGATAGATTTACCCGGTGCAGTCGCCCGACAGCAAAAGGATTTTGGTGATGTAACAGGGTTTGGAAAAATGGGCGCTGAGTATTTCTCATTTGGCAACGGTACTGATATCACCGAGTTGTTACATGGCCTAGAAGGGAATAGTTGTCAAAGTCCACACTGGGGTTACGTGGTAAAAGGTGCCATTACCGCTTTGTATTCCGATAACACTGAGGAAACTTCCCGAGAGGGTGACATGTTTTATTGGCCCCCAGGGCACAGCGTTCGGGCGGAAGAAGATACAGATATCGTGATGTTCAGCCCTCAACATGAGCATGGCTTGGTCATCGACCATATCAAGCGCAAAACGGCTAGATAAATCACTCCCGAGACTATGGGGCTACTACCTCTGTGGTAGAAGTCCCTTAACCCGGATTTATCATGGGGTATAAAAGAACGCGGCTGAAAGTGATAACGTTTCAAGGCCTTACACCAAAAACCAACACCAACAGCCGCTTACAAAATGGTACCTGAAAAACTGACCTTCTCGCCACTCTCCCGCCGTCAAATTGAAGCCGATTTTTCCGGCGGCCACATCACCTCCGATGCTGGATTGCTCCTGCTACGGGAAGTCGATAAGCAACATCGCCTGACGCATCGCTTGGCCTCCGTGCTTCATGATCCCCGCGCACCGGAACAGGTTCGTCATAAGATCGACACTCTGGTTCGTCAGCGGGTGTTCTGTGTCGCCGCGGGCTACGAAGATTTTAACGACCATGAGGCCCTACGCTATGATCAGGCGCTTCAGACAGCGTTAGGTGAAGATGAAGTCTTGGCGGGTAAGTCTACACTGTGTCGGAGCGAGCAGAAGGTAGACCGGCAAGCGATGGTGAAGGCCCATGAGTTACTGTGGCATCACTTCATTGAGCAGCATGACCAACCACCCAAGGAGATCGTGCTGGACTTTAATGACAACGATATTCCCGTGCACGGCGAGTAACCCGGCAAGTTCTTTAACCGCTATTACGATCACCACTGCTACTTCCCTCTGTATGTTTTCTGTGGCCGCCATCTGCTAGTGAGCTATCTGCGTACCAGTGACTACAGCGACAGCCATCACAGCTGGGCCATCCTGGCGTTACTGGTGCGGTTTATTCACCAGTACTGGCCCGATACGCGCATTGTGTTACGAGGTGATAGTCACTTTTGTCGCCCCCGGATGCTGAGCTGGTGCGATCGGCATCACGTTGACTATATCGTGGGTATCGGTAAGAACAGACGGCTGCTCAAGGAAGTGGACGTGCCCATGATGCTGGTGCGCAAGACCCAATGGCAGGTGGGAGGGAAAGTGGCAGAGACGTTCCGCTTCCCGTATCAAGCACACTCTTGGAAATACCCACGCTGGGTGGTCGCTCGTATAGAAGAAAGCGAGCAGCGCTCCAACCCCCGGTTTATCATCAGCTCCCGTTACGACGACGGCTTCAAGCTTTTCTACGAGCAGTACTGTGCTTGGGGCGACATGGAAAACCGAATCAAGGGTCAACAACTGAGCCTGTTTGCTGACCGGACCTCCAGTACGCACTGGTGGGCCAATCAGTGGCGGCTCATCTTGTCGGGCTTTGCCTATACGCTGTTCGAGCGCTTACGCACTTACCTGAAGAAGCCCCCTTTCAGCGCATGTGCCCAAGCAACCTAAGGCTCAAACTCATCAAAGTGGGCGCGGTCATCATCCGCAATACGCGCCGAATCCGGGTGTTGATGAGTGACAGCTACCCCTATAAAGCGGAATTATCCGATCTCGTCAGGCAGTTGGTGCCGAACTGAATGCTCGGGCGCCCCCGGCCCGACGCAATGGGGGAAAGGGGGAAGTGTGTCTGAACGGCGGAAAGTGGTTAAAAAGTAGGCAATTTAAGCCGTGCCAATAGATTTTAGTGGCATTACGTCTTGGGTGCGGTACTGGCTGAGGTGCTATGAGAAATCCGGGCTAGGAAGCCTCTGATTAACGCAATGCCAGATAAAGCACTTAGCTCAATCATAAGCTGCCCTACTCTGAAGCACCCGCATCATGCTCGGCGGCGTCTTCTTCACCCTCTTCGACCATTTCTTGTGCTTCCTCCTCTTCTTCCTCTGACGCTTCGGGCTTTTCCTGGTCTTTGCGCCCAACAGCAAGCGTCGTAACGATCCCGAAGTGGTCGGAGCCAATCACTTTGACCCGTTCAAGCTCAACAAGGTGAAGCCCATCAGAAACAAACAGATGGTCGATTGGGTAGCGCCAAAACGGGTACGCCGAATGGTAAGTACTCAGCAATCGTCGGCCACGACGTGGGTCTTTTAGATCGCTCAAATCGGCAAACAGCCGCGTGGTATGCGACCAGCCCATATCGTTAAAATCACCGGTTACGATCCAGCGATTATCCGGGTCTTCTTGCACATGCTCGGCTATCAGCATAAGTTCCGCATCGCGTTCACGGCTGTCCCGTCTTGCCTCGGCATCCTCGCTCTCGATATCTTCTTCAAGGCCGGGAGGAACAGGATGAGCGCCAACAAACCGCACGGGCCCTATGCCTGGTACATCAAGGGTGGCGAAAACCGAAGGCCTGCGCTCTGAGACCAAGTGTTCAACCTGCTCTTCCAGAAGCGGATAACGCGACCAAAGCACTAGCCCCTGACCTTCGTCACGCACCTCTCCCACCCGATAATCGTAATAGTCGTCCAGCGGTGCCAACCCTTCTTCCCACGCGCTATCAACTTCAATCAACAGCAAGAGATCTGGATCCTCAAGCCGCACCATATCTATCAATTCGGCATAGTGATCGTTTTTGAAGGTAATATTCGCGGTCAGCACTTTTAATGTTGTCCGATCATCATTGGACCGCATCTCCGCCGACGGAACCTCGGTGGGCCAAACGGGGGTAAAGGGCAAGATGTGGTAAAGGTGCCACCCAGCAATGACCAGGATAACGGCTACCCAGGCGGCATGCTCTTTTTGTGGACGCTTGAGCCACGCATGGATAGCTAACAGAAGAAGCGGAAACACCAACGCGGCGGTTAACTGCAAACGAGGGAAATCCCACAGCCTGACCCACCACTCACCACTGGGTAACAAAGGTAGAAGGCATACCACCACCATCAAAAGAACCAGCACTCGGCTGGCCCACAAAAGAAGCTTTAAAAGCATGAAACCTCTCAAACGCAGCAACGGCGACCGAAGGGGTCTCGGTCGTACTTAGCCAGGTTGCCGCAAATATTTTACGATTTATGCATTCCACTTTAGTGAATGCTCCATACACTTATGATGGGGCTTGCTTAATGATAGGCCGCTAACCTCGCATAAATGTAGTCTAATGCGTAGTAATTAATAAGAAAAAATCGTGAATTCCACAACCTGAGTGATGATCACTGACCTGCATAGATTTGGTAAGCTAATCGCCTTAGCAAATCGCTTCAATGCCGATTTTACAAGCAGGCAGCTATCGACTGCGGTGAGATAGGCCAACCCGCGTTTGAAGTATCGTTTCTCTCAACACTGTTGGCCATAGCCGTGCACATAGGAAAGCTGCCTTTCGGCCTAAGCGATAAGAGAGCACGCTCGCCAGTAGCTCCGCATTACGGACTGGTCGCCTTAGATCGTTGTAGGCCAAGCGTTGATACATATAGGAATCGCCACCCGAGGCGTGCACGCGGGCTGCAAGGGATGCCGTATGCAGGGCAATCGCAATGCCATCACCTGCGAACGACGGGATAACCGTTGTTTGATCCCCCAGCGGGAACAGGCCAGGCTGCGAGTCACCGGGAGAGCGGAGATAACCATAAGGAACACCAGAAACTGCCAAGGGCTCACGCCAGCACGGTGTTAAACTGGCGAGGCGCTGCTTCATGTGGGATGACGTATTACTCAACCATTCAAGCAAACCAGGCCAATGGCTGCCACACGCCTTGTAGATATCCTGCCTGACTAAAAAACTAAGATTAACACCACCCTTCTCTATCGGCTCAAAACCGGCGTACCCCCCCTCAAATAAATGAACCTCAACCGTTTCCTGCCATGGGTTCTGCTGCATTGCGCTGAGACTAAAGTGCATTTTAAAACCAATGAAATCAGGGTGGCGAGTGGCGCGCCCCCGGCGCTTCCAATCGCGCAGTTCATGCTTGCCAGTGGCGAGAAACACCGTTTTTGCTGAAATTGCTGCGCGGGCGCTAAGTCTGTTTCTGGTAAGTAGCCTCCACCCATCGTCAGTCCGCGTTAAATGTCTGACTGCTGTGCCACGTTCAACGGCTGCTCCCGCAGTTTTGGCCTGCTCAAGCAGTGCGTTATCCAATCGGTATCGGGATAAACTCCACGCGGTAAAAGGCAATTCGAAGCGAAGCTCACTCTCGCCGTTGTAAAACCGAGCGTAGCGAATGGGTTCGGCCCCTAATGCCGCTAAACCTATCCCTAATTTTTCAAGGTAGTGAGCGGCTTCAAAGCTAATGAACTCGCCGCACACTTTGTGGTGCGGGCCCGGTTTACGTTCCAATACGCGTGCCGGAATACCGTGCCTGGATAGCTCAATAGCCACCGCTGCACCCGCTGGGCCGCCGCCTATAATGACTCCTTCTTCATTCATTAGCAGTGAGCATCTTTATGGCAGGAAACACAGATACGAAACGGAAAAAACCACTTTACACGCACATGTTGATCGAGCCCCGCTTGGCTAATCAGGCGTTGCCAGTCAGCCACGGTAAAGGCACGCGCGACCGAGACGGCGGCGTCATGACGAATCAAACGGTTGCGGCTAAACAGGGCAGTCGCTGACTTAATAAAATAATAGGGAACAGGATGCCGATGTAGATCATTGATAAACCAGCCTTTGCGCGCACGATGGTTCATCCAGCGCATAAATTCAATAATCTGGTTATCGGTAAGATGGTGCGTAAATAACGACGATATAATCAGATCAATGGACTGGTCTGGCTCGAACTCAAACACATCCGCGGTTTGATAACGGATTGCTGTAGATGACGGCCATGATTCGGCAGATTTTTTAGCCCAGTGGTTTAGATCAACACCGACCATACGGCAGCCGTTTGCGGCCGCTGTTCGCTCAGGCCACTCCTTGGCGATCTGTCGCAACATGTCCCCACCGCCGCTGGCTACATCCAGTACCATGAGGCGTTCACTGCTTTCGACCCAAGGACGAAGCCATTGCAAGGTCGGACGATACGCTAACGTTAAATGATTGATACGCTCTAGGCCGATGAGGCAATCGTGGAATTCTTCGAAGGAGATATCTTCTTCATCCATAAGCTCCTTCTCATCGCTGCGCTGACTGAAATCCGGCATGACTGCCTTATCCCTTAAGGTCAAAAAGTATGCTTTCGACCGTTAGTCCAGGACCAAAGGCCATGGCGAGGCCTGGGCCCGGCTTCTTAGGGTTGTTCATCATTGCCTGAAGCACAAACATGATAGTGGCCGACGACATGTTGCCAAACTTTCTAAGCACCTCACGCGATTCCGTCAAGTGATGCTCCTCAAGCTCCGCCCCTGCTTTTACAGCATCTAATACCGTGCGCCCACCGGGGTGAATTGCCCAGTGCGCGATATCACTGCGTTGATAACCATCCAGCAGCTTAGTCATCATCAGCGGTAAGTGGCTGGCAATAATGCCAGGTACTTTCCCTGACAACTGCATATCGAAGCCTTGATTGCCAATACGCCAGGTAATTAATGCTTCCGTTTCCGGTAGTACATCCGCGTTGAAACGCTGTATTTCGAGACCAGCTGGCTCCGCCGTCACGATGCTTGCAGCACAACCATCGGAAAAAATGGCGAACGACAAAATCTCTTCGAGCGTGCCCGTGGGTTTAAGATGCAGAGTGCAGAGTTCAAGGTTGAGTACCAACACTTTTGCGTCTGGCTCCGAGCGCACAATGTGTCGAGCTAACTTAAGCGCATTAATCGCAGCATAACAGCCCATGAAGCCGACATTAGTGCGTTCGATATTCGCTGGTAACCCATAATGATGAATCAATTGATGATCCAACCCCGGCGCATAAAAGCCAGTGCAAGTAGTGGTCACCAAATGGGTGGTGTCAGAGAGATCAAGTTGATCCAGTGCGCGCTTCGCCAAGATGAAAGCAAAGCGTTCATAAAACTGCATGCGCCCCTGAGTGTCAGGAAATGCTTCATTTTTATAGAAGCCTTCTACGTCCAAATTATCTTCATCTAAATGGGGTTCCAGGAACGAGTATCGATGCTCTATCTGCGCCCTTTCTGCCATCCGCTGAAACACTTTTACCGAACGCTTATCCGGCAGCAGGCGCGGGCAGTGTAGTGGTCAAGTAAAACTGGCCACCGCTTTATAGTTAACCCAGTACTTTTCCTCTGCCTGGTTCGGACTCATACCACCGTTATGCTGGTGAGGCCTAAGCTGGCTGTAATACCCGATTAAATAGTTCACGATATGATGCTGCCCCTGCAAGAATGAGCGATAGCCATACGTTGGCACCCATTCAACCTTTAAGCTCCTGAAGAAACGCTCCATTGGCGCATTATCCCAGCAATTACCACGTCGGCTTAGACTTTGTTTTACCTGGCATTTCCAGAGTGTCTGACGAAACTTACGGCTCGTATAATGACTGCCCTGGTCGCTGTGGAATATAACCCCT